>JAFGBX010000337.1 GCA_016932935.1 Promethearchaeota archaeon | reverse complement strand
GCTGCCGAACCTCACGTCATCAAGCCCGGCGAGATCCGCCTTCTTGAGATACCCCTTCTCGGCGCATTCCATCACGAATCCGATGAGGTACCCCGTGGATATCGTATCGAGGCCAAGGGAATCGCACATGTAGTTGGCCTCGGCCACGAAGTTGGCGTCGAATATGCCGAGGTTGGAGCCGAGCATGCCGATGGTCTCGTACTCGGGCCCATCGACGTCGACCTCGCGGCCGTCCGGCAGCGTGACCCGTGAGAGCTTGCCGCATCCCAGGTTGCACCCGGGGCTGCAAGGAACCGTTCTCTTGAACACCCCTTGCATGAAGGCCTCGCCGTTGAGGCGCGCTGCTTCGGGAACGTTGGAGGTCGAGAAGTTGTTAACCGGGAGCACGTCGATCTTGTTCACGATGTCAACCAAGCCGCTCGTGCCTTGCCCGAAGAGGTTCAGCTGTTTCTTGTCGTTCTCGGCTATGACCTTTCGCATCTCCCTCGCTGCTTCTTGCAGCCCTTTCGCGTCGGCGACGGGAGGATCCTTCAAATCCCTGCCCGTGAACACGACAGCCACGACGTTCTTGGAGCCCATCACCCCGCCCATGCCGGTCCGGCCAGCTTGCCGCGGTATGTAGGTACTGCCCGTCGCGGCGACGCCGTTCACGCACGCGATTCGGGCATGCTTGCGACCGGCGATTCCGATGCAAAACACGCCCGTGGTCTCTTTCCCATACTTGTCGACGAGTTGCATACCCAAGTCGAGCGCGTTCTCGGTGCCGGGGTCGTCCTCGATGGTGACGCTGCCCTTGCCCGCGTCGACGACGATAACGCAAGGCTTGGCCGCCTTACCGGTGATGCAGGTCGCGTCGAAGCCGGCGTTGCGCATCTTCTCGCCGGCACGCCCCCCGACCGATGCCTCGCCATAGCCGTTCGTCGCCGGGGATATGGCGGATATGACCGACTTCGTCCCGCCTGGCCACCGGTATTCGCCGGTCATTGGCCCGCGCGCGATGATGAGGATATTCTCAGGGCCGAGGGGATCCTTGATCTTGTCGAGGTTGTCATGAAGAATCCTCACCGCGTAACCGCGACCACCTTGAAATTCGAGGCGGGTCTTCGCGTCGACGTCCTGGATCTCGGCGGTGGATCCTTTGGCGTTGAGTTTGATCCAAAGAACCTTGTTGCAGTATCCGTTCTCCGGGGCTGCTGCTGTGTACTGAAGTAGTTCCATGGACTTCTTTTCTCCTTGATGATATGCCAGGCCCGACCCGCTCAAGCGAACCCGTCCCGGTGGTGGAGTAAAGCTAAGCATCCCAGCAATTAAGTAATGTCGACATAAACGGCCGCACATAACGGCCTAATGCCAACGGGCAAAAAAGCAAGAATGATAGAGGGCGGGGGGCTTCAATCCATTTCCGTTTTCCCGTCCCGCAGGATCCGGTGAAGCACCTTGCCGATTCTCGACTTGGGTATTTCTTCGATGAACTCGATGATGCGCGGGGCCTTGTACTGTGCCATGTTCTTCTTCGCCCAGTCGGTGATCTCGGTCTCCTTCACCTTGCCCAGGTACTCGGGTTTCAAGACGATGTAGGCCTTGATGTTCTCGCCGACATCCACGTCGGGCACGCCGATGACGGCGCACTCGAGCACGGCCGGGTGCTCGTAGAGTAGGGCCTCCACCTCGGTCGGGTAGACGGAATGGCCCTTGTACTTCAGCATGTTCTTGAGCCGCTCCTTGATGACCGTGTACCCCTCGTCGTCGATAATGGCGGCATCACCCGTGAAGAGCCAGCCGTCGCGTATCGCCTTCCTGGTCTCCTCCGGCTTCTTGTAGTAACCCTGGAACACCTGAGGCCCCTTCACGCACAGCTCGCCGACCTCGTTGATGCCGAGCACCTTTGTGCCCGTCTCCATGTCGACGATCTTGAGGTCGGTGTTCGGCAGGGGCAGGCCGACCGTGCCGTTCTTGAACCGGCCCTTCAACGGGTTCACCGACACGAACGGCGAAGCCTCGGTGAGGCCATAGCCCTCGCGCAGCTTGGCGCCGGTGAGCTTCTCGAACTTGTCCTGGACCTCCTTGGGCAGAGGCCCGGCGCCAGACGTGCAGTACTTGATGCTCTTCATGTCCGCGTGCTCTATGCCCTCGTGGTTGTTGAGCAAGTTGAACATGGCGGCCACGCCTGGGAAAATGGTGATCTTGTGCTTCTCGATCGCCTCGAGCAATTCCGATGCCTCCCGCGGGTTCGCGACGAGCACCGAGTTGGCGCCTATCAAGATGGCGAAGTTCATGCACGCGCTCTGCGCGTAGATGTGGTAGAGGGGCAGGGCGGTCATCATGACCTCCTTGCCGGGCTCGCACTCGGGGAATATCGCCACTATCTGGTGCAAGTTCGCGACTATGTTATAATGCGTGAGCATGCCCCCTTTCGGCATCCCCGTCGTGCCGCCCGTGTACTGCAGCACGGCCAGGTCGTTCTCCGGGTCGATGGCCACCTTGGGGGGCTCGGGCGGGGTGATACGGATCAGGTCTTCAAGGTAGAGCGTCTGCCCGTCCGCGGAGACGGGATCGGCGGCCACGGGATCCGACATGAACCAGTTCCCGAGCGAGCTGTGGATGATGGTCTTCACGCCCGTGTCCTTCGGCAGGTTGTCGTAGTCGTAGAGCCCGTCGAAGCCCTCCCAGACCACGAGGAACTTGGCCTCGCTGTCCTTCAGCTGGTACTTGATCTCGAGCGACTTGAACAGGGGGGAGATCAGCGTCGCGACGCCCCCCGCGCGGATCACGCCGAAGTAAGACGCGATGCACGGCGGCACGTTCGTGAAGTGCAGGGCGACCGCGTCCCCCTTCTTCAAGCCGAGCTTCACGAGCGCCGTCGCGACACGGTCGGCGATCTCGTCGAGCTTCGCATAGGTGAGCTGTGTATCGTAGTAAGTCGTCGCGATCGCGTCTGGAAACGCTTTCGCCGCGTCGCGCAGAACCGTGTCGAGCGGGACGGGCTTGACGTCGATGGTTTTCGGCACGCCTGGTGGCCAGAACTTGAACCAGGGCTTCTCTTCGTGATGTTGATTTCCCATGGTGATTCGACCTTATCTTGTCATCGAACGATGATCATTCCGCGCGACCGCTAAATGAAGCTGTCGTCGGGCGGGTCGCACGGATCCTCCGCCGATGGCTTCAACAGGAACACGAATGGAGAGCAACAACAGAGGGCCGGTGGTACCCGCTGACACGAAAACGATTCTTCTGCAGCATATGCGACGCGTCTTGCGGTCTCGTCGCCGTGGTCGAGGGTAACAAGGTCACGAACGTGTTGCCCGACAAGCACCATCCCATCTCCAAGGGGTATTGCTGCCCCAAGGGCCTCGCGCTGCACCACGTGGCGAACGACCCCGACCGCGTCCGGCGGCCACTGAAGTACGCCGGCGGGCGGTGGCAGCAGATCCCGTGGAAGCAGGCCATCGGCGAGGTAGCCTCCAAGCTGGCCGAGATCCGGAACCGGCATGGCCCGCACGCGATCGCCGCGCACATGGGCACGAACGGCGGCCATCGCTTCACGCATTCCATGTACTGGAAGGGGTTCTGCGACGCGCTCGGCACGAACAACCGGTACACCGCCGGGTCGGTCGACAACAACAACAAGTTCGTCGCGCAGTACCTCATGTACGGCAATTCGACGATCATGCCCGTCCCGGATCTCGATAACGCTGACTTCTTGCTGCTCGTTGGCACGAACCCGGCAGTGACCAACCTCAGCCTTGCCGTGTGCAGCAACGTGATGGAGAAGGTGAAGGCCATCGCCCGCAGGGGGAAGGTCGTGGTGGTCGACCCGCGGCGAACCGAGACCATCAAGGCCCTGGAGGCGGATCCGTCGTGCCGTTGGGAGCACCACTTCATCAGGCCCGGCTCCGACACGTGGCTCCTGGTGGCGCTGCTCAACGTCGCCGTCACCGACGGCCTCCTCGACCACGGTTTCATCGGCGAGCACGCCGCCGGTTTTGATGCCGTCAAACCATTTGTTTCGAGCTTCACGCCCGAGCTCGCGGAGCTGCATACCGGGATCCCGGAAAGTGCCGTCAAGGCCATCGCGCGAGAGTTCGCGACGACCTCAAGGGCCGCGATCTACGCCCGGCTCGGCACGTGCATCGTGCCGTTCCCGACCGTGAACGCGTGGGCGATCGAAGCCTTGCACGTGATCACGGGCCACCTCGACCGCGAGGGCTGCGCCGTGTTCGGGCACGGCCCCTTCAACGTCGCCAAGGTCGGGCGGCTCATCAAGCTCGGCGAGTTCGACCAGTGGCGGAGCCGGGTCGGTGGCTTTCCGTCGGTCATGGGGGCTCTCCCGCTGGGGATCCTCGCTCGGGAGATCGCCACCCCGGGGCGCGGCCAGGTGAGGGCACTCGTCGAGTCGGGCGGGAACCTTGCGCTCACCTCCCCAGGCTCCGTGGAGATGGAAGCGGCCATGAAACAGCTGGAGCTGGTCGTGAGCATCGACTTCTACCGCAACGAGACCGCGACGATCGCTGCGGAGGTTGCCAATGTTCCCGCAGTTTACATATTACCCGTGACCGCCCAGCTCGAAGTAGAGAACGTCCACATCACCCACCTCAACTATGGCGTCGTGCCACACGTGGAGTACCACGCCCCCGTCGTCGAGTCCCCTCGGTGGGGGCCGCGTCCCGAATGGGAGATCTTCATGGCGCTTGGCAGGAAGATGGGACTCGTGCCGTTCGGGAACAAAATGTTCGGTTTGCTCGCCAAACTCTTGAACCTCGTGCATAAAACCCTGGATCCAGGGTTCGTCGTTGGGTTGCTTGCCATCATCGGTAACTTGATCGAACGCCACCCGCCCCTGCTCTCGGGCCAGGCGATCACGTTCGGCATGATCAAGAAGCACAAGCTGATCGTATGGAAGGGGCACCGCTACGGCGTCATCAAGGAATTCTTGCTCACGAGCGACAAGAAGGTGCACCTGGCCGCGCCCGAGATAATGGCCATGCTCAAGGTGCTGGCGGGGGAGTGCGAAGGAGGTGGGGGGAAGAAGGAACTAGGCGAGGACGAGCTCGTCCTCATCGGACGACGACACCGCAAGACTATGAACTCGTGGCTGCACAACATCCCCAGCCTGCAAGGGGATCCCTCCCACCCGCGCCTACTTGTGAACGAGGGCGACGGGTCTCGCCTCGGCTTGCATGACGGCGAGGTGGTTCGGCTATACAACGAGGCCGGCGAGATCAATGTACCGGTAGAACTGACGCTGGACGTCATGCCGGGCGTGGCGTGCTACCCGCACGGGTGGGGACACTTCGCCAATGGCTTGTCATTTGCGCGCGGGCAACCAGGAAAAAACTACAACGTGCTGACCGACGCTAGCCGGCTTGAACCCGTATCCGGCATGCCGCGCTTCAACGGTATCCGTGCCCGGATCGCAAAAATAAGCCCGTGAGCCACTCGCCTGGGGCAAAAACCGTCCTTCTTCCATCCAACACGCGGTCGTACCAATATTTATTAAAGCTCGAGGAAAGAACCGATGCAAAGAGACGATGAAGATGGGAACATACTATAGTTACAACTGCCAAAGTTGCGGCACGCGGGAGTACATGCAGAGATCGGTCAGGCGGTGCAACTTCTGCGGGATAACGCTATGTAGAAGATGCAGGCGTGGCGGCGTCTGTCCGAGGGATTACATGATCCTGCAACCCAAGGAAATGGCCAAGCTCGCCCAAGCGAGTTACCTCGCTGAGAACGGCTGCGGTTGCGCGTTCGGGACGTGCTTTCTGACCATCCTCATCTGCCTATCCATCGGCATGTTTTACGCATTTGGCATAGCCATCTTCGTGCTGGTCTCGATATCGGTCGGTTTCATCGTCGGTGGAAGGAACGAGAAGAAAAGAATTCAAGCGGAAATCCTCGCTCGCCTGAACGAAGAAATAGGAACGCTGAGGCAAAACGGCCTTCGAGACCCGCCCCCGGCGGGCATTCCCTTGGATTTTGCCCCGCCACCACGTTTCGACCAGCCCCTGGGCCGCATCCCGCCAACGAGCTTCATCCCACCAACATCCGCTGATGACCTGGAACCGCGAGCGAACGAGGGGCAGTTTCCGTACGAACACGCGACGGTAGGGACGAGCACGATGACCTGCGGCGCTTGCGGGGCTCGCTTGTTCCCGATAGACGGAAAGATCCCCGACTTCTGCGCCTTCTGTGGGAACGCCGTGATTCGATAAAAAAAAAACGATAACAGAACGCGTGGCACGCAGCGAGATCAGTCGCGTTCCAGCAATATAGCCGCGCCCTGGCCGCCGCCGACGCACAGCGTGGCGATGCCGTACCGCGCGCCCTTCTCGGCGAGGATCCTCGCCAGCGTCCCGGCGATGCGGGCGCCCGAAGCGCCGAGCGGGTGGCCGAGCGCGATCGCGCCGCCCTTGACGTTGACTTGTTCGGGGTCGATGCCGAGCGCCTTGATCGCGTAGAGCGGGACGATGGCGAACGCCTCGTTGATCTCCCAGAAGTCGACGTCCTTAGCCTTCAAGCCGGCCTTCTCGAGCACCTTCTTCGACGCGGGAACCGGGCCTTTACCCATGACCGTCGGGTCAACCCCCGCCACGCTCATGGCCCTGATCGTCGCCATGGGTTCCAGGCCGTGCCGCTTGGCTGCCCCCTCGCTTGCCAGCAGCGTGAACGCGGCCCCCGCGTTGAGTGGTGAAGAGTTCCCCGCCGTGATGAAGCCGTCGTCGCGGAACGCGGGCTTGAGGCCGGCGATCTTCTCCAGCGTCGTGTCCCCCCGGATGGACTGGTCGTCCTTGATGGTCTGTTTCTTGCCATCGGCGGTCACGACCTCCACGGGCATGATCTCGCCGGCGAAGAACCCTTGCTTGAGCGCCTCGGCCGCGCGCGCGTGGCTCCTCAATGCCCACGCGTCCATGTCCGCTTTCGTGAGACCGGACTCCGCGAAGAGCTTCTCGGCGGTGAGTCCCATGCTCAGCGCGGTCTTGGCGTCGAAACGAGGGTCGCTCGTGAACTTCTCGTTCAGTTTCATGCTGCCGAGCAAGCTCATAGGCACCCGCGTCATGTGCTCCATGCCACCAGCGATCACGAGCCCGTTGCTCGCGGTGCCCGTCATGACCTCCATCGCCCCCATCTGGATCGTCGTGAGGGACGACGCACACTGCCGGTCGATGCAAGTCGCCGGTACCTCGAACGGGAGCCCGGCCGAAAGCGTGACGAGCCGGCCGCCGTCAGTCCAGTTCTCGTTGACGGCGAAGGCGCAGCCGATCAAGCAATCGTCGATCTGAGCCGCGGGAACGCGCGTGCGCTCGAGCAGCTCGTTGATGCAAGCGATCGCGAGGTCGTCGGCCCGCATGCCGTTGAACACGTCTTTATCTGGCTGGTCCGGCCTGGAACGGGATATTGGAGTGCGGACGAACCCCGCGATCACGGCGTCGGCCATGGCTCATGCACCGATGTACCTGTAGACGACCGCCGCGACGCACGCCGGCTTGGTCCCGCCCTCGATCTCGACCGTTACGGAAAGCTCGACCTCCACGCCGCCCTCGATGTCCTTGACGCCGACCACCGACGCCCGTGCCCTGACCCTCTTGCCGACGGGGACGGGGGCCGGGAACCGCACCTTGTTCAAGCCGTAATTGATGACGAGCTTTGTCTTCTTGACCTCGTACAGCTCGAACAGCAGCGAGGCGACCATCGACAGCGTAAGGTACCCGTGGGCGATCGGCCCGCCGAACGGGGACTCCTTGTTCGCCCTCGCCACGTCCACGTGTATCCATTGGTGGTCACCCGTTGCATCTGCAAACTGGTTCACCTTCTCCTGGGTCACGTCCACCCAGTCGGAGACGCCTAGCTCCTTCCCGGCGTTCTGCTTGAACGCCTCGATGCCTTCCAAGACGACTTTCGCCATGATTTCGTTCCTCCTTTCGTTGCGGAGATGGAAGAAGATCCACCACGGACACTATAAGCATTCCGAGGGCGCGTTTAAATCGGCCCTCGGCGAAGCGTGGATCATGGGTGGCGAGATTTTGCGCGTTGGCGCGTGCTCCATGGCCGCGATCCCGGCTTGCACGGAGGAGAACATCGAGAAGATCAAGGGATGGACGAAGAAGGCGGTCGACGAGAAGGTCGAGCTGCTGCTCTTTCCCGAGCTGAGCCTCTCGGGGTACTGGTGCAGCAACGAGCTGTACTTCGAGTCCCAGCCTCGTGACGGGCCGGCGATCAAGGAGCTTACCTCGTACCTCGACAAGCTCGACACGGACATGGCTATCTCGGTGGGCCTGGCGGAGCGATACGGCGGGTGCATCTACAACACCCAGGTGCTCCTCGACCGCCGGGGCGAGAGGTATTCCTACAGGAAGACCCACTGGCCACACGCCGAGATGGGCACGTGGAGCTGCGGCGACCGGTACCCGGTCCATCGGTTCCAGGACTTCACCATCGGTACGGCGACCTGTTACGACAACAACTTCCCGGAAGTCCACCGGATCTACGCGCTCGAGGGGGCTGACCTGGTGCTCTGCCCGTATGCTTACGGGGGTAGATTCGACCCGGCGGATCCGGCGACGGTCAAGCGGTCGATCTTCGACTGGAAGGACAAGGAGCGATACTACCTCCGCGCCGCCGCCAACTCCAACTACCTGTGGATCGTGTCGTGCGTCGGCGGGGGCCACGTCAAGGACTACCACGCGGCTGCGGGCCAGAAGGGCGGGCAGGATTACTACTTCCCGGGCGTCATCTTCTTCATCTCGCCGGACGGGAAGGTCGTGAAGGAATCGCCCGACGACGAGATCGCCGAGCGCCTCATGTGGAGCGACATCAGCATGCTGGCAAACTACGAGCAGCGTCGGGGCCAGTACAACCACTTCAAGGACCGGCGTACGATCACCTACGGCCGGCTAGTCGAGCTGCCGTGAACCACGGCACCGGCGGCACGATGCGCACGTTCATTTCTCCCCCCGCGTTGGTCGAGCGTGATGGAAGCCGTCTCTCCCCTGAGGAGGCCATCGCTCCTCCCCGTCTACATCGCCGAGGCGTGCCAGACGGGGGGGAGGGGCCTCTTCGCAATAGCGCTCGTCAACTACCTGCTGTTCGAGCGCGGCTTCGGCACGGGGGAAACCGGGGCCATCAGCGCCTTCTACAACCTCGGGTTCCTCGCCTTCACATTCGTCGCGGGTCGTGCCATCGACCGCATCGGCCGGGAACGGCTGCTCGAGATCGTGACCGTGGTCGTGTTCGCCTGCTCCGCCTACTACCTCCTCCCCATCGAGCGGGGCGCGTCGCTCGCCGTCTTCGTCGTGATCCGGACGGTCGACGGCGGTGCCACGGGCATCTTCTGGTCGGCGGTCCAGTCCTACGCGAAGAAACTCGCGGAAATCGACCAGGCCTCGAGGAACTCGTTCACGAGCAAGTACAACTTCTCCTGGAACGCCGGGGTCATCATCGGAACGGTCGCGGGATGGGCAATGACCGCGGGAACCAGCACGAACGTGCTGGGATTCTACCTGAGCGTGGCCATCGCCGGGGTACAGCTCGTCGCGATCCTTTCCTTGCGGCTCGCGGGAACCCCAAAGCAGAGGGATCCAAACGAGAACAATGGCCAGGACGGGCCAGTGCCGAGGCCGCTGACCGCCGAGGAGCGCCGCACGATATCCAGCATCCCGGCCGTGCTCGTGCTTTTCTCCTTGCTCACGCACTCGTTCACGACGGGCGGGTTGTCCATCTACCTACCGGCGAAGATCAAGGCGCTCTCGCTCGCGTCGTTCGTGTCCTACGTGTTCTTCTTCGAGCAAGCGGTGGCACAAACGGCGTCGATGACCGCCGGGGGGAAGCTCAAGGAGCAGCACGTCGTGCCGGCGATCCTGGCCGGGCCAGCCGTCATCTGCACCGGCTGGCTGCTGCTGGGCATCAGCGCGGAGGGCGTGCTGATGTCCGCGGGGATCCTCGTCCAGTCCTTTATGCAAGGCATCCTCTACGCCGCGGGCATGCGTTTCCTCACTGGCGTCTCGCAAGCCACGGGGAAGGCGGGGCTCTTCTCCCGGTTCCAGTTCGTTATGGGATTCGGCCGCATGATCGGGCCGTTGGCCTTCGGCTTCATGATCGAGGCAGGCCTGGATGTTGCAGTCGCGGTGACCATTGTCTTCGACCTATCCGTCTTCGCTGCGTTGATGGTCGCCTTCAAGGCGAGGAGGGCCCCGTCGCCTCTCGCCGCGCCTCGCCCGTCGTCGTACGCCCCCGCCAGATGATGCCGCGATACGCCGGCTTGGTGCTGGTCTCGAGCCAGGTGCCATCAACCGATGTGTCCGTTTGTGCCATTCGTGGTTCCCCGAGGTTATTTATAGCCCATCGGCGAAGCTCGACTTGTGCCATATCCATCTGATTAGAGGATAAGGAAGGTTGGTTCGATGCCGAAAGAGGACATAGCGTGGTACGAGAAGGAAGAGGTGAAGAATCTCTTCATCAAAGCGTCTTCGAACGCGATGCGGGGCTATCATTGCGTCATCGCGGCACCCAAGCTCACGTTCACGGGGACGAACAGCCTCATTGACTTCATAAACTACCTAGGAGTCTATCTCGCCGATGACGAGCGGCGCGTGCTCCTCGTCGTCGACAAGGACTTGCGAAAGTTGGGCGATATGGTCGCCGAGAAGCTGCTCGCGATGAAACAGATCCACAGTCGCATCTTCGACCACGTGCTCCCCGACCCGCCAAAGCCCACGATCATGGAGGGGGTGGCACTTTGCAACGAGTTCAAGCCACGGCTGATCATCGGCATCGGCGGGGGATCGGCCCTCGACACGATGAAGATGATCTTCGTCCTCTACGAGATGCCGAACATCGACTTGAACGCGGTGATGGCGGCGAGCTGGCTTGGCTTGCGCAAGAAGGTCAAGGCCATTGCTGCCATACCCACGACGAGCGGGACAGGCAGCGAGACGACGTTCATCGCGGTTATGACCGACACCGACCGCGACCCACCGCGCAAGACGGCGGTCGTCTGCTACGAGCTCGCCCCCGACTTCGCTGTGCTCAACCCGGACTTCGTGAAGTCTATGCCCCCATCCCTGGTTCTCGGCACAGGCTTCGACGCGCTCGCGCACGCTGCCGGGTCGTACATGCTGACCATGAGCCACGACTTCACGGATATGGCCATGCTGAAGGCGGTCGAGATGATCTTGAAGTGGTTGCCGCGGTCGCTCAAGTACGTGAAGGACATGGAGGCGAAGGAGAAGATGCAGATGGCCGCGTTCATCGCGGGCGTGGGCTTCGGTAACGTGTCCGGGGGCATCGAGCACGGCATTGGCCATTCGCTCGGCGCCCTGTTCCACGTCCACCACGGCGTGTGCGTCGGCGTCTACTTGCCGGCCGCAATCGCTTTCCAGGCCAAGGTAACGAACCGGTTCATCCCCTTGGCCCAGCTCTTCGGCGTGCTCGTCGATGGCAAATCGCGGGAGGCCATCTTGAAGGAGTTGCTTGTTGCATTGCTGCAGTTCATGGAAGCTACTGGTTTCCCGGTTGGCATCCAAGGGATCACGAATCGGGCCATCACCAGGGAGGAATACTTGGAAAAAATAGACACGCTCGTGGAGCTTTCCGAGAACGACTTCACGACACTGTCCGCCGCGCGTCGGGTCGACAGATCCCAGTACCGGCGCATAGCGCTCGCCGCGTACGACAACAAGGTCGATGGCCTCATGGAGTTATACCACACGTGAAGCGGGCTGGTGAAGACCACATGACGGAAACCAAGGGGTACAACGGGAAGGTTGCGTTCGTCGACCTTTCTGCTGGAACGACGACTGCAAAGAACCTCGACCCGGTCGTCGCCGGAAAGTACATCGGGGGGGCCGGCCTCGCGGCCAAGTTGGTTTGGGACGTGCTCCGTGATGAGGATTACGAGGCCTTGAAGAAGGATCCTCTCTCCGGGGTGAACCCGCTGGTCTTCGCGACCGGGCCGCTCACGGGAAGCCCGGCGCCGTCGAGCAGCAGGTACGCTGTGTGCGGCATCTCGCCACTGACGGGCATCTGGGGGGAGGCAACGTCTGGCGGTTACCTCCCAGCCGTGATGAAACGCTGCGGCTTCGATGCGATCGTGGTCACGGGAAAGGCGATCAGGCCCGTTTTCCTCCTCGCCGCCGATGGCAAGGTGGAGATCAAGGAGGCCGCGGGCATCTGGGGCAAGGACACTTGCGAGACGATCGGTGCCGTCAAGAAGGAGCTCGCGGACGAGGCAATCCGGGTGGCTTGCATCGGCAAGGCCGGGGAACACCTCGTGAAGTACGCCGCCGTGATCAACGACGAGGGACGCGCTGCGGGCCGGTGCGGCATGGGAACCTTGATGGGCAGCAAGAACATGAAGGCCCTCGCCGTGAAGGGAGGCCAGAAGATCGAGTACGCCGACCGCGAGGCGCTGGCGAACGTGGCCAAGGAATCCCTCAAGAACATCCACGGGAACTTCTCCATCCAGTTCATGCGGCACTACGGCACTGCCCTTTACACGGACATGGGGATGATCCTCGGCGACGTCCCGGCGAGGTACTTCACGGCGTCCGAGTTCGTCGCCGAGGGGCTCACGGGCAGGGCGCTCAAGGAGCAGTACCCGGTCGAGAACTACGGCTGCGCGGGGTGCACGATACAATGTGGCCGCACGACCCGGGCGACCATAGGCAAGACGGAGACCGTGGTCGATGGCCCGGAATACGAGACCATCGCCGCGTACGGCCCGCTCTGCGGGATCCTCGATTTGGCACCCATCGTCGAGGCGAACCACGTCGCCAACCTCGAAGGCATTGACACGATATCCAGCGGCGTGTGCATCGCGTTTTTACTCTACCTCGTCGACCAGAAACTCGGTCTCGATAGGATCAAGCCGCTGCTGAAGGGCATGGATCTCACCGAGTTGCGATGGGGGAATTCCAAGGCGGTACTCGCGCTGCTCCGCCAGACCATCGAGCGCCAAGGGATCGGGAACTTGCTCGCAGAGGGCACGCGCGCCATGGCAAAGGAGCTCGGCGTCGACCCTGGCCTCGCCGCGCACGTGAAGGGGCTCGAGATCCCGATGCACGACCCCAGGGCGTACGCGGGCCAGGCGCTCACCTACATGGTGTCTTGTTGCGGGGCAAACCACAACAAGGCCGACTTCTTCAACCTGGACGGCGATGCAGCCACCCTCATGAAGGTCAAGAAGGGCGACCGCTTCAACATCGCCGGGCGGGAGGACTCTGTCGCGAACGCACAAGACATCGCCAACGTATACGACTCGGCCGCCATCTGCAACTTCCCGCACCTCAACGTGATACCGATAGCGCGCATGCTCAAGGCGGCGACCGGCATCGCGATCCTGGGCACGGCGGCGGGCCTGCTCAAGGCGGGCGAGCGCGGCACCACCGTGAAGCGATTGATCTCGTGCAAGCTGGGCGTGACGTCGAAGGACGACGCGCTGCCACCCATCGTCACGCGCGTGCTCACCACGGGTGGCACGGCAGGGAGGAAGCTCGACCTCGATCGGAGCCTGGCGGCGTACTACGAGAATCGCGGCTGGGACAGCAACGGCGTGCCGACCTTGGCAAAACTGCAAGAGCTCGATCTTTGATTTTATCTGCATCCCTTTTATCATGAAAATAGACTTGCCACGGGTTTTTTCCCGCACTCGGATTACGTTCTTGAGCCCCAGGGAAGGGGACACTTGACACGGAAGAGGAATGATCCGATGGCCGAAGAGCTGCCCACGAGGTTCAAGACGATCCCCTACTCGACCTTTTTCAAGCTGTGGTACTTCATCCAGAAGGAGCTCCCCGAGGACGTGCGGAAGACCGTGCTCGCGAAGGTCGGCCGGGCGATAGGTAACGAGTTCAACGCGGAGGGCATCGAGACGATCGACCAGTTCCTTGCCGCGGCGACGAAGTTCGTTGTCGAGGAATGGGGGATCACCGATGCTGCGAGCTTCCAAGCCATCAAGGAGGGAGACAAGGTCGTTCGGATCGTCGACACGCTCAACTCGTGCAAGATGTGCTTCAGCAACACCTATTACAAGCTCCGCGACCAAGGCGATCCGGAGTGCATGTTCCCGCACGTGATGCTCGCCATACTCAGAAAGGTTCGCATCAAGTTCGGTTTCAAGAACATCGGCTACGAGGACGTGCAAAAGCCGGGCCCAGTGGGCGAGTGCGTGATGACGTGGCGGGTGAACTGAATCAAATTACGTCGATACGTACTATGCTCAATCCGGGATCCGTTTTCCTCCTTTTCTTTCGAGAACGTATGAAAATCCAAGGCAGCACGGCCGGATCGATGAAAGCTGCCTGGAAGTGTTGCGCTTTGCCGAAGACTGCGTCGTCGTAACTTTTCAGCGATAAGATATACTTTTATGATAATCTGGTGGAATGTAATCATCGAACACATTTCCAGAAGTGACCAACCATGACAAGCAAGGTAAAGGTACTGAAGGACGACATAGCGGCCAAGATGGCCCTCGCCAACCTATACAAACTCTTGAACGCCCAAATCGACCTGCTCTTGAACGAGAAGGAATTGAAATACGTCCAGGAACTCCAGAAATTCTGCATCGAATACGAGCCGAAGATCGACATGGCCCAGGACGTCTACGTGCACTTCCCCGCCCTCGGTTCCCACGGCTACATCCAGCGCCTAAACCCGTGGAAGGACTTCACCGACGCGGGCTGCAAGCACGAGATGCTGCTCGGGATCAACCTCGCCATGATGGATCCCGAGCTCGACCTGGCCCGCCTCGCGAGTGGCATCCTGTGCGGGAACCCCACCTTCCAGCACGGCGGCACGCCCGAGCTCGACAAGGTGCAGGACGAACTCATGTCCGGCAAGAAGGTCGGCTGCATCGCCATGACCGAGCTCAACCACGGCTCCGACACGGTCAACATGGAGGCCCACGTCACGAAGCTCGATGACGGCTATAAATTCGATGGGACGAAGGTCTTCACGACAAACGGGCCTAAAGCAGACTATTTCATCGGCTACGGCTGCGTCGACAACGCCCAGCCTCGCCAGACCATGGTGCAAGCCATGCTCAGCAGGGACATGGGCATCACGACCGAGCGGCTTACGATACCCGTCGTGCCCCGCGTCCACATCGGCAAGACCCACTACAACGGCCTGGTTTGCCCCAAGAGCATGGTGACCGGCGAGCCGGGTATAGGTTACACCAATTTGTTCGACGGCCTCGTGCCGGAGCGCTTGGCCATCGTCGGATCCAGCCTCGGCATCGCGTGGAACGTGCTGCTCAGCGGGATCATCTACTGCAGCTTGCGAGAGCAGTTCGGGAAGCCGATCATGAGCTTCCAGGCCGTCTCGTTCCCACTCGCCGAGATGCTCATCCGCTTGTCGTCCGCCACGATCTCGGCGTTGCGCATCGCCGAGATCTACGACGAGAGGATCCTGAGGGCGCATAGGAAGGACATCCCCGAGGCGACGTGGAAGGCCAGCGCCCAGTGGTCCTCCCAGATCAAGCAGCTCTGCGCCAAAATATCTCACGAGATATGCTACGAGACCCAACAGATCATGGGCGGCGTCTCCGTCACGGACAACACGCGCGTGACGCAAGCGACGGGAGTTTCACAAATCCAGGAAGTGATCGGCGGGAGCCGAGGGGTTCAAACGTTGATCCTCGCGGGGAACATCGCCAAGCTGATCAAGAGCCTCTAACCGGCCAATCCTTTTTGTACCGCTACTATTTCTCTTTTCACATTGAAATCTGCCAGGCTAGCATCTCATGGCAACCGACACCACGAATCGCGCCGGAGCACCCGTCGAGTGCGACGTGGTCATCGTCGGGGGTTCAATCGCCGGCAATTACCTGGCCTCCATGCTCGCGGGGAGGAACCTTTCCGTCCACGTGATCGAGGCGCACGAGACCGTCGGCCTGCCCATGAAGTGTGCTGGTATCGTGTCCTCGAAGATCCTCGGGATCATGGACATCCCGAAGGACTTGATCTTGAACCGGATCTCAGAGGCGCGTGTCTTCAGCAAGGGCAAAGGTTTCATCTCAGTCCGCATCAAGGACAGGCCGGTCGTTGTGGACAGGATAGGCCTGGACCGGCACTTCATGGGCATCGCGGCGGCACGCGGCGCCACGTACCACCTGGGCGAGCGGGCGACCGGCATAGAGCCACGGGCGGATCGGGTGCTCGTGACCACGACGCGGGGCACGTATGCTGCGAGGGTGCTTGCCGGCTGCGACGGCGCCCACTCGGTCGTGGCACGGCATTCTGGCATCGTGCACGATTTCATCACGGGCAAGCAAGCGATCTTCCAGGCCTCGGCTCGCGGCGGGGCCTTCAACGTGAACCGGTCGTGCTGCGAGCTCCACTTCGACCCGTCGTGGAACGACCTGTTCGGCTGGGTGATCCCGGCGGGCGGCGCGGCCCTTCGGGTCGGCATCGCGGCGCGAACCCACGTGGCCGACCTTTTCGGGACGCTTGTCAGGCGGCGTTTCGGGTGCCCCCTGGAGGAGGCAGATTGCCGCGGCCTTATCGGCGGAGTCACGTTCACGGGCGGCACCATACCCGTCGGGCTGCCCACGGGCTGCGCGAGGGACAGGGTCGTGCTCGTCGGCGACGCGGCATGCCAGGTCAAGGCGTCCACGGGCGGAGGGATCGTCATGCTCGCCATCGCAGCGAAGCTGGCCGCGGCGGCCATCTTGCACGCGTTCGCGACGTGCGACTTCTCGCGAAGGTCGTTCACGAGGCATTACCAGGTGCCGTTTTTCAAGCGGGCGCGCTCGAGCCTCAAGATGCACCTGGCCGTCCACGTGGCAGTCAAACACTTCACCGACAATGACTTCTCTCGCCTGTTCTCGCTCGCGGGACGGCCGTCGATCAAGCGCGAGCTCGCTAGGACGGCGGACATGGACTTCCCGATCCGGTTTATCTTGCGGATCCTCGGCGAGCCCGGCTTCTACTGGTGGGTCGCGGGTTTCTTGCTGCGCGACCACCGCATCTTGCGCGAGGTTCTCGGCATCTTGTTGCGGTGAAGGGCACGAGCTCCGATGATCTGTGAAGTACAAAGCATAAATATCGGGAACCGCGAACCTACGTGAACCAGATGGCGACCAAGCCCCCAAAGCTCTCGTTGAAGGACATCGATCCGAAGATCCTCGTCCAGAAAGTCGTGGCCATACTCGTGATCCAGGGGATCATCTATTGGATATTCACGCTCGTCGATCCCGGTTTCACGGAATCCCTCATGATCTACTTCTGGTTCGTTGCGGGTGGATCCATGGTCATCATCGCGTGGGTGCACGTCCACAATGCCCTTGAAGATGCCCGCTTGAAGAGCGCGGGCGTGCTCGACCAAACGGACTACGCGGGTGATTGAGCAAGGCATCCCCCTCCCAGCCACTCGCCTTTTTATAAGGTAAGGCGGGATCTAGGATTACATCGAATATCTGACACGCGGTAGGCTGGAGAACCACCCCCGCGAGCGGTGCACGAGAGAATGAACGCCAAGCTTTACTTGTACGTCGAGGATAAGGACGCTTTCGTGGAGATCACGAAAGTTTCGAGCAAGGATGTCGTGTTCCTCGTCGATATGGACGAGCAGAAGGTCTTCGTCTGGCAAGGAAAGGAATCCCCCCGGATGCTCCGGTACAAGGGCGGCATGAAGGTCGCGACCCTGATCAGCACGATGCGGCTCTACAACTTCAAGAGCGAGGTCGTGACCGAGGGCGAGGAGCCCGAGCCGATCCGGGAGTTCATGGCACAGCGCTTCGGGAAGCGCGACATGTCGCCGGCCGAGATCGCAAGGGACGACCGCTTGCAAGTCGAGGCGAAGGCAAAGGCGATCTCCGACAAGTTTTCCCATCGGGAGGCCACTGCTGCACCCCAGAAGCCGAAACCACCCACCACGGTCGACCGGCCCGCGCTGGCACGCGCCGAGGGCACGCCCGCGCCGAAACCGGAGGCTCAATCGCCCGCCTCGGCAGCCGCGAAGAGGGCGGAACCGAAGGAGCCGCGACCCCCGACGACCATCCAGGACGAGTTGCGCCGCGTCAACCTGGGGATCGGGCGCGACATGGCCGCCTCGGAGAACATCAGCCTGGAAAAGAAGAAGTTCTTGTCCAAGGACGAAAGGGACGTCGTCGACGAGGTCAGACGGGAGCAGAGTCGCTCGGACAACCTCGCGAGCGTCCAGGAGACCAAGCTCTGGGACGAGGAGCGGAAGCGCCAGCTCAGGGAGCAAGAGGAGGCGCGGCAGCGGGAGCTCGAGGCGGAGAAGCGGCGGACGGAAGCGGCCGAGCGCGAGCGGTTGGCCAGCGATAAGCGCTTCATGGAGGAAAAATTGCGGAAGGAAAAGGAGGCGCTGGAACGCGATCGCCACGAGCTCGAAGATAAACTGCGCGAGGAGGAGCTCGCGCGGAAGAACGAGCAAGAGGCAGCAGAGAAAGCACGCGAGGCGAGAAAGAAGGACCTGGTCGAATTCGAGGTGCGCAAGATCGACCTCCGCATGCAGATCCGGCGGAAGGGGATCGACTACATCGTTGCCCCGCCGCCCGAAGGGTCCCGGATCCTCTACCGCATAGACAAAGGGATCGCCGTCAAGATGGAACCCGAGTACATGACCATGGGCGACGTGTACGTGCTCGACAAGGGGAACAGGGTTTTCGTGTGGAACGGCAAGCTCGCCTCGTTGGACGAGCGCTTCTTCGGGGACGAGATCGCGAAGCTGCTCAAGGAGAAGCGCAGCCCCGGCACGGAAGTCGTCTCGATAGAACAGGCCGAAGAGCCCGCCGACTTCGTCGCTTGCTTCGATTCCTTGTCAATCCTCGACGGGAATTACGCCGAGTCCATCTTGAAGAAGGAGCAAGTGGGGGCGTCGAAGGGCTTCATATTCTACCGGGTCAAGACCGAGGGCGGCTTGCTGTTCATGGAGATGCCGAAGGAGCACGCCTCGGTGACCAGCAACGACTCGTTCCTCTTCGACTTCGGGAAGGATATCATCGTCTGGCACGGGAGGGACTCGAACCCGGAGGAACGCCAGCGGAGCGTCGAGATCGCCGCGCTGTTCCAGAAGGAGCGGGGCGCGGGGGTCAAGGTGCGGGTGCACGACGAGGGAAGGGAGCCGGGGTACGAGCAGTTCCCCGCCCCCGTGTGGCCGATCCTGAAGGGCGAGGAGCGGGCGGCGGAGATGGCCGAGGCCTACCGCAAAGCGGCGAGCGCCCTCGATGCGCAGCGGCACGAGGCCGCCCTCAAGCAGCAGCAAGAGGAGGAGGCGAAGCGCCTCCTCGAGGAGAAGAAGGCGCTCGACGAGATGGAGCGGATCGAGCGGGAGATGCTCCAGAAGGAGATCGAGCGCAAGAAGGCCGAGCTCACGCCGCAGCAGATCGAGGCAAAGTGGCGCGACTTCCGGCGGAAGATGCGGGAGCGGCGCGGGCTGCCACCCGAGGACGAGGCGATCAAGATCGACCTCTCGACCGGCGAGAGCATCACCGATGCCCCTGCCGCGGCGGAACCGGCCCCCGAGGTTGACAAGGCCCAGCTCAAGAAGCAGAAGGAGAAGGAGTTCGAGCAACTCAAGCGCATCGAGCTCGAGATGCTCGAGAAGCGCCTGGCACGGGAGAAGCCGGCCGCGGACGTGGAGGCGCGCTGGCGCGCCGACCTGCAGGCGAAGCTGGACGGGCAATGGAAGGACATCCAGGAGGAGTCCAAGGACTGACCGTTGGCCAGCCCCCAAAATACACTACTTTTTCCTCTTGACCGCTCACCGGCCAGCGCCGGGTCATTGGTCGATGCATGCCCAGCACGGGTTGATCGAGTGCACGACGTACGGCATCTTGCGGATCGCAACGCTCCCGACGGCTCGCTCCAGCGCCGTGTAGTTCTGGAAGCTCGGCGGGACGATCCGCAGCGTGTGGAGCTTGCCCGCCTCCTTCGACGCCTTCACGTAGGCGTGCAGCTCGCCCCTGGCGCTCTCCACCACGGCAAAGCCCTCCACCCCAGCGGCCAGGCCACCCACGTCGACCCGCGACGCCTCCGCCACGGGCGTCTCGGCGAGCAAAGCGTTGAGCTGGTACATAATCCGCAGCGATTGCACGATCTCGTGCGCGTGGATCTCTATCCGCGCTCGCACGTCGCCGGCGATGCCCGTGCAGGTGTCCCATCGCAGGAGGCCCTGCTTGTAGGGGCCTTGCGGGAAGTCGGTGCGGGCGTCGTATGGCACGCCGCTCGCCCGCAAGGCCGGCCCTGTCATGCCGGCCTTGATCGCGGCGTCCCTCCGGATCCGCCCGACCCCGTCGAACGCGTCGAACAAGCCGCCCGCCTCGATCGGATCCAGCAAGGAACCGGCGATGGCTTCCTCGTAGCTGCGCAGGGCCTCCTCGATGGTCGGCCGAGACACCTTCCCCGTGGCCACGGGATCGTGCGTGATGCCGCCTGGCACGAGGAACGGGGTGTCGGTCGCGTCGTCAAAGAAATGCCGTTCGAGGGCGTCCAGGCTGCGAAGGATTGAAACGTTCCGTTTCGCGATCTCGATGTGGCCGGCGAGGTGCAGCCAGGAGATCAAGAACTCGTGGTGGTTCCTCACGCGCTCGAGCTCGCAGCAGAGGGCGCGCCAGTACGCCGCGTGGTGCGGGATCTTGGCATCGACCCCCGCCGCGCGCTCCACGGCGACGGACACGGCAGCGAGCGCGTGCCATTTGTCCCGCCAGCAGGTTCGTGCGATGGCGGGCGGGAGGTCGGGAACGGCCAGGGACTCGGCGTACTTGATCATGCCGCGGTGGTAGTGCCCAAGTTGGCACCGGTTGGCCGAGACGACGGTCTTGTCGGTCTTCACCCAGGTGTACGAAAACAGGTCCAGCTTCGGGTCGAAGATGCCCGGGCCGCCAGGCATCCGCGCCTTGTCCACGATGTCGTCGGCCTGGAACGGAACCCACGGGATGCCCTCGTCGGGCGAGGGCGTCCCCTCGACGTCTTTCTGATCCTTCTGGTGCACGGGACGCGGCTGGAAGTCGATCGCGAGGAACTGCGACTGGTACTTCTCCACCCACTTCGCCGTCGGGAATATGTCTGCGATCGTCGTCACTTTCTTGTCCCGCGCGTCGATGTCTACCTTTACGTAGACGCGCGACCGCAAGTGGTTCATGAACAAGATGTCGATCAGCTCCATGCTGCCCTCACCGTCGTTCACGACTTGTGCCACGAGCCGGGCATCGCAGTCGGACGAGAGGTAGTCCAACAGTTCCAGCATCTTGTCATCCCGGCCCGACACGACGAGCTCGTCATCGCTAATGGATTGCACGTTCTTCACGCCGAGATCGAATCTCTCCCCCAGGACGGCCTTCAGCTCTTGCATGGAGTGGATCATGTTTGATCACGCGGGATCGCTGTCTGTCGCGTTTAAATTAAGGCGAGTGCCTTAATTAAAGTAAGGCGAGTGACCTTGAGCAAGAACGCGATCTTCCGGAGAACCTTGGAGGCGTACATCCTCCCCATCGCGGAATGTGGCGGCGGCTGCTATGAGAACCTCGCGAAAGCCATCGATCGCTTGCCCATCAGGCTCGTCAACAACAGCAAGCACGCGGACGTCGTGTTCGTCGCGGGCGTCATCACGCACGCGGCAGCGCCCAGGTTGAAGGAAGAGTTCACGGGCTTGTCGAAGCCGTGCTTCATCATAAAAATAGGCGCGTGCATGGGAAAGTCGAACAAGGCGTTCGAGAACCCCTCGCAGAACTACGCCGTGGCCGAGGCCGCCAAGAAGTTCTTCCCCTTCCGCCTCACCATCGACGGCTGCCCGCCGTCCGTCGACGAGATCGTGTCGAAGATGGAATCGTTCATCAATTACCTCGACCTCACGCCCGAGATCTCGAGGACCCTGGACGAGAAGATAGACAAGACCATCTTCACCCCTTGACCCGCCTGGGAACGCCGACGTGGGATGAGAAAAAAGAGAAAGACCGTGCCGTTCCCACGGTACCGCCGTCTCACGACCTGGCCCGCCTTTTCAAGACCGGGCAAGCGATGGCGGCGACCGACAGCGCGATGATGCCCAGCACAGCGAGCGTGTCGTACCCGCCGACCCCGCCTGGCGAGGTCGAGCAGTCCCAATTCCACGAGACGAGGATGTACTCGCCGTAACTATCGTCGCGCTCCAGGACGATCCCCGTGTCGCTGTCGATCACCAGCTCGTCGGAGCCGCTATAAGTGATGTAGCAATAGCAAGAGATGCCGCCGTAATTGCGATAGCCCTTAACGTCGCAAGTGCTCTCGTACCCAGCGGTCAGGCTCGATGTCTTAATATAGTACGAGTTCAAGGAGAACCCCGTGGCCGTCACGCCGCCATCACAATGGTCAGCCTGGATAGTGCTGCCCGAGATGTAGGTTACCTTGAAGCTCTCCTTCGTGCCGTTGTACGTGATCGTCCATTCCTCCCCAACGTCGATCAGGTAGTCCCCCGCACCCCTCACGGGCGCCATGGGGATGACCATCAAGAGGATCGCGACGGCCAACGCGCACAAGGGCACATAGCGCATTGAATGCTTCATGTGATGTTCACGTCCCTTGTATATGCCAACGAGTGTTATTATGGCACGTTGGGGATGAACATTCGTATCCGCATTAATAACTCTTTCCGCGAAAAGAGTGGCACGGATAAGGGTTCGGCATGGTCGCCGCCAACATCACCCCACACGTTTCCAGGAACGCCCCTGATGAGGAAACGTCGTGCCTCAGGTGATCAGTAGCAGCCTCCCGCCACTCGCCAGGATCGCGACCCGGTACCGCCAATGCCCCGTCGCGGGATCCGGGTACGTGATCGTCGCCGCGTGGAGCGGCTCCCCCTTGTGGCGCCTGAACGAGGAAGGGTATTCCGTGGACAGGCGGACTGCCTCCTCCAGGTCGACCGCACGGACGTCCATAATCGCCGCGTCCGCCGGGATCTCGCCCGCGAGCCCCGGATCCCTGGCGATGATCGCCCTCACGTCTGCCTCGTCCACGGCGCGTCATCCTCGCTCGGGCCTCGGGCGCGTGGGACACGTTTAAAGACACCCGAGGACATGACTCTCTTATCATCTGGTGGTAAAAAAAGGTCTGTCCAGAAGGTGCAAGCACGTGGTGGAACGCGTCGACGGGCGGAAGGCCGACGAGCTGCGGCCGGTCAAGGTCACGAGGAACTTCACCAAGTACGCGGAGGGGTCGGTGCTCTTCGAGGCGGGGAACACGAAGGTCATCATCAACGTCACGGTGGACGAGGACGTCCCGAACTGGATGAAAAACGCCGGCACGGGCTGGGTCACCGCCGAGTACAGCATGCTGCCCAGGTCCACGCACACGCGGCAGGGACGCGAGCGCGAGGGCCGCGTGAACTCGCGCAGCCTCGAGCTCTCGAGGCTCGTGGGGCGGGCGCTGCGCCCCGTCATCGACACGCGGGGGCTCGGCCCGCGCACGCTGCGGGTCGACTGCGACGTGATACAGGCCGACGGCGGCACCCGCTGCGCGTCGATCACGGGCGCGTGGATCGCCCTCAAGCTCGCCGAGAAGTGGATGCTGGACAACAAGAAGGTCGCGGCGCCGGTCGTGACCAGGCAAGTCGCGGCGGTCTCGGTCGGCATCCTCGGCGGCGAGGTGCTCCTCGACCTCAACTACGTGGAGGACAAGGACGTCGAGGTCGACTTGAACGTGATCCAGGTCGGCGACGGGAACTTCGTCGAGATCCAGGGCACCGCCGAGCACAACCCCTTCACGAGGGCCAACTTGAACGCGATGCTCGACATGGCCACGAGAGGGCTCAAGGAGCTCTTCGCGACCCAGATGTCGGCGCTGTGAGGCCCGAGGCTCCCTCGCGACACCTATTTCTTGACATGGTTTTTTAACGTCCCGGCACGTACCGGTGCACGATGCACATGCCGGAACCCATCCACGTCGGTTTCATCGGTGGCGGCCCCCGGGCCGAGAGCATCTTCAGCACCCTGGTCATGAACAAGCGGTTCGAGGACGCCGTCGTCCCCGTCGCCATGGTGGACACGAGCGAGGCGGTGGCCAGCAACTGGCGGTACAAGGTCGATTCGACCTGCACGTCGCTCGACGATTTCCTCGCGCACGAGGGGCTGGAAGCCGTCCTCGTGATCAGCCCCCCGTCGACCCACGCGACCATCGTCCGCAGGTGCCTCGAGGCCGGCATCGACACGTGGTGCGAGGTTCCCATGGCCACGAAGCTGGACGACGTCTACCCCATTCTCGATGCGGAGCGGGCCAACAAGGGCAAAAAGGGGAGATACGCGTTCGGCGAGAACTCCTGCTGGTACCTGCCGATCCAGTTCGCGGCCAAACTCGTCGACGACGGGAAGATGGGCGACTTGTTCTACACGGAGGGGGAATACCACCACAGCGTCGAGCACTACATGATAGAAGAGAACTTCTCGCAAAAGAAGTCGCTCGACCCCGAGTTCGCGCCGGAGGTGCACCCGACGTGGCGGGCGACCCTGCCCCCGGTCGTCTACGGGCACGCGGCCGGCATGGCGCTCTACGTGATCAGCCGCCAGGACCCGAACGACCGACCCGTCCAGGTGTGCGGCTTCGGCAACATGAAGATGCTCAGGCGGTTCGGCAACCAGAACTTCCAGATCGCCATGCTGCAGACGAGGAACGACGTGATCTGCAAGTTCGGCAGCGGGTTCGTCCTCCCCAACGAGGAGGTGCGCCACGCGCTCTTCTGGGCGTCGAAGTGCTACTTCAACGCGACGATATCCGGCGCCCCCGAGTACTACCTGCACCTCGTGCCCGATGGCATGGAGAGGTATCCAGACCGGCACAGGGCGTCCGGGAGGAAGATCACCGAGCAGGACATGGCCTCCGCGGGCGCGACGGCCGCCGAGGGCGGCCACGGGGGCGGTGACACGCTCATGATGGCGGCCTGGCTCGCGTCGCTGCGGGGCGAGAAGCCCTACGACGTCGGCGCCGTGAAGGCGGCCGAGATGAGCGGGGTCGGGCTCGTCGCAGCGGAGGCGATCAAGCAGCGGAAGGTGCTGGACGTCCCCGATTTCACCCAATAGCCACCCTAGTACCTTTAGTTCATTCATTCCAGGAGATATCTTGAAATTGAGGCCCAGGAGGGTTCGAATCTGTCCGATGAAGCCGACCTGTTGTACGATTCCTTTATTGGATGATGGATGTGGTTGAATCCATATGGATTGATGATGGTATTAATCGCAGCAGCGACAAAGTTGATTATTTCTGCTACTCGCTGCCATTTACTCCGCTCTCGATTTTCTTGGTTTAGTTTATTTTCCTGGTCTTTAGTTTCCTGATGGTAAAAATCCAGATAAATATCGAGGATACTCTCAGGCCGAGTTACCATGAATCGCACCGCGTTCTACAAAATTCGCCATTCGGGATATTTCTCCAGCAATTCCACTTTTCTTTCTCCTATTATCACGCGAGAGAGCTGCCTCACGAAGAGGAACGTTGGATCCCCCTTTTTCTTGAGCATCTCGGCGTGCAGCATTAGGTCGTTCTTCGCCTGGAGTGATGGCAACATCCCCCCGAACGCGTCGACGACGATGCCCTTGGACAGCAGGATCTTGATGCTGGCGAGGTTCGAGGCGCGCTCGACGTCGCTGTCCGAGTAGACAAGTGCTAGGAAGTGGGCGAGCAGGAGAAAACTGTCACGCAATCTGTTTTCATGCTCTTGACTCGCTCTCGCGGCGAGCGAATCGCTGCGCGCGGCGTCGAACAACCGCTGCAGCGTCTTCTTCCCGACATCGGCCTTGCCGCTGAGGAGCTGGACGGAAGCGAGGAGGCCGATGGTCAAGGGCGCGTCCAAGTCCGTGTCGAACATCGCATCGAGGGCCTTCTCGTACCAGAGTTCCGCAGCTGCCAGGTCATGCTTCGCGTGGTGCAAGAACCGGGCGTATTGAAGCAGGGCATGGGAGCCCCCAATCCCCGAGGAGATGATCTCGTTCATGACCCCTTCCGCGGCGGGGATGTCGTGTTTCGTCCACAGCAAGAAGTCTACATAGCACATGTGGGGGTCATACCTTCCCGGTGCAGATTCGATGGCCTGGCGGTACAACGACTCGACCTTGGCGGGATCCCGGTTGAGCAAATTCAAGATGCCCGCGTAGTCGAGCAAATGGCCCACGACGTCTTCGGGCCGCGTGTCGACGGATGCCTGGAATTCCTTGATTGACTTGTCGTAATCCCGCTTTATCCAGAAGAGAAAGAAGCCGTAGTCGTGGTGCGCGTCCGCGTTGCCAGGCTCGAGTTCGATGGCCTTCTCGTAGTATTCCTCGTAGCGCTGGTTCTCCACTGGGTCGCCGACATCCACCATGATCATGATGCCGTGCTCGTCTATCTTGCGATCGCTTCGCTCTTGCATGTGCTCGTACATCCACGCCGACGCGTACATCGCGTACGCCGCGGCATTGCGAGGTTTCCGGCGAATGAGGGCGGCGAGCAATTGCTTCGCGAGGGGGATCTCCTTGTTGTTCAACAAGAAGTCGGCATACTGGAGCACCGTCTCGGCGCTGCCGGGGTCGACGTCCAAGGCACGCTGGTAGGTTGCTTTTGCCGCTCTCGCGTCTCCACTGTTGTGCCATTGGAATCGCGCGAGGCCGAGGAGCGCCGGGACGCCGTTGGGATCCTTCTCGAGCTGTTCGTAGTATGCCTGCTCCTCGCTTGCCTCCTTCTCGGCCAAGTTGATGTGGTCGATGACCTTCTTCAAGATCGGCCACCTCTTCTCGTTTTCCTTGATGGCGCGGGTGATGGCGAGCTTGACGTGGAACAAGAGCTCCTCCTCGAAGTCCGGGTACTTCCTGACGAGGTCGATGGCGTGCACCTCCCTGGGCTCGGACAAGGTGAAGCAGTCAATCCGCGCCTCGTAGGCCGGCAGGTCGACGACCACGCCCGATCGTTCGAACGAGACGAACTTGCCTTCCCTCGTGAGGTAGACTTCCTCCCCGCCGCGGGCGTGGCGCACCAGGCGCGACTGCTTCTGCTGGTGCGGGAAGACCTTGTTGATCTCGAGCATCGCCATCGATGGCTCGACCCGATCCTTGCTTCGCACGTACACGATGACGCCCTTCTGGTGCCTCTCGGGGACTCTTGTCTCGTGATAGTATTCGATGATGGGCCTCGTTTCGGCATCATCGTTGAAGACGCTGCAGTTGACCATTATGTTCTTGTCGACAAACCGCAAGACGCCCTTCAAGACGCCGATGAACCGCTCTACCTTGCGGGCGCGGTCCTCATCCGATGGCACGCCCTCGCGCCGCTGCCAGGTCGACACGCCGGGGATCCCGACTCTGCCAAACATGGTGGTTGTCTCGCGCTGGTGGGGGGTATGGTGTTTTTTTAGCAGACCGGGTATATTAACTTTCTGACTTACCCCCCTTGATCGCGAGCCTGACACGAAAAGACTGCATCACTGGCGCCCTACAGAATGAACGGACATCTTTTTGTAGCAACAGATGATCACGCAAAAACCTTTAGACCAAGGTATGCTTCCACGACCCCAGGCCATGGACGAGAACCAACCAGTACCTGGCGCGTGATGGACGCGCGTTCTGCCTCGCCGTGCTCGCCGGGTGGCCAATCCGGTTACGTTTAAATGGCGGCTAACGTTCATATGTCTAACCCGCACGTCTGAGAAAGTGCGCGGATCTGTATGCCGTGGTAGTGTAGTGGTCTAGCATAGGGGACTGTCGCTCCTCTAACCCGGGTTCAAATCCCGGCCACGGCGCTTTCTTTTTCTGCTTGATATGCCCATGAATTTGGCGAGGAATGGATCGAGGGGCATAGGAAAGTCGACACGGGAGATACTGCGACGCACCAAGGCTCATAATTCGGATTCCTTCAAGATTAAATGCGTCAATCTCGCACGATCGCTGATATCCTCGAAATTGATCGATTGCGCCGCGTTTTTTGAAAGATCTAGATATTCTAAAGACTGGAGTGCCTCATAGAAACGAAATTCGCGTATGGAACCAACATTGTTGGATTTCAAAATCAGCACGTGAATATTCACGCACGATGTAGCCACATTCAGAAATTCACGAGACCATCGTTGTCTTTATTGCCGGCGCGGGAACGTGCGACCGTGAACGACATGCAAGATGGCAACGATCCCGCGGCCACCGCCGGCGGTGGTGAACATGAAGAAACGCGGTCGCTCGCGGGGAAGTCGCTGCTGGATGCGTTGCGTGCTGAACTGGACGACGTGGACTTCTCGGGGATGAGGTCCGTGCAAGAAAGGACGGGTCTCGCCACGTTCAAGTACGCGTGGTGCGAGCCCATAAGCCGTTTCCTCGAGTTCTTGGGGCGCCGCTTGAAATTGTCTGCCGGGACGAGTTATCACGACGCGATCAAGTACTTGATCTTCCGTGTGGAACTCGGCGGTCAAGGACGCCTCGAAGCACGCGGCGGCCGCCGACGGTTCGATCTCGTCGACATCCAGGGAAAAAGGCACGAGGTAAAGACGCGCGAGGTGAAGCACCACGACGAGCTGGCGGCG
>JAFGBX010000336.1 GCA_016932935.1 Promethearchaeota archaeon | reverse complement strand
TGGCCACCTTCTTCGCGCCGTTTGGCTTCGCGCGGAGCCCGAGCCATTTCTCGATGCGACCCGCCAGCAGAGCGATGTTCTCCTCGATCGGGCCGACCTCCAGGACGGGCAAGGTCGAACCGCCGGCCATGCCACGGTGCTGCATCGTGCCCGCGGCGAGCATCTCGATGCGCCCGTCGAGCTCCGGCATGACCACGGCGATCACCTGGTTGATGGGGATCGTCCCTTGCGCCGAACCCGCGTACTGGTCGTCCATCGTGTCGAACAATATCACAGGGTTGAATTGCGGGACGTTGGCTTTCTTGTACAGCGACAGCGTCCGGGCGTTGTTGCCGCCGAACGGGCCACCGTTGATCTGGAAATACTGGAGGTTGACGACCGCGCTGACCAAGGCGATGCCGTCCCGGAAGAAGAACTTCTCTTGCGCGTCGATGTTGTAGAGCACCTCAGAGAAGACGGGGATGATGTTGAAGCCAGAGAGGTGCTCCATGAAGGTCTTCAGCACGGGCAGGGTCTGCTCGAAATAGATGCCCCCATAGTAGAAGATCCCGACGGTCTGCCTCGTCGGGTCGGGAACCTGGGCGGCGTGGTATTCCTCGATGGTGGCAAAGTACTGGTCGACGCGGGGGTCGTAGATGCCGAAGGGGGGGAGCTTCTGGGGTTCCGGAACCTGGAGGCCGCCGTGGCCCAAGTACTCCCGCAGCAGCAGCCTGAGCATGTTCTCGAGGTTCTCCCGGACGCCGGCATGCCCGAACACCCAATAGTCCATGAGCAGGCCCCAGTTCCTGGCGTGCTTCAGCATGCCGACCGGCAGGTATTTCCCGGCGGTCTTCATCGCCTGACCGATCCTGATGCCCTTCTTGACGAGGTCCGTGATGTCGGGGATGCCGTCCATGCCCATCCCCCCGGCCTTCTTCGACGGGATCGACCGGGCCAGGAAGGAACCGAGCTTGGTGAGGCGCCGGATCTCCTCGTTCCCGCCCACCAGCGACACGATGTTCCTGGCCTTGAACAGGTCGGGTTCCTCCCGCTCCATCGTCGCGTAAGTCTCGACGATGATCTCGGAAGCGAGGTCGTTGCCGCGGATATCAACGAGCAAGACATCGGCATCGTGGATCGCCGAGGTGAAGTCAAGACGCGTAACGTTCCCCGAGTTGACGTCGTTCACGAAGTAGATCGTGAGTTCGAACACGTCCCCCAGCTGTTCCTGGACGCTCGAAGCTGCATCGATCAGGTTCCGAGTGCAGACCATCGTGGACACGATCACGATGGAGGGCCGCTGGGAAGTTTCAGAGCCGGGCTTCATCGCTCCTCACATCCCGTTCATTCCGGCCCAGCGAGGTCGATCATGCCTTCCGACCTGAGGACGCCCCGGATCTGGTCCTTCCCGAGCTGGTCGAGGGGGTAGTACGCCGCGCGGGCGGCGTCCGCGATCTCCCTCGCGAGACCGATCCGCACGCCGGGCGGCTCCGTGTCGATGACGATGGCCTCCAGCCCGAGTTCCGCGATGTGCCTCCCGACCTTCTTCGCGTCATCGATCGCGTCGTTGACATACACGTTCGCGCGCGCATCGGTGATGAGGATGATGATGGGGATGTAGCCCGTTTCCTTTCGCCTCTCCTCCTGTGCGACGTCCACCGCCTTGAGTAGGCCGGCGGCGAGTGGCGTCGTGCCACCCGTCGGTATCGACTTCAGCAGCTTGAAAGCAAGGTCGACGCTGCGCGTGGGCGGCAAGACCACCTCGGCGGCGTCCTGCCGGAAAACGACGAGCGATACCTTGTCGCGCCGGACGTAGCTCCCTTGAAGGATCGAGAAGATGGCGGCCTTGACGGCCTCCATCCGATCGCTCGCGCCCATCGATCCAGACGCGTCCACGCAGAAGACCATGGCGTAGCTCGACTTGCCGAGCCGCTTCTTCACGTGGATGTGGTTATGATTGACTTGGATGGCGCCACCCCCATTCATCGCGGCCCGGTTGGCTGGATCGAGGGCGGCCTCGTTGATGGTCGGTAGGATCGCGATGTCGGTCGACGTGGGGACGTTGAACGCGCGCCTCTGCTTCTCGTCCCCGGTCTGCTTGCCACGCTTGTCGCTCGTCGGGTGCGGTACGACGCGCCCCGAGGCGTTCATAACCTCCCGAGACTTCGGCGAGCGGACGACCTTGTCCGCGTTCAGGCCCTTGCCGATCCCGAAGGTGGCCTCCCGCAGGTTCACGAGCGGCTGGCTGTCTGGTTGCGGGCCGTCGGCGTCATGCGCGGGCTCGTCTGGGGGGTCTTGCTCGCCCGTCCCGCTGGCCTGCTCCAGTATTTGGTCGATCTTGGACTCGTCGACCTTCTTGTCCTCGAACGGGAGCCGCCTCAGCCGGTGGTTCAGCGCCAGCCGCGCTGCCCGCTTCACGTCCTCGATCGACACCTCGACCCGCCCGTTGAAGGCGGCGAGCGTCTTGGCCGTGATGTTGATCGTGATGTCGGCCCGGTGGCCGTCAACCTCGAAAGCCACGCAGATGGCGGCGATCCTCTTGAGGAGCTCGTCGGAGATCCGCACCCGGGGGAGCAAGGCGCGGGCGTCTGCGATACGATTGCGTAGCTGGCCCTGCTGGGCCTCGTACTTCCCATAGAAGGCAACGGGATCCGCGTGGTAGTCCTCGGCCCGGCGCACGATCTCGACCCGGTCGTCGATGCCGTTGATGGCCTCCGCATCGACGCCGAGGCCGAACCTGTCGAGGAGCTGGGGGCGCAAGTTCCCCTCCTCGGGGTTCATGGTCCCGATCAAGATGAAGTTGGAAGGATGGTGGAGGGATATCCCCTCCCGTTCTATTATGTTGATGCCCATGGCCGCAGAGTCCAGCAAGACGTCCGCGACGCTATCGGAGAGCAAGTTGACCTCGTCGATGTAGAGGATGTTCCTGTTTGCCTCGGCGAGTATGCCTGGCTCGAGTGCCTTGAGCCCGTTCCTCAGCGCGTCCTCGATGTTTATGGTCCCGACGACTCGATCCTCCGTCGCGTTGATCGGGAGGTTGATGACCCGCATCTTTCTCAAATCGATTCCATCCTCTCCGATCTCGCCGTCCTCGAGCTTGTGCTGGCATGAATGGCACGATTCCTTGATGCTGTCCGGGTTGCAGTTGAACGGGCATTCCTTGATGACGCGGATCTCGGGCAGCAAGTCTGCAAGGGCGCGTACCGCTGTTGATTTGGCGGTGCCCTTCGTCCCCTTGATCAGCACGCCGCCGATCTTAGGATTGATAGCGTTAAGTAGCAAGGCCAGCTTCATGTCCTCCTGGCCGACGATCGCGCTGAACGGGAAGCTTTTATAGTGCGTCACCCTTGGCATCAACTGAGGCTGTTCGACGTGGTCTCATAGGTGCCGTGCACTTAAAGTGTTATGCAGCAGGAAAAAAGTATGACGGGCACTCAGCCCGCAACCGCGGCATCGAACGCCTTCTTGTGGGGCAAGAACCACCGGTCATATACCTTCACCGCCAGGACGGTCGCCGGGATGCATATCCCCGTTCCCGCGAGCGCGAGCACGAACCACATCCTCTGCGTGAACTCGTCGCCCAACGGGAGGAAGAGCGCCGCGTACATCAACCAAATCAAGGCTGACGTGAGGAAATAGCCGGCTGTGTTCCCGGCGATGATGGCGCCGTTGCCGCGCCTTCGATCCCCCTTCCCGAACCGCCGGTAGACAATCTCCAGGAAGCCGAAGCGGAAGCCGTAGACGACCGGCGAGAGGAACCCGCCCGGGCCGGAGAGGCCCCCGAGGAAGTCGACGACGCCCGTGACGAGCCCTGTGACGAGCAGCGTGCCTTCCCGCCGCCGGAGCTTGAGGAGCAAGACCACGACCACGTTGATGAGGAATTCCATCGTGATGTGCCCGAACGGAACGATCCAAGCCGCAATCGCAAGCAAGCCAAGGATCGCCGAGAACACGCCGACCAGGGCCACGTCCTTGGTTCTTGACCTCGATAGCTCGGTAGTGTACCGTTCAAGGTTCACGTCGAGCTTATTTTCGATGTCAATTGATGCATCGCCACGCGCTTCGTTGTTCATACCTCTGTTAAAAGGAGTAATACTCTTAAACTTTGGGCAAAGATGGGCTGGGAATGCCGTCGCGTGCCCGTTGGGCAGCCCCGGGCCTTGGCTGGGGGCCGACGCCCCCCGTGGCATCATTTTTTTTTCGTCGGCCATCGTGCCCGCGCGGCTACGATGCGCTCGGCCTGCATCGCCGCCTGGAACGAGGGTTTCCGGTACCACCGACCGAAACGGTTAAATACGCGACGCAAGATCGTTCCCATGCCCGATGGACTCCCTCGTCTCGTGAAGCGGGCTTGGCAAGACACCTCACGGCAACGAAATGCGGCAATGCATTTGGCTACCTTGAGAGAGGCGGGGGTGCCGCCGTGCAACGGCATCCCCGTTCTCCGTTTTTGCCACCGGTGGCGAACCCGACCAGCTGTGCTCAATCGCCGCCGGGCACCTTTATATGCGCTCGCGAGAAGATCCGGACATGTATTCTGACAAGGACATGGATCGCATCACGATCACCATCCCCAAGGAATTCCTGGCCGAACTGGAGAAGCATTGCAAGGAGAGGGAGGCCAAGCGGTCGGAGGTCGTCCGGGACGCGCTGCGGGAGTACTTGAAGAAGGAGGCGACACGCAAGCCTGGTACCATCGAGGACGGCTTCCTCATCATCGCGTTCAACCACCACCAGAGGGGCCTGCTCGACGAGCTGACCGACATCGAGCACACCGCCGGGATCCACATCTACTCGACCATGCACGTCCACGTGTCCGAGGAGAACTGTTCCGAGGTCATCGCGATCCGTGGTAACGTCGAAAGCGTGATGCAGTTCCAGGAGCGCGTGCGGGCCATCAAGGGCATCCTGTTCTGCGAGCTCGTGCCCCTGTACGCGTTCCCGCGCGATGGTAACATCGCCCACGATGAGGAGAGTCCCCACGGCCACCCCCACCCGCACGATCACGGGCCAAGATAGGTATCTACCACACGCCCGGCTGGAAGGTGGCGATGGGGGCCCGGTGCCGAAACCTAGATAAGCAATGTAGCCCGTGTCTATCCGATGCAGCTCACCCCCGACGAGGCACGCGCGGCCGTGGACGCCGCCATCGAGTCCAAGTTCAAGAAGGAGCGCAAGGACGCGTTGAAGCACGTGGCGACCGCTATCGACGACGTGAAGACCGCCAGGCACGCGGTCAAGACCATCAACGCGGGGGTCGACGATGTCGTCGGCGAGGATGACGTGAACCATGCCGATGTGTTCATCAACGCTATGCTCGGCAAGATCGACGAGTTTCCCGTGCACGATGGACAACAGAACCGTGTCAACCACGAGATGCTGGAGTCCATCCACGATTTTTGGATCGACGTGGAAGCCGCGTTCAAGGAGCAAGGGAAGAAATGGCATGGTTCCGAGTACAAGACGGTGCTTCGGCCTTTCGAGATGACCATGGAAGGGGTGCTGAAGCGCAACAAGAAGCTAGCCGAGTTCATGGAGAAGAAATACGAGAGGGTGTCGCGCGCCGAGGGGATCAAGGACAAGGTATCGGCCCTAGAACAGGCCGATGAAAAGGCCAGGGCGTGCCAGCAGAGGGCCGAGCCGCTGAAGGAACGGCTCAAGGAAATCGAGGAGTCCATCAAGAAGGAACGGGCGGACGTGCAGCGGCTAGAGGGGAGCGAGCTCCTCGGGAGGCGGGACGAGCTGCTCGGGGAGGCGGGCAAGGCGAAGCATGCGGTGCAGTCGTTGCTGAGCAAGATCGAGAAGAGCTTGCGAATGTTCGGGAACGCCTTGGACAACGACCGGTTCTCCTTGAGCGGCATCTCGCGGCAAGAGGTCGGCGCGTACCTGGCCGACCTGATCGCGAGCGTGATAGCAGACGGGGTTGAACACCCGCGGCTCAACGTCATCCTGGACAACCTGTTGTCGTACCTGGACAGCCAGCCCCAGATGAAGAAGGACAAGAAGGAGAAGGCCGTGGCCAGCATCGAGGCGATGCGCCGCGGGAGCTCGTTGGACGCTTCCGTGAAGGCCTGCATCGAACTACGGGGCCGGGCGGCCGACCTGGAACGGGAGATAGAGCGGCAGGCTCTCGCGCGCGGCATAGACGATGCCGGCAGGCGGATCCGCGACCTTTCGAGCCAGCAAACGGCGGTGGAGGCCGACATCGCCAAGGAGGAGAAGCACCTGGCCGCCTTGCGCAAGGAGATGGAGGGCCTGCAGCGGGAGATCGAGCAAGACATCGCGGCCTTGAGCGGCGAGGCCGTTCGCATCGTGCTAAATTAAAGGTTCAAGAAATCCAGCGGAGGTGAAAGGCGAGACGAGGGCTGCGGTGTTCGAAGACGTCCGGTTCATCAAGATCCACGACGACTACCCGACGCCCGAGCCGGGCGCCGGCGAGGCGCTCGTGAGGGTGCATTACTGCGCCATCTGCGGCACGGACGTGAAGAACTGGACGACCAAGATCTACCAGACCCCCATCGTCATGGGGCACGAGTTCGCCGGCGAGGTGGCGCGGCTCGGGCCCGGCATGGACGGCTCGGGGTTCACGCCGGGTGACAGGGTCGCCGGCATCAACGTGCAACTGGACACTTCCAGCGACTTGCGGGGCCTGGGCATCTTCAAGGACGGGGGCTTCGCTGAGTACGTCGTGGTTCCCAGGGACTTCCTGTTCCACGTCCCTTCCTCCGTGGCGCCGCGGGACGCCACCATGGTCGAGTCGTTCGCCGTGGCCGTCCGTGCGCTGAAATGGGCGCGGCTGCGCGACGAGCACAGCGTCGCCATCGTGGGGGCTGGCAACATCGGGCTGACCACGCTGTCGTGCTTGCGGGCGGCGGGGTTCCCGCGCGGCGGCCACTTCGTCCTCGTGCTCGAGCCGGGGGCGTTCCAGGAGGGGAAGGCCAGGGAGCTCGGCGCGTCGGAGGTGATCCGCCCGAAGAGGGCTGCGGCGCAGCGGTTCTTCAAGGATCGGGGCGAACCCGACGTCGTGTTCGAATGTTCGGGTTCCGAGGATGGGCTGCTACTCGCCATGGAGATCGTGAAGCACGGGGGAGGCATCATCGTCGAGTCAGTCCAGAAGGGGAGGATCTCGTTCCCCGTGTTCACGCTGAGTTCCAAGGAGATCGCCATGCGTGGCTCGCTGTCCCACGACCGGCAAGACATCGAGGACGCGATCGACCTCGTCGCGGCGAGGCGGGTGAACCCCGCCGCCATCATCTCGAGCGTGGTCGAGCTGGACGCCATCCAGGAGGCGTTCGAGCGATACCTGGATCCTTCGAGGCGGGATTTCGTCAAGCTCATCGTGCGGATATTGGGATGACAGATGATAGAAGGTTACCCGCGATGCCCCCGGGCTGCGTCCACGATGCGGGCGCCGCTGCTGATGCCCACCTTGTAGGCCTTCCCACCCGCCCCGGCGACGGCGGCCGCGACCTCGTCCTGCACTCTTTTCGAACCGCACAAGGCGAACATCGTCCCGCCGAACCCGCTGCCGTTTATCTTTGCCCCGGCAGCACCCGCGCCGAGTGCGGCTTCCACCATGGCCGTGATCTTGTCGGTCGAGATGCGGGAGTAGTCTCGCAAGTACGCGAAGTGCTGGTTGACCAGGTCGCCGATGGCCACCATCGAGGGTTCCTTCGACGTGAAGATGGCGAACGCCTTCTTCGTGATGATGCCGTTCTGGAGGTTCGCATAGACGAGCGGGAAGTCTTGCTTCAGCTTGAGGCCGGCGCTCGTGTTCGCAGAGACGAACTGCTCGTTGCAGTATTCGGGGGCTGTTATTTGGAAGCCACCGTCTAGTTTTTTAACGCTGGAGACCTGGCCCTCCACGCTCGACCGCAGGCGCCTCAAGTCGTCGACGGTCTGCTTCTTCTGGAGCGAATCGGCGAGCACGACGAGCATGTCCTTGGGAACTGGGAGCCTCTCGATCGTGAAATCGTGGCGGACGAACAGCACCCCGCCCACGCTGCTCGTGACGTGGTCCATGAAGCCGCCCGCCTCGCCGAACTCGACGATCTCGGCCTGGTTCGCCCACCTGGCGCGCCGGAGCGGGTCGACGGGCTCGCCAGAATACACCTGCGCCAGCAGGTTGAGCCACGCGACGATGAGGGCCGACGAGCTCGACGCGCCCGCGTTGATCGGCAGCGTGCCCGTAATGCGCGCCGTGAATCCCCTGTTGGCGACGATACCCGCCCTCTTGAGCACGTTGATGGACGACGCGATGTAGTCCCGCCTCCCCTGGTAGGCGAGGGGCGCGGCGATGTCCACGACGCGCTTCACTCGTATGTCGGGCATCTCGATCGTGATCTTCTTGTCTTCGGGCTCGTGGAAGCCCAAAAACTCGATGGAGATGCCGAGGTCGATGGAAGCGGCGATGACCGGGAATTTAAGATAGTCCTGGTGCTCGCCGAAGAGGCAGATTCGGCCGGGGGCGAAGGAGACCGTGCCGGGCTTGATGGTCGTCAAGGTGCGCTCGCTCGACTTTTCTTGTGGGGGCAATGAGGAATAGCGGCCCCATGAAAAAACCTTTTTAGATCATCGTGCTTCTATGGATCAAGGCTGGAAACGATCTTGCGGCTCGCGTGCTTGTCACGCGTCGATGCCAGCAAAGGCATCGGGTACGGCCTTCCCACCCGCGCGGAGGTAATCAAGTGGTTACGATGCGGGCCTGCTAAGTCCGTGGGAGAAATCCTGCGAGGGTTCGAACCCCTCCCTCCGCGCTTCTTTCATCCATCCTCTTCCCCGGGCCCTTCCCCGCCATCATCGGGGCACCACGACGCGCATAATAAAGGGCGCGTTCCCACCAGTCACGAGCGGCAGCATGATGTTATAAGCCCGGAGGGTACCGGTTCTCACATGGATCCCAACGCGTTCCTTCGGAAGATGCGCGTCGCGGGCCTGTACACGTTCTTCGGGAACACGTTCCTCCAGCTCGGCTGGTCGGTGTTCTCAGCCTTCGACTTGTTCTCGCTGCTCGGTGTAGCGCAGTACAAGCGGTCGGCCTTCGGCGTGCTGGCCATGATAATGGCCCTCGGGTTTGCACTCATGCTCCTCGGCTCGCTCTTGCAGCGCAAGGTGAAGAAGCCGGAAGTCGACGCTGCCAAGCTCGGCGAGAGCGCGGCCTTCTACCGGCAGCAGAAGGAGTACGCGGAGCCCGAGCCGGCGGGCGCGCGGGGGAAGGCCACGTCCAGGTTCCTCCTCGTGTGCCTGGCCCTGTTCGTCGCCGCCGCGGCCATGTACGTGCTCTTCGACAAGACCCCCGGCGAGGCAGCCGGCGTCTACTACGTCCTCTACCAGGGGTTATACCAGTACTCGCTCGCCTTCGGCGCGGTGGGGGTGGGCTTCCTCGTCGCCCTCGTCGTGGGCAACGTGAACGAGGACGTGTGGCGGCTTTACATCGCGGGGTACCACGTTCACGAGAGCGTGATCGGGCTCTACTTCACTTGCGTCGGCGCCCCGATGCTCGCGGGCGGGATGTGGACGAACGGCCTCGAGTTCTGCATCGGCATGGCCTTCATCGTCTCTGGCATCTTCCTCGTCGGCCGGGACTGGAAGGACGTGGTCAAGGGCGACATCCTCGTCCACAAGTCGCGGGAGCCCGACTACGACGAGTACATGAGGCTCAAGGCGAAGCGCGGTTCCATCCTCCCATGAGAGTGGGGGTCAAGGGACTCAGATCGGATCCCTCGACGACGGGGAGCACCTAGAAACCACCGGGATATGGAGGCAAACACGTTATTTTCTCTTGCTGCCGGATATGCTTGTCGAATGTATAGATCTCATCGATGCCAAGGTTTTCCATGATCGCCAACGCGACGATATCATTGGGATCCATCTGTTTCGATGCGATTTTGTCGACCGCATTCATGTAAAGGGAGATCGGTACTTCAACTACCAGGATAGCAGGATTTGACAAGAGCCCCCATGAGAATTCTTGTAACGCTGCCCATGACATCCCGATTTTCAGGATGTTGCACACTTCCGCGAGTTGGAATATCGACATGCAATACGTTCGCTCTTCCTCCTCGTCGTTCAATTCGACGATGACTCTCTTGGCTGCCTCCTTGATCCACTTGGTTTTTGCTGGCATCGTGGATGCATCACGAGGTTTCCAGTATGCGTGAACGAAGACACTAGCGTCGATGTACCTCATCCTATCAAACCTCGTCAACGTGCTTTCTCGCGATTTTCTCCTCGAACGAATCCCAATCCCCATCATCTAAATTCAAATCCCGTTCGAGGGTAACAGAATCGAAAAACTTAGTCAAATCGCCTCTCTTTTTTGCAACTATCTTCAAATAACCTTTTTCCTTGATGAGAACCACCTCGTCTCCGCTTTTTATCTCTCTTTCACGCCAATCAAGTGGCAACACGATACGCCCTTGAGCATCCACTTTTCGTATCTCGATGTCATTGACCACTAGCATCACCATTATGGCTAGTAGATCCCATTATTGATATAGTTCTGGGATTTATTTGCTACAATATCTACCCGTCTCGAGGCCATTCCAGGTCGAGGCCCTCCTTTCTCACGCTGTTTCCTTTGCAATTACGGACTGGATCGACCTCCCCGTCCTCGTGCAGTACGCCTTCGCCACGCCACCCTCGGCTCA
>JAFGBX010000335.1 GCA_016932935.1 Promethearchaeota archaeon | reverse complement strand
AGAGCGTGAGCATGTCGATGCCGTCCCGCTGCACGTCGATGGGAACCAAGCCCTCGGACGCGACCGCGTCAACGTGGAACGCGATCCCCCTCTCCCGCGCTAGCTTCCCGATCTCGGCGATGGGCTGGATCGTGCCGATCTCGTTGCTCGCGTGCTGCACCGAGACCAGGATCGTGTCGGGCTTGATGCGCTCGGCGAGCTTGTCGAGCCGCACGGTGCCCGTGAAGTCGACCGGCACCTTCGAGACCTCGAAGCCGCTCTTCACCAGGTACTTGGCGATGTTGTGGATCGAGATGTGCTCGACCTCGCTGGTGATCACGTGCTTGCCCTTCTGCTTGTTCCTCGTGGCGAAGCCGACGAGGGCGAGGTTGTTCGCTTCCGTCGCACCAGACGTGAAGACGATCTCGTCCGGTTCCCTCGCGTTGATGAGCCTCGCGATGGCCTTCCGCGAGGCATCGAGGGCCTCGGTCGACCAGTCCCCGACCTCGTGCAGGGACGAGGCGTTACCGAACCTCTCGGTCATGTAGGGCATCATGGCCGCGATCACTTCCGGATCGACGGGCTTCGACGACTGGTAGTCCAGGTAGACGGTACTTTCTTCGCTCACGTTCGTTCCCCCTTCAATTCGATGAACCGGTCAGAACCACAGCGTGCCCCCCGCGTCGAGCACCAGGTCGTTGAGGGTCGACGCCCCGACGATCTTCACGCCCGGGACCAGCTCGACCTTGTCCCAGCCGAGCATTTGCTTCGATGCCTCGCACACGTAGACCTTGATGCCCATCTGGATCGTCTTCTCGAGCATCTCCTTGACGCTCGGGAAGTTACCAAGCTTGATATTCTCCGCAGCACCCGGCTTGAGGATCCGCAGCCCGGCCCCCAGGTAATACACGACCGGCTCCAGTTCCATGGCCTTCGCGGTCTGCGCGAGCACGAGCGGGGAGTACTGGCGCTCGGGGTTGTCGCTCGTCTGGACGTACAGCAACATCTTCTCGTTCTTCATGTTCCTCTCACCTTCATTTCAGTTTCTTTATCAAGAACCGGAGATTGCCATCGACGTTCTCGAGCTTCACGAGCTCGTGGCCCGTCCGCTTGACGAACCTGGTGATGTCCTCCTCGGCGGCAGGGTCGTCGGCCAGCACCTCGAGCACCTCGCCGACCTGGATGCTGTCGATGCCTTCTCTCGTCTTGAACAGCGGCACGGGGCAGTACAGCCCGACCGTGTCGAGGGTTCTCGATACCTTCGGATCCACCATGTGGGGCCATCTCCGTGGGAACGGAGGTTCGGTGAGCATTATAACGTTCCCCTTAATTCCAAGAGCCCGTGGCGCGTCAATTATTTTTAGACATAAGGCAAGCTGGATCATCGCTCGGATCGCGACGGCGGGCGGGCTGGACTGACGATGGAGGAACCAGTTCCCAAGAACTACTATTGTAGCATCTGCAAGAAGCACCACGACATCTTGCTGCCCAAGGATCTCGTGAAGAACCGCGAGTCTTACCCGTTTGCCCACATCTTCCTCCACAAGTTGGAAGGCAGCAGTTCCAGCATCGACGACGTCGGGGCCGACATCTTGACGACCCTCTACATCGACGCGAACCTGGCCATCCGCGGTTCCGAGGTCAAGAAGCTCGCCGCATGTGACATCATCTCGAAAGACGACTCGAAGAACATCGTCACCGAGTTGATGGAGGAAATGGCTCGACTGCAAGACGAGCTCACGAGGATCCAGAAGGAAAACAATGACCTCAAGATGGAACTCGATCAACTGAAGTCATCCAAGTGAGCCGGGAACCATATGGTCGTTCGCATCATCATCGCCGGGGCCGGCCACGGCGGGCTCGTGGCCGGGACACTGCTGGCGAGGCAAGGCCTCGACGTGTCGATCCACGAGCAGCGCCCGCGCGATGCCCTCGGCCACGACTGGCACGATGACTTCTACCTGGAGGCGTTCGATAGGGCTGGCTTGCCCCGCCCCCCGCCGTCCGACTTCACTAGGAAGGGTAACATCCGATTCCACAGCCCGAGCATGGCGCACGTCCTCTCGACCTACGTTCCAGAGCACCAACTGGAGATACAGATGGACAGGAGGGTGCTGTATGGCCGGTTATTGGCACTCGCTGAAGACGCTGGCGTGAAGTTGTACTTCAACTCCCACGTGGACGGCCCACTCCTCGAAGGCCACCCGGGGGTCGTCCGCGGCCTCGTCATAGGCGGCAAGGAGACAAGCGCGGACCTGGTCATCGACGCGGCGGGCTTGGACTCCCCCGTCAGGCGCGGGCTACCCGACCGGTACCGCGTCCAGCGTGACATCAACCCGCCGGACGTCTTCAACACGTACCGGGCATATTACAACCTGCAACCGGGCAAACCGTACGACTCCGATAGGTTCGAAGTGTACTTCCTGTTCGGGGGCCTCCGCGGCATCGCGTGGTTCCGCGTCGTCGACGGGCAGGCGGATATCTTCTTCGGCCAGGTGGAACCCCTTGCCCCGGCCCGCGTGGACGAGCTCTTGCTTGCCATGCGCCGCGAGCACCCCGCGCTCGGCGAGACCCGCACTCGAGGGGGGCAGTTCAACGCCATCCCCATCCGGCACCAGCTGTCTCGGTTCGTCGGGGACGGTTACGCCGCCGTCGGGGACGCCGCTTGCATGGCCGTCCCCTTGAATGGCTCGGGCATCCACAACGCGATGGTGGCGGGGGCCATGCTCGCCGACGCGGTCAAGGCAGCGATAGGCGAGGCAGGTGCTACTCCCTTCCCCGCCCGGGCACTCTGGCCTTACCAGGCAGCATACCTGGAGGGGATCGGTGCCCGCATGGTCGGCATCGACTATTTGAAGCGATACCTCCTCGCGCTGCCCGCGGGTGACCTCGACTTCATCTTCGCAAAGCGCCTCATCACCGAGAAGGAGGTCATCGCGGCGAGCGCGGGGAACGAGATAGAGATGGGGTTCAGGGACATCATGGGGAAGCTCGCCCGCGGCTTCAAGCGGTTGCCGCTCCTCCTCTCCCTGAAGGCAGCGGTGGATAGGATGAAGAAAGCGGTCGCGACAGCGTCCCGAATCCCCACGACCTACGATCCCGAGGCCATCGACAGCTGGGAAGCGGCGTTGGAGCGGAGCATGCATCATCCCACAAGCGGTGCGGCGTCCGCGGCATCAAGGCCCGGACCTATGGGACGACGAAAAAAGTGAAGATATGTGGTGCAGAGGGACAACGGCTGGAAGATCTTCCCGTTCATCCATGCGTGACCCTTAGCTTCCTCTTCACCAGGACGAGGCCGAGCGCGGATGTGGAGAATATCACGAACAGCAGAATCCCGACGTCGAATCCCGGCACCGACGGGCCTGACGTCGCGCCCGTGACGCCCATCACGATGGGGGCGTCGCCCGATCCCGAGCACCGGTAGACCCGGATGTAATAGTAACCGCTCGTCGTGCAATGGTACGATATATATTCGGCCGAGCTGCCGGAGGTGGAGGAGCTCAAGGTGGTTGCAGAGGGGCTCAGGAAGTAAAGGTCGAGGTCGACCGAGTAATGCGCGAGGCTTATCGAGATGCTGTTGCCCGTGCTGCAGTATATCTTGTAGTAGGCGTTATCATCATAGGAATACAAGGTTTCGTTGACGGTTCCGCTGGTAATGGTCTGAGCGCTGCCGGTGGTCGTTCCATAGCCCTGCACCGCCGGGACGAGCACGAGGGACGCGAAGCACGCGGAGAGGGATAACGCCAGGAAGAACTTCTTGTTTATCCTTGCCATTGATTTCATCTCCTTATTTCATCTATGCCTTGAAGGGCATACTATGGTACGACCCTGGCCAATTTAAGCAAATCAACCGTCTCCAAAATGAGATGCCGGGGGATTATAGCCATCGAAACCCCTCGCACGGTGGGCAACACGTGCCCGGACTCCCATGGCCCTGGCCCGGTGGCGCTATGCCGCCCTCTTCTGCAAGAATGTGCCATCACGTGAGATGCACGTGTCGCCGTCGCCGTCGGCGATGTTGGCATAGCGGGCGAGCTCGAAGACCAGGTCAGAGAGCCGGTTGACGTACCGGATGAGTTCTGGGTTGACCGGCTGTTCTTTCGCGAGGCGTACGATGTGCCGCTCCGCCCGCCTGAGCACGGTGCGGGAGACGTGTAAGAACGCGGCTGACTTCGTGCCACCAGGCACGACGAAGTGCTCGGCGGGGGGGAGCTCGGCAGCGAGCCCGTCGATGAGGCTTTCCAGGCGGGATACATCCTCCGCGGCGATGTTCTTCACCGCCTTTTGTCGGTCTGTCGTCGCGAGCTCCGACGCGATGAAGAAGTTCTTGACTTGCAGCTCTTCGATGATCTTCGCAAGCCTGGGCGATGAGAATGCCTTTGCCACCCCGAGGGTCGAGTTGAACTCGTCGATGGTGCCGTATGCTTCGACACGCGGGTCGGTCTTCTCGATGCGTTCCCCGGAAAGCAACCCGGTCTCGCCCTTATCCCCTTTCCTCGTGTACAAGGTGCCAGGCATGCGCGCTTCCTCGATCAATCCGTTGACAGATCTACGATGAGCCCCTTTATCAGTTGCCCGCAACGATCCCAGAAGCGCTTCGACGATTGGCGCGGGCTCGGGGCCGCTTGGCCGCCGGAGCCGGGCGAGAAAGGCGGTTCGATCGGGGGAAAGAGCCCCAATGAAATCGACATTCAAAACTAGGGGGCAGTTGGGGTTCCACGAAGCAATATTTATATCTCGATAGCCCCGACTATAGATCGAGCCCATACCATGAGAGTGCTGGTAGTCGACGACGATGCGGACTGCGTCGAGTTCATATCGGTCGTGCTTAAAAAGCGGTACCCCGGCCTGGACGTCCTCTGCGCCAAGCACGGTGCCGAGGCCATGGACATGATCAAGGATGGTGAGGTTCCCGTCCTCGTGCTCGCCGATTACCGCATGCCCGTCATGGACGGCTCCGAGATGGGCAACCAGCTCAAGAAGGCATACGGCCGGCACGTCGACGTGGTGCTCGTGACCGGGCAGCCGGTCAAGGCATCGTTCGTGAAGGATTTCGATGGCCTACTCGAAAAGCCTTTCGACCTCGCGCGGCTGTACTCCGTCGTCGACGCGGCGATAGCGAGAATGGAAGGGCCGCGCGAGGACAGGTGAGCCGCTAGCTTTTTGTTCGTGGCCATGCCTCCGCGTCGGTACTCCCCCTCCCTCAACTTTCCCTCTATCCGCTTAAAAACGACGGAAGCAAGCTCGATCAGCATGGCGCGAGAAGGCCCACCATTCGTGTTGTGGTACAAGCAGCCCGCTAACGTCTGGACGGAGGCCCTGCCGGTCGGCAACGGCCGCCTCGGGGGGATGATCTTCGGCCACGTGGACGAGGACTGCATCCAACTCAACGAATGCACGTTCTGGTCAGGTCATCCGTACGATAAATCCAACCTGAAGCTCAAGGACTACTTGCCCGTGGCTCGAAAACTTGTCTTCGAAGGGAAGCTTGCCGAGGCAGAGAAGGTCATCGAGGAGCACATGGGCGGCCCCCGGACGCAGTCCTACCAGCCGCTCGGCTACCTATTCATCGAACCGGCGGCGAAGGGAACCCCCTCCGATTACCAGCGGTACCTCGATGTCTCCACGGCGGTCGCCGGCGTGGAGTACGCGGTCGACGGCGTTCGGCACTCGAGGGAGGCGTTCGTCAGTGCCCCCGACAACGTGATGGCCATCACGATCACCTGTAGCAAGGCGAACGGCCTCGCGTTCAAGGCCCGCCTCGATTCAGAGCACCCGATCACGACGCGAGGCGCCGGTTCGGGCCTCGGTACCCTAATCGCCGCCCGCGGCCAGGCCCCTGACAACGTCGTCCCCAACTACGAGGCATCCGACAAGTCCGTGGCCTACGAGAAACACGAGGGGATGCACTTCGAGATCCAGCTCGGCGTACTGGCGTGCGACGGCGAGGCGAGCGTGGACGGGAGCGCGTTACTAGTCGTCGGCGCTACGAGCGTGACCCTCCTGCTCGCAGCGGCGACGAGCTTCGCCAGTTTCGCCAAGGAGCCCGCTACGAGCGGCATCGACCCCGCCAAGGCGTGCGAGGCGTGGATGGGCGCGGCGAAGGAGATGGACTACGCCACGTTGAAGCGGCGGCACGTGCTGGATTACTCGGCGCTTTTCGGCCGGGTGGCCATCGACCTCGGCACGAGCCCGGATGCAAACTTGCCCACCGACGAGCGGCTGAAGAGGATCGCCATCCCCGCAGTTGCATCCAATCCCCTCACCCACTGGTTGATGCAAGCCGAGTTTATCGAGTACGATCGGGAGGCGGAGAACGAGATCCAGAAGGGGTTCGACGACCCCCAGCTCGCTGCCCTCTACTTCCAGTACGGGCGGTACCTGCTCATCTGCAGCTCGCGGCCGGGCGGCCAGCCGGCCAACCTGCAAGGCATCTGGAACGACCTCGTGCGCCCGCCGTGGTCGTCGAACTACACGATGAACATCAACATCGAGATGAATTACTGGCCCGCCGAGCCGTGCAACCTGCCCGAGTGCGTCGAGCCGCTCGTGCAGTTCATCAAAGAATTGCAGATTGCTGGCACGAAGACCGCAAATATCGATTACGGTATGCCCGGGTGGGTGTGCAACCACAACAGCGACCTCTGGCGCACGTGCAACCCGATCAAGGGCTGGACCGGCTGGCAGTGGTGGCCGATGGGTGGCGCGTGGATCTGCCGACACTTGTGGGAGCACTACGCGTTCACGAGGGACAAGGCATTCCTCCAGGACGTCTATCCGATAATGAAGGGCGCAGCGGAGTTCTTGCTCGCGTACATGGTGCCGGATCCATCGGGCAAGCACATCGTGTCCGTCCCGTCAACGTCGCCGGAAAATGCTTTCCTGACCGACGACGACAAACGGGCGGCCGCTTGCATCTCGTCGACCATGGACGCGAGCATCGCCTGGGACCTGTTCACGAACCTCGTCATGGCCAGCAAGATCCTCGGCATCGACGAGGAGTTCCGTGGCATACTGCAAGACGCGGTCGTCAAGATATACCCGTACCAGCTCTCCACGAGCCACGCGGGGTGCCTGCAAGAATGGGACAAGGACTACAAGGAAGCGGAGCCCGGCCACCGGCACATGAGCCACTTGTATGGCTGGCACCCGGGCAACCGCATCATCCTGCACCGCCAGCCCGACCTCGCGGACGCGGTGCGGAAGTCGATCGAGCGGCGCCTCGCGCACGGCGGGGGCGGCACCGGCTGGAGCGGGGCGTGGCTCGTGAACCATTTCGCCCGCCTCGAGGACGCCGAGGGCGCCTACAACAAGGTCCTGCTCCTCTTGCGCCGTTCGATCTACCCGAACATGTTCGACGCGCACCCGCCGTTCCAGATCGACGGCAATTTTGGCGGGACGGCGGGCATCGCGGAGATGCTCTTGCAGAGCCACGGGGGCGAGCAAGAGGAGGATCTGGACGAGATCTCGCTGCTCCCCGCGCTCCCGGCACGGTGGCCCAAGGGATCCATCAAGGGCTTGAAGGCCCGCGGCGGGTATGAGGTCGACATCACGTGGATCGGGGGGAAGCTTGACTGTGCGGCCATCAAGTCGGTTCCCGGCGGGAAGGTGCGGCTGCGGACGAGGCAGCCGGTCAAGATAACATCTGACGTTCGGGTGCAGGTCTTCGAGGCGGGCGAGACCGTGATAGTGTTCCGGGCAGAGCCAGGGGCTACGTACCGCGTGCTGCCGCTGTGATGTTCGAGGGTGTCGAAACGATGTCGACGAGTGAGAAGACGTTCGCGGCGCGCCAGATAGCGACGTTCCGGCACGAGCCGGTCGATCGCATCGTGTGGCAGCCCCGGTTCTCTGATTGGTACCATCAGAATCACATCATCCAGCTACGAAAGGGGATGAGCCCGGAACAAGTGGCCAAGCTCGTCACCAAGTGCCCGGACCTGCCAGAGGATATCTACGGCATGGAGCCGTGGGAGATCTACGATTACCTCGACGCGTCGCCCCGCTACCCGGGCGAGTGCTGGGGGGGCATGGGCTTCTTCTACGACAAGGGCAACGCGGACGCGGACGCGAACATCCAGCACAAGACCACGACCGACGAGCACGGCAACTGGTACCACAAGATCACGACCCCGTACGGCGTGCTCACCGAGAGCCGGCGGGCCGGCTCTTCATATCCAGATGAACGGATCCTCAAGACGCGCGATGATTTCAAGCCGGTGCTGTATTACATCGAGAATCATATCGTGGAGCACCACTTCAACGAGAACATGTACGACATCTTCCTCGAGGTGAACGAGGGCCGGTGCGTGTCGGTGGGCGGCCCCTGGCGAACCCCCTACAACAAATGCATCGTCGAACTCGCCGGCACGAAGAACACGATGCTCCTCATGAAGCGGTACACGAAAGAGTTCGACGAGTTCTGCGACGAGCTGGCCCGGATCAACTTCGAGGTCATCATGCCGGCCGAGATGAAGAGCCCCGTCGATTTCATCAGCTGCGGCGATAACGTGGACGCGATGAACAACCCGCCCTACGTCTACGAAAAGTATATCCTCCCATACTTCGAGCACGTTGCCAAGGAATGTAAACGGGCAGGTAAATTCACGTTCGCCCACTTCGACGGGCACCTCGAAGATCTCCTGCCCTACCTGAGCAACGAACGCTACCCGTTCGACGGGATCGAGGCGCCCACGATCAAGCCGCAAGGCGACGTGACGCTGGAGGAGTTCCGGAAGGCGCTCGGCGACCGGATCATCGTCCTCGACGGCATCCCGAGCACGATATTCCTCCCCCATTTCACCGACGCGCAGTTCGACAAGCTCGTGACGGACGTGCTCGACGCGTTCGCGCCGAACATCATCCTCGGGGTGAGCGACGAGTACTCGCCCAACGGCCTGTTCAAGAGGATGAAGCGCGTGGCGAGCATCGTAGAAAAGTACAAGGTGTAAGACGGCAGTCCCGTTCGGTTGTATCTATTTCTCCTTGAACGTGCCCCCGTGGTGCGCGAGGACGTGCAAGATTGCTCTCTTGAATGCCTTCGGCCCTTTCAGCTTAGTGACGAACGTTTTGCCGTCCCGAGACGCAATGTCATAACACGAGCCGCAGTGGGAGCATTGCACGACATGGTGGACGCCCGTCGGGTCTTCCACGAACTGCTGGAAGTGCTCGCCGATCAGGAGCATCGCCTGCCCGCGCTTGGTGCTTTCTATTTCCCTGCAATCGTCACACGAGGTGAGCTCGTTCGGGATTGTTATCTTAAGGCGCTCGATGGCGGCCTCGAACTTCGCACTGTTCTGGTGGAAGGCCCGGCTCCACTCGATGCGGGGATTCTTTGCGAGCTCCTTCTGGCCGTTCTTTTCGGCGAGGAACATCATTAAATAGTCGATGATCTCGCGCTGGGTCTTCCCGCCCTCCTCGGGGCGCTTGAGCCACGCCCGGTCGAGGAATATGGGCTTGTAGAACGTCACCCCGACAGGCCCCGCGACGTGCGAGAGGCCGAAGCGGTGGGCACCCTCGCCCCGGATGAGCACCGGCAAGAACGGGAGACGATCCTTGTCGTGGTTGATGGCTGCATACACTGGGACGATCGGCGAGAATCCTTGCTCGATGGGGCCCCGGTGCGGGTGCCCCTCGGGCCAGAGCGCGAAGTACCTGTTTTTTTGCAGGATCAAGCGTATCATCATCTCGATCGCGCCTTGCCGGCTGAGGCCGCGCATGTTGGTCATGCCGAACACGTCGGCGATCGTATCGGAGAACCAGCCGTTTCCCCACGCGACGAACATCCCGAACGGCATGTCGGGGACGCACGCGTAGACGTAGAGTGGATCGTAGCTGCCGGGATGGTTCGCATATAAGATACAGCCGGACTTCGGGACGTTCTTAACCCCCCGCCACGTGAGCTTGTTGAAGGCCTTGAAATAGAGTCGAAACACGCGCATTAAGAGCTTGAACGAGACGATCGCCCGGATCCCGCTGAACATGCCAGTGGCCTTCACGATGCGGCTGGTCACGGCCTCGAGGGCGATGACCGGCACGGGCTGATGCTTCCAGCGCTCGAAGCGCTCGGCGAGCGTGTCCACGGGCAGCTCGCAGCGCTCGTGCATCCACGACGTGAATTCCGGGTTGGGGATCCTATCGGTCATAATGCGACACGGTCTGGGAGAATGCCAACCTTAAAAGCTGGTGGCCAGGGAGAGATAATATTCAGAATATTAATCATCTATCGTGAGGTTCAACGATACCAATGAACGAAGTTGGACGCCTCGAGTCATGGAGCTAGTCGCCCGTCCTCCAGCGGTGGATTTAGAACCCGCGGAAACCTGGAAAGCGCCCTTTCGACTCTTCCAGACTAAGGCTTGTCGAGGTACGGCAAGCGAGTGGGCGATGACGGTCGCCCTCCCCTCTGGCGTGTAGCCGCGGGGATGTCGGTGCGATCCGCACATTGCGTGAAACATTCAAGTCGCTGTCTACCTTTTTTCCGCCGATCCTCACGCACGATACCATGATTCCATGATTCCATGATTCCATGTACCGCTCGAAGACAGCCTTTAAACGGCAATATCATCTACTATGTGTCCAACTTTGTCTATATACAAACGAGCTGCTAAACAACCCCCTCCATTTCCTTCCCTCGAACGCTCATCAAGGATTTAGTGGCCTATACCATGAATAACATTAAAATGATGGTCACACCGATGTGTAGAAGCGCAAAGGAACCGCCCACCTTCGTTAGAGATTTGTAATTAAAATCGACGACGCCGTTCTATTTCGCCAGGCTCAAGGTCATCAGGTCCCCCGCCGCGCCTTGTGGCAGCAAGTTCCCACCAAGGTTCACCGCCGCGATGAGGCCGAATATCGGCCTCCGATATTCGGCCTCCGATATAGAACACGAACGCGACCAACGACAACAGGAGGGCATAGGCAACGTAATCCTTGTCCTTGGCGAACACAATCACGATGATGACGAACAAAGTCAGGTTGAAGATGATTGCAACGGAGTCGATCATATCATCATGATCTCCCAAAACGCCGATCCTTTAAGATTATCCAGGGGGCACTGGTTCAACAAGAAAAAGGGGTATCAACTTCTGCAGTTGATGTTGTCGGAGATAAAAGCGCAACATAAAGGCACTTTGATTAAACGACGATGTCCTTCCAGTAGTCAGGCACCCAGATCGAGCGACCGGATCGTGACGATTCCAATGATAATATAACCTATTCTGCCACCATTGATGGGCAGCAGCGTCTCGGATATGATCTCCGTGAACATGCATTTCATTTTTCCAATGGTTTCTTGAATGCACAACCTTCTTGCGTTAGAATCGCCTTTCCTGGCCTCTTTAGCTGAGATATACAGCTCTTGATATGTAGTTGTATGAGCTGGATTATCTTCTCAGGATCACGTGGATGGATATCAACGTAGATAATTCTTGCTTTCTCTTGCAATTGCTTCTTCAAGGATAGAAAATCATCATCACAAGTGATGACGATCGATTCCGTTTCTATGGCATATTTGGCCAGTTCTCCGTTTTTAATCCCGGTTTTCTTTATTTTGGATAAGGTTGTACATTGATGTCCCTCTTGCTTCAAGAACGTACATAAAGCGCGAGGGACATTCTCGTCCAAGATGAAATTCATTCCTGGGGCAGCTCCGGAGCACCTACTTTGTGCCAGTCTACATCTTGCAAGGATTTCTGTGCTTTTTTCCCGATTTCGATGACTTTCAATAACGACTCCCTTGTCAGCGATGGGTATTGATCTAGGATGTAGTCGATCGAGTAATTTAACCCGAGCAGTTCGAAAATCAAGTCAACAGGGATGCGCGTGCCCTTCACGATCGGTTTTCCACCGAGAATCTCGGGATCTGAATCGATTACGCCGGACATTTTGACCATTCTGAAAAAGAAAATAGAGACTAATATCCCTTTCCCTAAGATTGAAATTAAAGAGGCATATCCTTCCAGTAGTCCGGCACCCACACGGAGCGGCCAGTGCGTGACGATTCGAGGCACGCCATCGTGACGGCGAAAGACTTGAAGGCTTCCTTGAAATTGGTATCTGGCTGCACCTTTCCCTTCGAATCGATGCCTCGGCTCATCTGTTCAAGGATCACCATCTGGCCGTCGTAGCCCTTGCCCGTCCCGGCCACGTCGTTATCGCTTGGATAGAAGTCCTCCTCCCACTTCGTGCCTTGCGGGTCGGTGTACAGCCACAGGTGCAGGCCGCCGAACTTCGTGTCGATGACGAAGCGGCCGCGGTCGCCGGAGAATTCCCAGAAGAAATCGGGTTCGCCGCGGCGTTGCCAGTCGCTGTAGTATTCGACCCACACCCACTTGCGCCGGTGCCGGTAGTCCTCGGGCCTGGCGAGCGCGAAGTGCGCCAGCGTCGTGCTACTGCCTTGCCAGTCCGAGAAGTTCGGGATGAACACGTCGGCCTTGACTTGCACGACGTCCATGCCAGAGACGTAGCGGATCAAGTCGATGAAATGCACGGCTTGATCCTCCAGGTTCAGGTCTTGCAACCAACGGCGCCAGCCCTCGCGGATGCCGCCCCAGTTGAAGCTCTCGTGTGCCCGGACGAAGCATAGTTCCCCGATCTGGTTGTCCGGCCCCTGCAGGTACTTGTGGGCAGTAAAATTCGGCCTGAAAAAGCGATATTGGGTTCCCAGGGCCGTGCACAGCTCCGGGTGGTCGATCGCCATCTGCACCATCTGCCTGCCCTGGTTGATGTTCGTGGCCATGTTCTTCTCGCAGATCACGTTGATGCCGTTGTCCATGCAGTCCTTCACGAGCACGTGGTGCGTGTAGATCGGAGTCGCGACGATCGCCATGTCGGGCTTCTGGCCGTACTTGATCGCGTCCTCGATGGAGATGTAGGCCTGGTCTTCGGAAAGACCGGCGATGTTCGGCACGTTCTCCAGCAGCTCCGTGTCCGTGTCGACGATGCCGACGAGCTCCCAGTCCGGGTGCTTTCGCACTGCCTTCAGCCAGCTGTTTCGCGCGTGCCCTCCGAGGCCGATGATGACGCACGTTTTCGCCATGATAATTGACCGTTCACCCGGCTCAATAAAAAGCGATATTAGCAAATAGGGGGATCCATCTCGTGCAGCGACCTAGTGTCGTGCGAGGATCCGGCTGGGGATGGCCGCTTCCTCCCTCGTGAACAGCGTCTCCCCGAGCCCAGCATCGAGGATTTCCACAACCATCTCAGAATCGGCAATAAACGTTCAAATAGGCTCGTGCAACCTAGACCTCATGACCGAATCCAAGAAGTTGGAATGGGAGAACGCCCGCATTTTCGGCGTCAACAAGGAGCCGCCCCACTGCACGCTGGTGCCGTTCGATGGCGTCGACGGGGCTCTTCGCAAGACCGAGCACGGGGAGCACGAGGCAAACTACCTCACGCCCTATTACAAGACGCTGAACGGGAAGTGGAGGTTCAACTGGGTCAAGCGGCCGGCCGATCGCCCGGTGGGCTTCCACGAGACGGCCTTCGACGTGAGCGGGTGGAAGGAGATCGACGTCCCGCTGAACTGGGAGATGGCCGGCTATGGCATCCCGATCTATACAAACGTTACCTACCCGTACAGCCTCAAGCTCGACGACCCACCGAACATCGACCACGAGGACAACCCCGTCGGCTCGTACCGCCGGGAGTTCGTCCTGCCGGCACAATGGCTCGAGGATGGCCGCCAGGTGTTCGTGCACTTCGACGGCGTGCAGTCGGCCTTCTACCTCTGGATCAACGGCGACTACGTCGGCTTCAGCGAGGACTCGATGACTCCCGCCGAGTTCAACGTCACGGGGCACCTGCGGGAGGGGAGGAACACCATCGCCGTGGAGGTGTACCGGTGGTCGGACGGCTCGTACCTCGAGGACCAGGACTTCTGGCGCACGTCCGGCATCTACCGGGAGGTCTACTTGTTCTGCACGCCCGCCGTGCACGTCCGCGACTTCTTCATACGAACCGCCTTCGACAAGAAATACGAGGACGCGACGGTCGAGGTCGACGTCTGCGTGAGGAGCCACTCGGAAGGATCGCGCAAGAAGCTCCTGTTGCAAGTCTTGCTCTTCGACGGCGACCTCAAGCAGGTCAACGAGACATCGTCGGTCGACGTGGACGTCGGCGGGGGGGCGGAGGAGGTTTTCAGGTTTTCCGAAGCGGTCGAAAGGCCCCGCCACTGGAACGCGGAATCCCCGTACCTCTACCACGCCGTCATCGTGCTCCGCAACGAGGACGGCGACGTTATAGAGGCCGTCGAGAACCGCTTCGGCTTCCGCCAGCTCGAGGTCAAGGATGCCGTCTACATCATCAACGGCAAGCGGCTCTACATCAAAGGCGCCGACCGCCACGAGCACGACCCGGACAAGTGCCGGGGCGTCCCGTTCAGCAACATGGTCAAGGACATCACGATCATGAAGCAGCTGAACATCAACGCGGTGCGGACGAGCCACTACCCGAACCACCCGTTCTGGTACGAGCTCTGTGACGAGCACGGCATCTACGTGATCGACGAGGCCAACGTCGAGTCGCACGCGCTGCGGCACACGCTGCCGGCCAGCGACCCGCAATGGACCGACCAGTGCGTGCGGCGAATGCAGGCCATGGTGCACCGGGACAAGAACCACCCCTGCGTCGTGTTCTGGTCCATGGGGAACGAGGCGGGCTTCGGCTCGAACTTCGTCGAGATGTACAACGCCACGAAGGCGATCGACAAGACCCGTCTCGTGCACTACGAGGGGGACTACGCGATGGAGGTCGCCGACGTGCAGTCGACCATGTACTCGCCCTGGTCGAGGCTGGAGCAGCTGGCACGCCATGAGAACATCGGGATTCTCAAGGCCGACCGGTACAAGGACAAGCCCATCATGATGTGCGAGTACTCGCACTCGATGGGCAACGCGCAAGGCAGTTTCCTGGAGTTCATCCACATCTTCCACAAGCACCCGCAGATCATCGGCGGCTGCATCTGGGACTTCATCGATCAAGGGCTGCGGAAGAAAGACGAGAAAGGCCGCGAGTTCTGGGCCTACGGGGGTGACTACGGCGACGTGCCAAACGACAAGGATTTTTGCATCAACGGCCTGATCGGCCCCGACCGTACGCTCCACCCGCACGTGTTCGAGGTCAAGTACGGGTACCAGCCCGTGCTCTTCGAGCTGGTCGACGCGGCCGAGGGTAAGTTCAAGGTGACGAACGACTACCAGCACGTGAGCCTGGACCACCTCGACATCGCCTGGGAGGTCACAGCGGACGGGTCGGTCATCCGCCAGGGTGACCTCCCGCCGATCCAGGGCGTGGCCCCGGGCAAGACCGTCGAACTCGTGATTCCCGTCGACAAGAAGTTCTTCGTGAACCCGGCCAATCTCAACCCCGGCGAGGAGTACTTCCTCAAGGTCTCCTTCAAGCTCGGCAGTGACATGGCCTGGGCTAAAAAGGGTCACGTCGTCGCGTGGCATCAAGTCCAGCTGCCGTTCAAGTCCCCAGATCCCGTGAACGTTCCGGGCTTCATCCCGGACATCGTGAAAGTGCAAGATGACTTCGGCGTCGACGACCTAATCATCATAGGGAAGAACTTCTCGGTCAAGTTCTCCAAGAAGACCGGGTACCTGGTCTCCTACGCGGTGGACGGGGTGGAATACCTCTCGAGCCCGATCAAGCCGAACTTCTGGCGGGCCCCCGTGGAGAACGACATCCACGGTCGAATGCCGTTCTTCCATGGCTACTGCGAGACCGGGTTCCAGGAGGAGTTACGCAAGCTGAAGGACGTCCGATCCGAAAGAGTGAGCCCGAAGGTGGCCAAGGTGGTGACGGTCGAGAGCCGAGTGGACGGCGAAGACGACGAGCACATGGAAGACTATAAGGTGACCTACACGGTCTTCGGGAACGGTGACCTGGTCGTCGAGGTCGAATTCGCCACGATCTCGCCCTTCGTCCGCATCGGCCAGCAATTCCAGGTTCCGGGCAGCTTCAGGCGGATGACCTGGCTCGGCCGGGGGCCATTCGAGACCTACATCGACCGGTCTGAGAGCGCCGACGTGGGGCTGTACAGCGGGAGCGTGGACGAGCTCTTCCACTTCTACGTCTACCCGCAAGAGACCGCCAACCACGTCGAGACGCGATGGTTCGCCTTGCTCGACGAGGCCGGAAATGGCTTGATCTTTGCCGGGAAGGGGGGGCTGCTCAGCACCTCGGCGTGGCCCGTCTCGCAAGAGCGCATCGAGGCCGCCGAGCACATCAACAAGCTCCTACCGTTCGACTCGACGGTCACGGTCAACGTGGACTACATGCAGATGGGCATCGGCGGCCAGGATGGCTGTGGTAACATGCCGCACGACGACATGAAGGTTCCGGCGGGATCCCATAAGTATGCGTACATGATCCGCACGTTCAGTAGCAAGATGGGGCAGCTCAAGCAAGTCGCGCGCCAGATCCACCGCACATAGCATGCTATCAGGTTCCTTTCAACGCTTTTTCCTGTTTCTTCTTCCACCGCTTCCCCAGGTCCATCATCGAGGGAAACGAGTACCCGGTCGGAACACGTGAAATAAATGGAAAAGGAGGGAGCGTTCTAGGCCGTGCTGGCTATGCCGACATCCATCACCACGCGTCCATCGCGTATCTCGATGATGCGGTCGGTCTTCTCCGCGATGCGGCGGTCGTGGGTCACGATGATGAACGCCGTGCCGAAGTCCTTGTTGATCTGGCGTAATAACTGGTACACGGTCTCGGTCGTGTCGCTGTCAAGGTTTCCGGTTGGCTCGTCCGCTAGCACGACCTTCGGGTTGTTCAAGAGCGCTCTGGCGATGGCCGTCCGCTGCTGCTGCCCGCCGGATATCTGCTGCGAGTTCTTGTCCTTCACCTGGGTGAGGCCGACCAGGGCCAGCAGCTTCTCTGCTTGCTCCTTCACGCCGAAGGGGAGGATTCCCTTGTCCTTGATCAGGTACGGCATGATGACGTTCTCGAAGACCGTGAACTCGGGGAGCAGGTAATGGAACTGGAAGATGAATCCCAGGTTCACGTTCCGGAACTTGGCGAGCTCGTTACTCTTCATCTCGGTCGTCCTCCTGCCAGCGATCAAGACCTCGCCCGTGGTCGGCTTGTCCAGCGTGCCGAGGATGTTGAGCAGCGTCGATTTCCCGCTCCCGGACTGGCCGATGATGGCGCTGAACGACCCCTCTTCGAAGCCGAGGTTGACGTCCGTGAGCGCTTGCGTCTTGATGACCGTGCCGTAGACCTTCGAGACGCCACGCAGCTCGAGCACGTTCTGCCTACCCATTGCGGATCACCTCTATCACGCTCAGCCTCGACGCCCGCAGCGCCGGGCTCGCGGCGGCGATGATGCACGCGACGATGGCGATCGCGGCCGAGATGAGGATCAGGTTCCAGTCGAGCACGAAGTAGATCAAAGGCCCGCCCGTCGCGCTATCCTTCACGTTCGCCGCGAATCCCCAGAACAAGAAGATCCCGAGGAACACGCCGAGCGTGGTGCCGCCGATGCCGAATATGGCGCCCTCCAGGATGAAGATGTTGGAGGCTTGCTTGTCGTTCGTGCCCATGGCCTTTAATATGCCGAGCTGGCGGCTCTTCTGCACCACCGTGATGGCGAGCGTGCTCGAGATGCCGAGCACGACCGAGATCAAGACGAACGCCTGGATCATGTAGGTGGATATCGACTGCGCTTGGAAGCCGGAGAGGAGCTGGGCGTTCTGTTCCTGCCAGGCGACGACCTTGAGGCCCGGCGGGACGAATTGCGACTCTATAGTGGTGGCGATGTCCAGCGCCGCGAACGGGTCGTTAACCTGGACGTTGATCGACGTGATGTTGGTGCCGTACCCGAAGACCTGAGTGGTGGTCTGCTTCAACGTGATGACCCACAGCGAGTTGACCGCGGCCACGCCCACGTCGTAGAACCCGACGATCGTGACGTTGTCCGTGTCGAACGGTTGCGAGAGGTTTGTCTGCAACTCGAGCGTGTCCCCGAGTGCCAGATCATGTTCAACCTGCATTTCCTTGCCAACGATGGTTTCATTGACGCTCGCCGGGGCCGTTCCTTCGTAGATGGTATCGAGGAACCCGTAGATCTTGTCGGCCTCGGCGATGTCGAAGCCACGGAGCAGCACGAGAGCGTCCTTCGTGAAGTTCCTGACGAAGGCTTGCCCGTCTTGCACGGTCACGACGGTCGAGACCCCGGAGACGCCCCGTATCGATTGCACGGGGCTCGTCCAGTTCTCGATTTGGGGATTGTCCGAGTCGGACGTGATGACGATGTGGGGCGTGTTCCCGATCGTGCGATCGAGGAGCGTTTCTTGCAACCCCCCGATCAAGCTACCGACGAAGATCTGGACGGCCACGCCGAGCGCGATGCCGAAGATGATGAAGAACGTCTGCCTCTTGTTCGCGGACAAGAAGCGCTTCGCGATGGTCGATGCGAACACGTCACTCGCCTCCAAGCCCGTTGATCTCGTCCACGCTCGACAAGTACTTGTCGGCGCCGAGTTCCTTGAGCACCTCTTTCCTCCCATTCAAGGCTGACCCGCCGATGATGATTTCAACACCTTCGGGCGCCGCTTTCTTGATCTCCGCGATGACCCGCCGGGTCTTGAACAAGTGGTAAGGGTTCGACACGGAGATCGCGACGTACCTCGGCTTGGTCGCCTCGATCGCCGATAGGAAGGAAGCGCTCGGCGTGCTCGAGCCGACGAAGATGGTGTTGAAACCTGCCATCGTGAAGAAGTCGGCCACCATGCGGGCGCCGATCTCGTGCGTCTCCTCCGGTGGGCACATGACCAGGACACCCAGGTCCTTGTTCTTCGCGTGTTTGCTTGCATCTCGCTGCTTGAGCACGAACGGGTACGCGTTCTCGATTATAGCACGGACGATGCTCGTCTTGACGTGTTCCTTCCAGATACACATCGCTTCGGTCTTCTCCAGGCACACAATCGCGTTCAACGAGGGCGCCAGCACGTTCGCGTAGAGATCTGCAACCTTCAAGCCACGCCCTAGCTGGTCCAAAGCCCAATTCACGCATTTCTCCTTGTCTTCCCCTTCCAGCAATTTGATGAATTCACCTTTGAGATCCATTCATTTATCAACCTCTTGACTCAAATAAGCGTTCGTTCTTCCCATTCGGTTTCATGACGAGTTCCGAGTAGGTGCAGCCCCGTCCCGCAAAAAGTGTACCGCTTATCTAGACTAACCGATCGGCGTTCCCGGCTTATCCGTGCGGGAACGTGCACGGGTCAGCCATATCCTTTTATTCCCCGTACCTCGTCTAAGGATGCATGGCCAGAGCATTGTCCCCCCGCGAGCGCGTGCTTTCGGCGCTTGACCACAAGCAACCCGACCGGGTGCCCATCGACCTCGGAGGCAACCAGTCCGGCATCCACATCAAGGCATACATGAGGTTGCTCGAACATCTCGGCATCCAGGACGATAATGTACAGTTCAGTGATATTGCCCAGCACATCGTCCTTCCTTGCGAGGCAGTACTAGAGAGGTTCCACGCGGACGTCCGGTACGTGCGGCCGTTGTCGAGCTACCGGGATCCAAGGAACCCGGGCATGCAAAAAGAGGGCCCGAACCAGGGGATCTACGATGAATTCGGGGTCTTCTGGGGCATCGACGCGGGGAAGAGCCTCGACGAGATCCTGTACCTCGACCCCGTTGGCCACCCCTTGGCAGGTGCTTCTTCCGTCTCGGACATCGAGGCGTTCTCGTGGCCGGACGGCAAGGATCCTGCCCCCCTCAAGGGCATGGGCGACTTTGCCCGGACGCTGCACGAAAACACGCCCTACGCCGTGTCGACCGGCACCATCGGCAACATCTTCGAGTACATCACGTTCCTCATGGGGTTCGTCAAGACATTGCGTTTCGTGCGCACGAAGCCCGACGTGATCATCGCGACGATGAAGCACTTGCTCCAGTACTGGAAGGATTATACGGCAGCCTTCCTCAAGGAAGTCGGGAATAACGTCGACATCATCTGCATCAACGGCGACCTCGCGGAGCAAGCCGGGCCCATCATCGACCCCGCGTTCTATGCCAAGCACGTGCTTCCGCTGGACAAGGAACTCGTCGATCACGTCAAGCGCATCGCACCGGTGAAGGTCAACTACCACTGCTGCGGGTCGGTTCCGCTCTTTATCCCCCACTTCGTCAAGATCGGGTTCGATGCCCTCAACCCCGTCCAAATATCAGCCTACGACATGGAACCGTGCTCCCTCAAGCAGCGTTTCGGCAACCAGATAGCCTTCTGGGGCGGCCTGTGCAACACCCAGGAGACCTTGCCGTTTGGGAACCCCTTGCAGATCCGCGCTGACGTGCAAAAAAACGTCGAGTGCTTGAAACCCGGCGGGGGCTATATCGCCGCGAACATCCATAACATCACGGCCGAGGTGCCGCCGCAGAACATCGTCGCGATGTTCGACGCGGCGTACGAGTTTGGACGGTATTGAGGGTGGATTCGTATAGCGACCATGACACCACGCCAGCGGGTCATCGCCGCGCTTGAGCGCAAGAAACCTGACCGCGTGCCGATCGACCTCGGCGGCAACCAGACCGGCATCCACGTGCTGGCCTACAAGCGGGTTCTGGCCCAGCTCGGCATCCACGAGGAGAAGACCGTCCTGAGCCACTTCACCCAGCAGCTCGCCCGACCTTGCGAGGCGCTGCTCGAGCGGTTCAACGTCGACACGCGGTGGATCCGGCCGCTTGGGCATTATGTCCCCTACGATCACCAGCAGCCGCAGCACGAGCGCGGCTTTGTGGGATGCTTCGACCAGTTCAACGTCTTCTGGGGCCAGGACGAGAGGAAGCCACCCGACGAGATCCTATACTACGACCCCGTGATCCACCCGCTCGCTGATGCGAAGACGGTGCAAGACGTCGAGCGCCACGACTGGCCGGACGGCAAGGACCGGTCGGTTTTCACGGGCTTGAAGAAGGTCGCACGCCGGCTCCACGAGGAGACCCCCTACGCGGTCTGCTCCACCGCCATCGGGAACACGTTCGAGACTTGCACGTTCCTCTTCGGCCTGGTCAAGGCGATGAAGCTCGTCTTGACGAACCCGGCACTCCTCGACGCCGCGATGCACCGGCTGCTCGAGTACTGGAAGGACTACAACACGACCTACCTGGACGAGGTCGGGGCGTACATCGACGTGGCTTGCTTCAACGGGGATCTAGCGGGCCAGGACGGGCCGCTCGTCAACCCGGCGTTCTACGAGAAGCACGTGAAGCCGGTCGACGCGTTACTCGTCAAGCACATCAAGTCACTCGTGCCACGGATCAAGCTCAACTACCACACTTGCGGCTCGGTACCGGCATTCATCCCCCACCTTGCCGATGTCGGCTTCGACTCCGTCAATCCCGTCCAGGTGTCGGCGCGCGATATGGAACCAAGCAGCCTCAAGCAGCGGTTCGGCAATATCGTCGCGTTCTGGGGCGGTCTCTGCAACCCGCAAGGGACGCTGCCGTTCGGGACGCCCGGGCAGGTTCAAGCCGAGGTCAAGCGCAACGTCCAGGCGTTCAAGTCCGGCGGGGGCTTCATCGCCGCGAACGTGCACAACATCACGGCCGAGGTGCCAGCAGCCAACATCGTTGCCATGTTCGACGCCCTCATCGAAAACGCGGCATATTAGGAATGAAGGCCGGCTCAAAGCTGCATGCCGCATTTTGGGCAACGGTAGAAATAACCGCTGATCTGGAGGCCACAATTCCGGCACACCATGGTTACCTTGGCGCTGCCGTCTGGATTCTCCAGGTGCTTCTGCGAGGCAGTGAATTCCAGGAAACCAAGATAGAACATTATCGCGATGAATGCTACCGTGGTAAACCACGACCCATTGAACGGCCCAATCATGAATACAACAGGAACCCATAAACAAAGGATCGCTGCAATGTTAACCACGATCCCGACGATCCACTTGTTTCTTTTTGCCAACCGGCGCTTTCGAAGTGCAAAATCTACTTTGCTGATGACGAGCAAGACAGCAAAGAACATGAGTAGGATCAGGATCCAAAACCAGGTGGTCGGGGGTAGTTCGAGCGGGCCATATTGAGAATTCAACATGGTGACCATGACGACGAGTAGGATCGCCAGAATTCCGACAAGGGAAAGGAGAATGACAAGTAATCTTTTCTTCTTCCAGATGGTGCTCGGACTCATGTGATCTCCTTCATGGCGTTAGTTTTCGCGCGTCATGCTGCAAGGAAGGAACATGTACGCGTCGCCATCTTCGTTAAAAAGGCTATCGTGGGTCAGTAGACGGTTCCACGGTTTCGCAGCTGGTAATTAACACGAGGCGATTATCGACGCGGCATATTGTTTTTATCACACGACTCCTTGGTTCACGAATGAGCACGGACACGACGACGGGCTCTCCAACAAGCGTGTCCTATAAATCCACGGCCATCGCGTGCTATGTCGGCATCTTTTGCCAGGCCATCGTCATCAACCTCACGCCCATCTTGTTCATCCCTCTCAGGGAACAGTACGGCTTGACGTTTTCGGAGCTCGGGCTCCTCATATTCATCAACTTCACGACGCAAGTGGCCGTCGACATTGCCTTCAGCAAGGTCGTGGAGAAGCACGGCTACAGGTCGTTCGTGGTCGCATCGCACGCGTTCACGGTCGCCGGCTTCTCGCTCTTCGCATTGGCCCCCTTGTTCTTGACCCGCCCGTATCCGATCTTCGTAGCAGCGACGGTGGTCTTCTCCGCCGGGGGCGGGCTGCAAGAGCTGCTGCTGAGCCCGATCGTGAACTCCATTCCTAGCGACGAGAAGGAAAAGGCAATGAGTGTGCTGCACTCTTTCTACGCGTGGGGACAGGTCATGGTCGTCGTCATAACGACGTCCCTATTGCTCTTGCTCGGGCGGGCGTCTTGGCAATGGATCGTGGCGTGCTGGGCTGTCATCCCCGCCGTGAACTTCGTCAACTTCATGAGGGTTCCGCTAGGCTCTCCGGTTCCCGAGACCGGGCCGCACATGGGGCTGGCCAAGCTCGCGAGGGAGCGTTTCTTCATGGTCGCGATCGTGGCAATCGCAGCGGGGGCGGCTGCGGAGATCACGATGGCCGGCTGGACTTCGGCTTTTTTCGAGAAGGCCCTCGACATCCCGAAGGCCATCGGCGACACGACTGGCGTGGCTGCCTTCGCGTTCATGCTCGGCCTCGGGCGGTTGCTTTATGGGAAGTACGGCACGCGCATACCCCTACCGAAGGTCATGATGGCCGGGGCGATCCTGGCGGCGGCGTGTTATCTCGTCGTCGCGTTCTCCACGATCAACGCGCTCTCCCTCGTCGCGTGCATGGCGTGCGGTTTTGGAGTGAGCTTGCTCTGGCCCGGCACGCTGGTACTTGCTGCGAAGCGCTT
>JAFGBX010000334.1 GCA_016932935.1 Promethearchaeota archaeon | reverse complement strand
GGGGTGCCGATGATCGTCAAGGCCATCTTGCTGCTCGCCCTTGGCGGGGTCGACAAGAAGGCCCCGCAAGGACGAGCCCCTGCCGGGCCTGCCGCAGCCGTAAAGGAGCCGGAGCGTTCTCCCGGCCCGCCCATCCAGGCGGCGCCAGTCCGGGCCCAACCAAGACCGCCGGCGCGCCCGCCACTCCCAGCAGCCGAGGCAGCCACCCCGCTCCCCTTGAAGCCGCACACGTCGGTGGACGCCTACCTCCATCGCAACTTCAACGTGCTCACGCCGAGGGTGCGAAAGCGACTGCTCAAGCTCAAGAAGCTGGGCGTCTCCAACGACGACATAGAGGCGATCGCGCAGGAGCTCGTGCACCATCCCGAGTTCCAGCAGCTCGACATCGTCAACGAGTGCATCCAACTCAACAAGGTGGACGAGGTGGATCCGGTGCACGTGCTCCTGGTGCGAAACATGAGCTACGACGAGAACACGAAGAAGTGGATGGTCGACCAGCTGCGATCGATACCCGATAAGGACGTCCCCGCCTTCATCGACGAGATGGAGCGGAACCAGCCAACCCGCTGAGACGCAAACCGACCCGAGTGGCACGCGCATGGCCCAAATGGAACGGAAGCGCGAGAAGAAGGCCAGGCAGAGCGCCGAGAAGCCGGCAGCCGAGCATAAAGCGCTGTCCCAGCCACAGCCAGATGCCGGGCCGGAGGAGCACTCCGGGGCGGAGGAGAAGCCCGGCCACGACCAGGCAGTGGCTTCAAGCCAGGTGCGTCCAGCCGAGCCCGTATCGCCAAAGGGCATAGAGCCGACATCGATCGCCGAGCTCGAGCCTGTCCCGACGTCCAGGGGCAGACACAAACCACGGCCACTGTCCACCACGGCGTCGAAGGCAATCGCGGCCCGCGGCGGTTTCGTCGTGGAGCCCGCGGCGATGGAACCCGAGGCCGCAGAGGAGCCCGCCACCGCGCCACCAGCAGCGGGGGCTGGGCTTGACATCGTCTCTGCGGCGGTAGCAGGAGGCGAGGAACAAGACGACCTATCGACGGTCGAGTACGACGACCTGACGGACATCGAGAAAGACGTGTTGCGCGTTGCGAAGAACTCGTTGAAGAAAAAGCGATATGAAGCGGACATCGGCTTCGACCCTTACACGCCCATGGTCGAGAAGATCGTCGGCGACTGCCTGGCGAAGTACCAGGCCCAGAAGGGATATTCCAAGGACGGCATCATCGAGACGCTCAAGGCGCTCGAGGAGCAGAGATGGATCGTCACCGCGGAGCGCCGCACCAAGGAGGAGATCTTGAATGATGCCCTCTACGGGAACATCACCCGGTTCCTGGAGGCCTACCCGGGCACCCACGCGCGGGACGATCGCGTCCAGCAGAAACTGGGCATCACGCGCAACCCCTTCCTCAAGCACGTGCTCGTCTTGGACAGGTTCCAACTCGTCAAGAAGTACAAGTTTGGGAAGCTCTGGAATTTCTTCGCTCCCTCGTTCAATGAAGACGACAAGGTTGCCGAGCTCGTCGTCGTCATGTACAACGACATCGTGCGGCAGTTGATCCGGTTACTCCTCAAGAACCCGGGTTCCACCCTCGTCGAGCTCGCCAAGAGCATCATCCCGCCGGTATATCACGGCGCGATCCAGTACCACCTCAAGAAGCTCGAGGAGCTCGGCCTCGTGTCCCGCGATGGCTCGGATCGAACGATCAACCAGGCCATGCTGCAGCGGTACAACGACGTCGTGTGCGCAGAGCTGAAGATCGCTTGAAAATGGACTGCCGGAAGCCCAAACTCGTGTATTTCCTGGCATATGCCATCAGGATGCATTTATCTCAGCTGGGGGGAAAGCTTTGACCAGACATGTCATGAGCCCGGACGATCATGCCCCCGCCTTCTTGATTTGGAAGCACATCAAGCCTGGCTCCAACCCGCCAGAACGATTGTATGCGATCATCGAGTGTCCAAAGGGCTCGCAGATCAAGTATGAACTCTCGAAAACGACGAACCTCATAATCTTGAACCGTGTCTTGCACTCGTCGGTCGTGTACCCACACGACTACGGCTTCGTGCCCGGCACGCTCGCCGAAGACGGCGATCCACTCGATATACTCGTGCTCATCTCGCACGCGACTACCCCTCGAACGCTGATCGAGGTGAAGCCCATCGGCGTGCTCGTGATGGAGGACGAACAAGGCATCGACAACAAAATCCTCTCCGTGTCCATCAACGATCCACATTATGCCGGTTATGACTACATCAAGGAGATCCCGAAGCACGTGCTCGACGAAATAGCCGAGTTCTTCCGCACCTACAAGAACCTCGAGAACCCGAAATATGCTCATGTGAAGGACTGGCTCGGCCCCGATCGCGCCTTCCGCGTCATCGAGAAGAATATCCAGGACTTCAAGGACAAGTACGGGGACGTGGCGACCGTCGATCCCACGGCGAATCAGGGATGATACAACCCGCCACTAACTGGCCGTTGAGATGGCACAGCCTTGCGGCGCCCCGGGCGGCCAGCCCCGTGCCACCATAACCCGATCGTTTTCCCGTGTTGGAAAGGCGCCACGCGGGAAAAAAATAAATCCCGGTGGGGGTTTCCTCGTATTATCTCGCGGGCGCTCGCCCGCGGGAGGTACACCGGATGGATCCAGAAAGAATCTTGGCGATCGAGAACGCCCATGACAGCGGGCAGTTCAACAAGAAGGTGCCCATCCTCAAGGGCAAGGGAGCGATGCTCTTCGGGCAGGACGGGAGGGCGTACATCGACTGCGTCGGCGGCCACGGCGTGTCCGTGATAGGTTACGCGCACCCGCGCATCACCAAGGCCGTCTGCGACTACTTACGCGCGGATCGCCCCATCGCTTGCGGGCACTTCTACGACGAGTCACGCGCCGAGCTCATCCAACGCCTCGTGGACGCCATGCCGGCCGGAAGCGGCTTGTCCCGCGTGTTCTTCTGCAACTCGGGGACGGAATCGGTCGAGGCAGCCCTCAAGTTCGCCATGAAGTACAAAAAACACGTTAAAGACAAGGAGATCATCGGTTTCAAGCGCGCGTTCCACGGCCGCACCCTGGGTGCCCTCGCCATCACGTTCGAGCCCCGCTACCGGCAGGACTTCGTGCTCATCCCTGGCGTCAAGCACGCATCGTACAACGATCTCGACTCGGTCAAGGCCTTGCTCAACGACAACACGGTCTGTGTCATCTTGGAGCTGATACAAGGCGAGCAAGGGGTCTACCCCGCCGACCCGCAGTTCGTGAGGGCGCTGCGCGAGCTTTGCACGCAGAAAGACGTGCCGCTCGTCTTCGACGAGATCCAGACGGGTTTCGGGCGCACGGGGAGGCTCTTCTGCCTCGAGCACTACGGCGTGGCGCCCGACATCCTGTGCCTCGCCAAGGGCATCGCCGCGGGCATCCCCATGGGTGCCACGATCGCGACGAGCAAGATCATGGGCGCGGTCGACACGGGATCCCACGGCACCACGTTTGGAGGGAACCCGTTCGCGTGCGCGGTCGCCGTCGAGAACTTGAACATCTTTCGAGACGAGGGCTTGCTCGACAATGCCACGAAGGTGAGCGCGTACCTGTTCCCGGCCCTCGAGCAGTTGCGGCAGAAGTACCCGGCTATCAAGGAGATCCGCGGCAAGGGCCTCATGGTCGGCATCCAGTTCAAGGGGAAGGTCGCGGAGGTCGTAAAAAGGATGCAAGAACGCGGCGTCCTGGTGCTCGTCGCGGGCATGACCGTCGTCCGGTTGCTCCCGCCGCTCGTGATCACCCTCGAACAGGCCAAGCAAGTCGTCGAGGCGCTTGACGCCGTGCTCGGGGAGATGCAGGAATAGGGGCGGTGCCCCGAGGTCACGGCTTCTTCCGGGGCTCCTGCCTTGCCTTCGCGGGCTTCGCGGGCGGCTTCGCCGCCAGCTGCTTCCGGGCCCGGTCCACGAGCTCGTAGTACTGCCGCAAGAACTTTTCCGCGTTCTTCGGCACGTGTTCAGGCTGCGTTTTGAAGACCTCGGCGATCTCCGCCAACGCGTCACCCTTGGACTCGGCCGTGTCGGAAAGGACGAGGATCTCCTCGGGGATCTCCTTGTCCGTGCCGACGATCTTCTTGAGCTTCTTCCACTTCGAGAAGACCTCGTTGCCGCGGGCCGGCACCTGCGACGACTTCACGCCGAATATCCTCGCGGTCTCCCCGAGCAGATCGCCCTCCTGCTTGGCGGTCACGCTCGCCGCGGGGCCGGCCGTGAACTCGATGCGCACGATGCCGTCCTGGATCTTGGAGCTCTTGATGATCTTGATCTTGCCGATCTCGCTCGTGTTGTGCAAGTGCGTCCCTCCGCACGCCTCGACGTCGAGCCCGTCGCCGATCGCCACGATGCGCAGATTCTTGCCTGGCACTGCACCGCCCTGGTATATCGACATGCCGTATTTTTGCTCGGCCTGGCTGCGAGGGAGGAAGCCGGCCGAGATGGGAATGCCTTGCTCGACGATCCGGTTCGCCTCCTGCTCGATCGCCTTCTCCTCGTCCTTCGAGAGCGAGTCGTAATGGGTGATGTCGAGGTGCGCCTTCTCGATCGTCTTCTTGGCACCTGCTTGGTTGACGTGGCTGCCGAGCACCGCACGCGCGGCCGCGTTCACCACGTGGGTTGCCGTGTGGTGTTGGCTCAGCTGGTCTCGCCAAGACTTGTCGACCTTGATGGCGACCGCGTCACCCTCCTTGAACGGCGCTTGGGCTTCCATGACGTGAACGATGACCCCGCCGTCCTTGAACGCATCGACGAACCTTCGCCCGCCGATCGTGCCCACGTCATGCAGCTGGCCGCCCGACGTTGGGTAGGCCGTCGTCTTGTCGAGCACCACGTACTTGCCGGAGACCTTGATCACCCTCGCCCCCGCATCGAGCTTTGCGTAGTCGTCGAAATACATGGGCTCCGTGTCGGGCACTCCAGCGAGGTCTATATCGGCCTGGCGCTTCGTCGCGTGGATCTGCTCCTTCCTCTCGTGGAGCTCGCCGACCCGCTTGTAGAAGTCGTCGGGGACGTCTACCTTCCGCCCGACCGCCTCCGCCTCGCGCTTCACGAGCTCCGGTGCGATGCCTTGGGAGTCGTAGAGCTCGAGCAAGCGGTCGAGCGTGACCTCCTGGTTCTCCTTGACGATGCGCTCGAGGATCCGGCGGACATTTCCCTTCGTCTCCTCGAACTTCCGCTTCTCGAACGCCAGGATCTTCTTCACGTTGTCGACCCCTCGGAGCAGCTCGGGGAAGAGCGTCTTGAGCTCCTCTGCGTGCCACGCAGCGATCTCCCCGAGGTCGAGATCCCAGCCGTGCTGGTCGATGAAAGACAGGGCACGGCGCAGGATCACGCGCAGGTTGTAGCCGCCGCCCGTGTTGGAGGGGAGGCCGCCGTCGTTGATCGCGAGGAGCAGCGCGCGTGCGTGCTCCGCGATCGAGTAGATCGCAGCCATGGGCATGATCCGGCCCCGCAGCAGCGCGATGTCGACCTTCATCTCCCGGGCGACGCGCCTCCACGCGTCCTCGATGTTGTCGACCTCGTCGACGTTGAGGTACGCGCTGTATCTCGAGAACTTCCTGTAGAGTTCGAAGTCCGGCTCCACCTTTGTCCGCTCGCGTATCTTTTCGAGGACGGCGGGGAAAGTGGCCTCGTAGAGGTTCGGCTTGGCCTGCGAGAACCACGCGATCCGCTCCATGCCGAGGCCCATGTCGAGCACCTTGAGCCGGAGTTCCTTGTCGCCCTCGGGGGTCTGCTCGAACATCGTGTAGACCTGGTTGAAGAGCTCGACGCCTCGCGAGAAGAACTCCATGCAAGGGCCGAAAGAGCCACCGCCGGCCCACGCGTCCTCGTGGATCGTTATCTCCTTCTTCTCGAGCCCGATGCCGACCGTGAGGAACTCGTAGATGTCCGTGAAGAACTGCTCCTGGTTCCATTCCTCGCGGGACAGGAACGCGTGCTGGCCGATCATGACGAAGCCCGTGCAGTGCGAGCCCGTGATGCCCACGTTATCGATGTCGCCGAAACGCAAGCAGAACTGCGGGATGACGAGCTTCTTGGCCGGCGGCTCGACCTCGCCCGTGATCACGAAAGGCTGGAACGCCGCGATCGAGGCGATCGTGTAGGTCATGGTGGGGTTCCACCGGGCGACGACCGGGTACCGGTCGACCTTCTTGTAGCCCCTCGGTTCCAACATCTCGACGATCTTGTTCCAGACGCCCTCGTAGGTGAGCGAGACCTTGGCGGGGTTGTTCGAGACCACGTCGAACCCGCCACTGCACGCTGGATCGCCGCAGACCGTGCGTCCCTTCACGACCGTCCAGAAGAACATGCCGCAGTTCGTGCATTGCTTCCGCGCGAAACCTTCTGCCTTCAACTTCCTGGTCGGGTAGTAACTGTCGGGATCGGCCGACGCGACCTTCTTGAACTCCTTTTTCTGCTGCTTGTCGGTGAGCATTGCGAACTTCACTGCACGTGGATCGTGAGGGCGCGAGATCGAGGGCGACACCTTCACGACCGTGATCTAGGGCAAGTAAGCCTCGGGTTTCCAATAAGAGTTTTTTAAGAGTAGAGGGGAAATGGGGATTGACTCGATCGAAAGCAAGAGGAGAACAAGGTTGGAAGGCGTTGTCAAGGTGGGCGTGACCGGGACTGGTTTCATCACGAAGGCATCGCACGTGCCCGGGTTCGCCAAATCAAGTAAGAGCGTGATAACCGGCTTTCACGACGTGAAAAAAGAGCTGGCAGAGGAGGCAAAGTCGCTGTACCTACGCTTGCTGGCGAAGAACAAGAACCCCGTTCTGGAGGTAGCGAGCAAGGAGACGGCGGTCTACGACAGTTACGAGGCCATGGTGAAGGCGGTCGACGTGGTCGACATCTGCACCCCGCCGAGATTCCACCCGGACAACATGAAGGTCGCTGTGGACAACGGGAGACACGTGATCTGCGAGAAGCCACTCGCCATCAACTGGTGGTCGCTCGCCGGCTATCAAGACGTGCTGAAGCGGCTGAAGGAGGGCAGGTGCAGGTTCATGCTCCACACGCAAGGCATCTGGCACCCGATCATCAAGGCGGGGCGCGACCTCATCGCGAACGGCGAGATCGGCGACGTGGAGAGGGTGCGCATGCTGCACCAGGGCTCGGACCCGAAGCACACCGTGGAGTTGCCCGCCCTCTGGGACAGGCACCACGGGGGTGGCGGCGCCCTCGTCGACATCGGGCCGCACGCTTACGCGGGGATGTGGTACTGGCTCGGGGGGAAGTGCACGCCCGTGTCTGCCGAGGCAAAACTGGTCGCCGCGGTCATCCCCGAACGCTCCATCGCCGGGGCCCCGGTTTCCAAGGTCACGGTAGAGGACGACGCGCACGTGTCGATCACGTGGAAGGATCCAGCCGGCCGCACCATCGCCGGCGACCTCGAGGCGTCCTGGAACAAGAAGGACTGGTTCGAGGGGAAGCCCTCGGGGACAGACATCTTCTACGAGGCCCGCGGCACGAAGGGCACCCTCTCCTTCCCGCACGTCGTGGCGAGCTTCCCCAGCCCGTTCTTGCTGGCCGTGGCGATCAAGGTCACGGGCGACGGGGGCAAGACCAGGCTTGTGAAGTTCCCGATCCCGAAGGCCAAGGTCGAGGACGACGTGTTCTTCGATGAGGTGGCGGACGTGGTCGCGGGCAAGGTGGAGAGCAGGAACGACATCCAGTTCGCCGAGGACATGCTGGCGGTGTTCGGGGCGGCTTACCTCTCGAGGAAGAACGGCGGAAAGGTGACGGGCATCGATGACTTCAAGAGGCAGGCCGACTCCGTCGCGCACGGTGCTCCATCGCCCCCCGAACAAGTCAAGGCCATCATCGACGACTTGTACGCGGGATTCTGATAAGACGACGGGGGTTGCCCAGCTACTCGCCTCTTTCCCCCCATGATCTTTTTATGCTCTAAAGCAATGCTATAGCACATAGCACCATCGCAAGTGATCCGATTCAGAGAAGATACCCCATGAAGCGAAAAGGGCATGCAGCGCTAATCGCGATCGTCTTCGCTGGCTTCTTCGTCACCACGCTGGCCGGCACGGCCAGGGCGAGCATCGATCCGGCCACCTCGACTGTTAAAACCAAGGTGCTCGTCTTCATCCAGGCGGGAAACACCCCGTTCAAGGACCGGATCGAGCTCGACGACCGATTAGAGGTCACCTATGAGAACGAAGGCAGTTTCGCACAGATAGACAACCTAGGTTTCTTCGACGTGTACCTCGTGTGCGGGTACCTGCCGTCGAACCAGACCTACATCCAGCGTTTGAACGACTTCGTGAACGCCGGGAAGGGCTTGTTCATCTTCGGCGGATATTACCCGATCCTCGCCGAGACGGGCAGCACCGCCTACGACAATTTCAAAAACCGCCTCCCCGTCGAGTTCAAGTCCCCCTTCACGACCGAGGAGGAACTCTACCTCGACCAGGACTGGGTCGTGCAGATAGAACTCAAGGTGAACGACCAGTACCTGTGGAACGAAGGCCAGCCCCTGAACCAGGACATCTTGCAGCGCAGCGTCGTGTGGGAGTCGAGCCCGCTCGTGAAGGAACGCATCTTCGTCAAGGACGCGCGGGCCGACGCGAAGGTGCTCGTCTACAAACCCGAGCAGAACCGGGTGGCCAAGTTCACCAAGGGAGAGCCGCTCGTCGCATACCGCGAGCAAGGCTCGGGGAAGATCCTCTGGGTGTCCATGGTCGTCGGGCCGATGGCGGCACTCTTCGCGAAGTACATCACCCAAGGAGCCGGCCCGTACTGGGAGAGGGTCGTCGTGGATGGCACCGCGACGCCCCACTACCCGGGTGGTGAGGCTGGGGGGGAGGCGAACAAGCCGTTCTACTTGTGGCCGTACTTCAACTACTTCCTGTTCCAGTCAGTCCGGTACCTCGACGGGTTGTCCGCGGCGGAGATAGACACCTACGCGCAGTGGCCGTACTCGCCCATCCCGCACGAGACCGAGGCGACGCTCTGGATGATCTTCGTTGCCGGCCTGTGGGTGTTCAACTTCGTGCTCTTCTTCACGCTCGGCCGCAAGAAGAAGGCCGCCGGGCGCGAGGTCGTGGCAGAGGGCCCTTCAAGCACCGGCGAGAAGGAGCTGACCGCCGAGGAACGCAAGGCCCTGGAGGACGCCAAGCCGGAGGACAAGCCCTTGATCACGGAAGAGAAAAAGCCCAGCGAGGATGAGAAGATATGAGCACGAGAACCAAAACCATCACGGGCGCCATGGCCGCCATCGTGATCGCCGCCATCTGCGTGTCCTCGGTCTCCGCGATTGCGCCGGCGCAAGTCGCCTATTCGGACAGCAAGCTCTGGGCCCCGGGGCGCGTGCTCACCTACTCGCTCCTGTTCAACAACTCTTACACGCCGTTAGATGACGATCGCGAGCCCGTCGCGCACTTCCGCCCGACGGTCCTGATGTCCGCGACGGTCACGTACAACATCACCGCCGTCAGCGCCAACGCGGCGGACATCACGGAGACCATCTCGGGCTTCACGTACAACTACCCGTTCGCGATCAACGCGAGCCACAGGCCGTTCGTCGCCGTGTACAACCAGACATCCCAGCTCTCCAACGTGAGGTTCAGCGCGTTCACCGGCGAGGACTCGAACTTCACGACCGCGTCGGTCGTAACGGGGACGGAGGTGCCCCCCCCGACGACGAACAACAACACGAACGCGCTCGTGACCGACGGCCAGTACTGGATGATCAACTCGACCGGGGCCGTCAACCAGTCCATCGTGCTCGACTTCACCTTCGCGAACGAGACGAGCAACGTGGTGGCGAGCGAGCTCGCCGCCATCGAGTTCCGTTACCGCGGCTTCAACAACGCGACCATCCCGGTCGGCGGTAATGCCTCCTTCGTGATATGGAACTACCTCACGAGCGCGTGGGTGCCCGTCAGCAACCTCTCCCGCACCCGGCCCGTGTCCATCGACCAGACGGGCACGACGTCGAGCGACGTTTTTATGATTTGCGACGGGGACAGCGACTCGACCAGCAACCCCATCACCTTGTCCGACTACCTGAACGGGCCGAACAACACGGTCAACATCAGGCTCCACCTCGGCAGCAACGCCTCGACGACGGTCTCCGTCGACGATTTCGACATGGACTACATGTACCGGCTGCCGAAGAACATTGCGGAGACGAAGCAAGACTTCCTGCTGGACTTCGCATGCGAAATCCACGGCGGGCCCAGGATGAACAACACGTTCATCGTCGCCCGCAACAGCGTTCAGAACATCACGCTCAACGTGACCTCCAGCCCGCTGCCCAGCTTCGTGAACTACGTGACCTACTACAAGAACAACAACTCGGTGGTGCCCCAGGCCGGCCACCCCGAGATCACGAACCGGTTCATCCTCTCCTCGAACATCACGGGCGTGTTCAACACCACCACGGGCTTGAACGTCAACGGGAACTCGTCCACCGACAAGGTCTATGCACACGGCCTCTTCTACACGCCATTATCCTTTGCGGGGCAGTACGGGACGTTCTGGTTGAACACGGGCCTGGACCTGGAGAGTCTGTCCGACATGGGCCTGTGGACGGTCTCCTTGCCCGGCGCACCCGACGCCTCCACGTACCCCATGGACTTCGAGGAGAGCGACACCTTCACGTGGCACGAGGGCCAGGCCGACGAGGCATTCCGCTGGCGGGCGAAGTTCAAGGTCGACTACCCCAAGGTCGGGGGGACGGAACAGGCGAAGTACGACTCCGAGACGGGCATCCTGCTTGAATACTACACGAAGCAAGTCCGGGTCGACTGGGATCCAACGGGTCCCGAATTCTTCGAGGGCCTGCACCCCCAGTACTTGAAATGTTGGCTCATAAGCGCGTCCGGCATCACCTTCTCCGCGAACGCGCAGCCCGAGGTGCCGGGCTTTCCCATCATCACCTTGCTCGTCGCGCTCGGCATCGGTTTCGCACTGGTCTACCGGAAGTACCGCAAGTGAGCTCCACCCTTTCTCTCCCTCTTTTCTTCGTATCTTGCCTGACCTCTTGTTTCACGTCACGCTAAGGTGCCAGTCCACGACAGGGCGGCCGCGGATGCCCTGGCACGATTCGTTGCGACGAGCTGGGTTTAAGGGACGGGTGGTCGTTTCTGGATCAGAAGGAACATGGCGAGCAAGTACATCGCGGTCGACATGGGGGCGGAGTCCGGGCGCCTGGTCCTGGGTAGCATCTCCGACGGCAGGCTGAAAGTGAAGGAGATCCACCGGTACAAGACCCAGGGAACGGAGATCCACGGCCACCTGTATTGGGACGTGCTGCGCTTCTACGAGGAGATCGTCGCCGGGTTGAAGGGGAGCGCAAGTGAATTCGACGGCGGCAGGATCGACGGCATCGGCGTCGACACGTGGGGTGTCGATTTCGTCATCCTCGACCGTCACGACAACCTCGCCGGCCTCCCGTACCACTACCGCGACCCGGCCATGAACGCTGCCCTCGACGACCTGCTGGGGGTGATCCCGAGGGAGCGGATCTACGAGAAGACCGGCATCCAGTTCATGTCCTTGAACACGATCGTCAAGCTCCATGCCCTGGCTAAAGGGGGTCACCCGTGCGTTTCCCACGACGTGGGCAAGTCGTTCCTCATGATGCCGGACTACTTCAACTTCCTGCTCACGGGCGAGAAGGCGGTCGAGTACACGGACGCGTCGACCACCCAACTCCTCGACGCCACGACGAGGGACTGGGTCGTCCCGTTCCTCGAGAAGATCCGCGTCGATCCCGGCATGTTCTCGAAGCCAGTGGAGCCCGGGCGCTTGCTCGGCCGGTTGACCCCCGCGCTGCTCGAGAGAACCGGCCTTCACTCCGCTGCCGTGCACGTCACGGCGAGCCACGACACGGCCTCTGCCGTCGCAGGCACGCCGCTCGGGTCGCGGGACGCCGCGTACATCAGCTCGGGCACGTGGAGCCTCCTCGGCGTGGAACTCGACCGGCCAATCTTGACGAGGCAAGCGCTCGACATGAACTTCACCAACGAGGGGGGGGTCGGCGGCACGATCCGGCTACTGAAGAACATCGCCGGCATGTGGCTGCTCCAGCAGTCGAAGGCCCGCTGGGAGATGGAGACAGGGACGCGACTCGGCTACGACGACATAATGGAGGAGGCTACGAAATGCGAAAGCTTCGACAGCATCGTGTTTCCAGACGATAACGCGCGGTTCTTAAACCCCCCGAACATGCTCGATGCCATCCGGCAGGCTTGCAAGGACACGGGGCAGAAACCCCCGAAGAAATTCGGGGAATTCGCCGCGCTCGTGTTTAAAAGCCTTGCCTTGCGTTATCGCCAAGTGCTCGGGATGTTACAGAGCCTTGTTAAAATCAGGATTCGCGAATTGCACGTCGTCGGTGGGGGGTCTAGGAATAGTTTGATGTGCCAGTACACCGCCGATGCCACGGGCCTGCCGGTGTTCGCAGGGCCGGACGAAGCGACGAGCATAGGGAACATCATCGTGCAAGCCATATCGAACGGCGAACTACGGGATATTAACGCTGGCAGGAAACTGGTTGAGGTCTCATTCCCGCCGCGACGGTTCGAACCGGCCAACCAGGAGAAATGGAACCGGATCTTCAATGAGAAATATTTGCCATTTTTCGTACAATAGAAAAGAAAATTCCAGCTGGCTAGCGCCAGCCGTCCCATAATAAGCTTTTTTTTACATTGCCGCCACGCCTTGCATTATTCACATCCCCTCGTCGAATCGAGGATGTCAAGTAGCCCATCTGCATGTGTCATCTCGAGTTCGCCAGTTCCGGGGCGAAATTTGCCCGAATGACACGAAAATGGGGACGTGGCCGAAATAGAAGGCGTGATGGATCTAGAAAAAGTTTGGAAGGCGTATAAATAGCGGTGAATGATGGAATTGTATAGGCGGTGTAGATGTATGGTACAAGTCCAAATAAAATACCGGGGGAAGGTCATAAAAGAAGTGGAAGATGATATCGAAGCACTATCCATTGAAAACGGCGATATCGAGTCCATTCGAGATATAGAAGGATTAGAGAGCCTCAATGAACTACGCGATCTATCCCTTGAGAATAATTCGATAGAGAAGATAGATTTTCCATCAAAAATGAATAATTTGTGTTCTTTGAATCTTGATC
>JAFGBX010000333.1 GCA_016932935.1 Promethearchaeota archaeon | reverse complement strand
TTCTGGAACGACGCGTGCAGGGTCTCGGGCGCGACGACCTCGGGCTGCTCGAGATCCTCCTTGTACTTCTTGGCCACGCGCATGGCGATGATGTTGGCCTCGCTCCCGCCGCCGACGATGTTCCCGACGACGCGCTCGTCCCCCAGCATGTCGCCGATCATCTGGATCGTCTCCGCCTCGAGCTTCGAGGTGCCGGGGAACAGCCCGGGGTCGCCGAGGTTCTTCTCTGGGAACATCGACGCGATCTTGGTGGCGAACTCGTGGGGGAACGTGCACATCGAGCCGAGGATGTGGCCGGCCTGGTACTGCTCGTCGTGCGCGGTGGCCTTCTTGATTTCACCTAGAATCTTAGCCTGCGCGATACCGTGCTCTGGCAGCTTCATGGTCGGTTGTATCCTCACGTTGCTATTGGAAGCTATAATCGGAAACTTAAGGGATTATCCTTATCTCGTGCAATTTTTTCGAACCCATGAACGACCTCGACCATCATGTCGTTCCAGGGGGTCTCGATCCCTAGCTCGCGCCCGTACCGGACGAGGGCGCAATTTATGAACTCGATCTCGGTACGACGTCGGCGTTCAAGGTCTTGTAGCATGGAATTCCGATTGCTCCTGGTTCTTTCCAGCACGGATTTCACTGCCGCGAGGCCATCGAATGTATTAATGAATTTACCGGCCCGCGCGACGGCGACCGCCTCGCTCGTGAGGTGTTCCGAGATCCTCAGCAGTTCCGGCGTTTCAAGGATCCGCCCGTTCTCCACTTGGAACAGCGCGCCGACCGGGTTGATGCCCGCGTTCACGATCACCTTCTCCCAGACTTTTTCCCGGATGTCCATCGAACACGTGGCGGGCAAGCCCGCGTTCGTGAACATATCCCGCAGGCGAACGTCGATGGCCTCGGAACCAGCCCGCCGGACATCGTCCCAGAACCCGAGATGTATCTCGCCTTCGCCCGTGTGCGTCACCGACCATGTGCTCCTTGAATAAGCCCCGTTGGTCGTCGTGATGCGGATAATCGGGATCGTGGGGAACGCAGCACGGGCCAATTCTTCCACCCCGATGCCGTTTTGCAGCAACACGATGGCCACCCTGGAAAGATCGGCGTTCGAAGCAGCCCGGATGGACTCGAGCACCTCCCGAACATCAGGTGCCTTGACCGCCACGATGATGGCATCGAACACGCCGAGCGCCGCGATCTTATCCACTCCCTCAACGACAGAGACCTTGCGTTCTTGAATGACCTCGTCTGTCATCGACGAGCGGACTTCAATGCCCCGAGTCGAGATCTCGGCATAACTGGAACCCCGCGCAACCAGATAGACATCTTCAATTGCCGCAGCGAGATACCCGAAGAACAACTTACCGATGGAGCCAGCACCGATGATGCAAACCTTTAGACCAGGGGAACCCTGGCGATCCTCAGAATCCGTCACCATATCGACGGGAGGAATGCGCGTCTGATTAAAAACCCCAACGACGCTCTTAAGGAACTAAAGCAATTGGATCGTGACGTACGAAATGAAGATCAAGGCGGTACATTATGAGCGATGAGAAGCGCAGCGCGTGGGAAATGGCGATCACGCAGCTCGAGAACGCTGCAAAATATCTACCAAAGGACAAGGATTGGCTCAACGCAATCGAATACTTGAAGCATTGCCAGCGCATGCTGAGCGTCTCCTTGCCGATCCTCATGGACGACGGGAACATTCGCGTGTTCGACGGGTACCGGATCCAGCACTGCGACGTCAGGGGGCCGACGAAGGGCGGCGTCCGGTACGCGCCCCAGGTGGACCTGGACGAGGTGAAGGCGCTGGCTTTCTGGATGAGCATGAAGTGTGCTGTCGTGAACCTCCCCTATGGCGGGGCGAAGGGGGGCATCGCAGTCGATCCATCGAGGCTCTCGCGGAACGAGCTCCAGCGGCTGACGCGCCGGTACACCTATGCCATCAGCGACATGATCGGCTCGCTGAAGGACATCCCCGCGCCCGACGTCGGCACGAACGCGCAGATCATGGCCTACATGATGGACACGTACGCGATGATCGCCAGGAACACGGGTGAGCCCGCCCATGGCGTCGTGACGGGGAAGCCCGTGGACGTGGGCGGTTCCCTCGGCCGGGAGGCAGCGACGGGCACTGGCCTCATGTACGTCATCGATGCGTATTGCCAGCGCAAGGGCATCGACCTCGACAAGCAGCGAATCGCCATCCAGGGGTTCGGCAACGTCGGTTCGAACTGTGCCCTCCAGCTGGCCGGCTACCACCAGTGCAAGGTCGTCGCGGTGAGCGACATCAACGGCGGGATATACAGCGACGATGGCTTCGATGTCCAAGCCCTCGAGGCTCACGTCGACAAGACCGGCTCGGTCGTGGGCTTCATGGGATCGAAGAAGCGACTCACTAACAAGGAGCTGCTCGCGTGCGATTGCGACATCCTCATCCCCGCCGCGGTGGAGAAGCAGATCACGGCCGACGTCGCCAGGCTCGTCAAGGCGAGGATCGTCGCGGAGGGAGCCAACGGGCCGACGACGCCCGAGGCGGACGGGATCCTCGAAGAGAATGGTGTTGTGGTCATCCCAGACATCCTCGCAAACGCGGGCGGCGTCACGGTCAGTTACTTCGAATGGATCCAGGACAGGGACGCATACTTCTGGGACCTGGAGCGGATCAACAAGGAGCTGCGCCGGGTCATGGTCGCCGCCTTCGAGGACGTGCTCCGCGTCGCCCAGGAGAGGGACGTGACGATGCGGACCGCCGCGTACATCATCGCCGTGGAGCGCTTGGCCAAGGCGATCATCCTGCGCGGCATCTTCCCGTGAACCTCCCCCGAGCCACGACGCTGGCGCGTTGGAAAAAAAGGTATGGCAAGGATTAAAGTCCTTCATTATTTCTGGACGTCGGCGACGTACTGGTCGTATATCGTCTTCACGCGCTCGAAGAGCGGGCCGTCGCCGGTGACGCCCTTGTCCGTGACGTTAATCTTCCCCATTACAGAGATGGCCTGTATTTCGGGCATGTATTTCACCTGGCCGGGTGGGAGTACCCCCTTCAACCGCGTATATAACCCCTCCATCGGGAAGGGGGTGCTCTCGAGGGTGATGTTGAGCCAGTCCGACCCGTGGATCACGATCTTGGTGAACTTGTTCCCGATCGTGTCGTCAGCATTCACCAGGAAGATGCTCTCGCTCTGACGAGAGAATCCCTTGAGCGTGCCAGTCATGAAAAAGTTCTCTTTATGCCGGAGCTGGACTTTAACCTTTGCTTCCAGCATCAAGTTCATTTCCTTGTTGTACCCGATCGCATCCCTTGATTCCATTTGTGCCGTTCACCTTTGAAAGAGATCGGACGAAAAAAGGAGCATCGTCGCCCGCGCCAGCAACCTGGTGGTTGGCGGCTGCCGGCGATGTATTTGCATGCATATAAAGGCTCTTTATTAAATATAGTTTGTCAAAAAGTGACGCGCCAGTTGCCCTTTCGATGGGAAGGCTCTAGAGCCCCATAGCCGCAACAAGCTCATCAATACCCTGGCCGGACTTGGCCGACGTCGCGACGACCCTCAGGCCCGGGTTTATCTGGAGCGCGTCTGCCTTCATACGGTTCAAGTCGACGTCCTCCAGGTGTGGCAACAAGTCGACCTTGTTGATCACGCAGATTTGACTCACCTTGACGAGCAGAGGGTGTTTTCTAATGACGTGTTCCCCCTCGGTGACGGAGACTATGATGATCCTCATGTCGGAACCGAGGACGAAGTCGCTGGGGCAGATGAGGTTGCCCACGTTCTCGATGAAGAGCAAGTCGTAATGCGATAGGTCGGGCAGCTTCGTGATCACCGTGTAGACGTGGTAGGCGTTGAGCGCGCACTCGTGCCCCGTGTTGATCTGGATGCACCTGGCCCCGTGCTTCTGGATCCGGTCTGCGTCGATCCGCAGGGTCACGTCGCCGTTGATCACGAGGATCTTGTGCTTGCCACTCAACCGCTCGACAAGCTTCTCCAGGATCAGCGTCTTACCGGCTCCGATGGCGCCAACGATGTCTATCGTCTTGATGCCGAGTCCCTTAAGCATATCGCTGTTCCGCTTTGCCAAGGACTCGTTGTTGGCCAGCAGGTCGTCGTTGAGCTCGATCACGCGTAAAGGCTCAAAGGGATCCTTAATATTTTCATTCTTTCGTTCCATTGATCATCATCAGACATAACATGTTAAATACGGAACGTGACAATGATAGTGGTGGAAAAAAAGATAACAAACAAGATTAAGGAATCGGAACAAAGCCTAATCCTTCACTTGAACCATAAAGATACAATTCCTCCCAAATCCATCCTTCATCGCGCTCGGGATGTTCCGGATTGGTTCTCTGATCTTTGAGCTATTGTGCAAATTCAGTCGCTACAAGCGGTTCGCATCGCCCGCAGGTCTCGACTTTCACAAGAAAAGAGCACATAAAAACGCCTTGAAGTAGTTATCGATGAGATCAATTCTATTTTAGAGCCCCTCAAGGCTTGCCGATCGATTCAAGAAACTCGTAGGACTGGTGTTTGAAGTATGTTTCATAAAGGGACGCGTAGGTACCCCCCATGGCCATGAGCTGGTCGTGCGACCCTTGCTCGACGATGCGCCCGTGGTCGAGAACCACGATCCGGTCGACCTTTCGAACCGTCCAGAGCCGGTGGGCGATGATGATGGCCGTCCGGCCGCGCATCGCGTTCTCCAGCGCTTCTTGTATCTTCGTCTCGGTGAACGGGTCGACCGAGGCCGTCGCCTCGTCGAGGATCAAGAGCCTCGGCTTCGCGAGGAACACGCGCGCCAGGGCGACGAGTTGGCGCTGGCCGGCGGAGAGGAGCTTGCCCCGCTCGCTCACCTCCGTCTCGATGCCGTCCGGCAGCTCGGCCACCCAGTCCGCGCCGCCGGCCATGTCGAGCGCGGCTAGCACCTCCTCCCTGCTCGCGTCCGGCTTGCTAGCCTTGACGTTGTTCTCGACCGTGTCGGCCCACAAGAACGGGATCTGGGGGATGTATCCCACCTGGCGCCGGTAGTGAACCAGATCGAAATCGCGTAGGCTCTTACCGTCCAACCGCACGTCCCCACACTCATACTCGTAGAACCGCATAAGCAGCTTCGCGAGCGTGGACTTGCCCGCGCCCGTGTGGCCGACCACGGCGACGGACTCCCCCGGCTGTATCGCCATCGAGAAGCCATCGAACACCCTCTTGCCGGGAACGTATCCGAAGCAGAGGCTGTCGAACTCGATCTTGCCCTGGACGGCCAAGGCCACGCTTCCCGCCTGCTTCACGACGCGTGGCGCGTCGATCACGGCGAAGACGCGCTCGGCGGCGGACAGCCCGGACTGGAACTGGGGCCAGAACGCGGCGACCGAGAAGAGGGGGAAGAAGAGCAGCCAGGCGCTCTGCAAGAAGAGGTACAAGTCGCCGGGGCTCAGCCCACCTGCCGAGACCATGCCCCCACCCAGGAAGACCAGCAGCCCGATGAAGACCCCCCACGCGAGGT
>JAFGBX010000332.1 GCA_016932935.1 Promethearchaeota archaeon | reverse complement strand
CCTGGCTATGGGGAGGAAGTCGGTCTTCACGACGAGGTCGTTCTTCGCGTACGCGGCCAGGGTGTCGAGCGCGTCCTCGAGGGCCTCTCCCTTCTTTATCGCGTTCATGATCTCCATAGCTTCCCGCCGGAGAAGGAAGCGATCACGGACGATGCCGAGCAGCATGCGCGTGAACCGCATCTTGTCGCCGAAGTAGGGGCCCTGGGAGGCCTCCGTCGACACGTACTTGACCCGGTGCTGGATGACGTAGGGCGCGACGGTGAGGACGAGGTAGATGTCGGCCGGCACGCCCATCAACCAAGCCAGCGCCTTCACGTACCGCTGCAAGTCCTTCGCGGCGCGCACGCTGAGGATCGTGGTCACCTTGTTGCAGACGACCTTGCTCGTGTTGAGGTGGCAGTCGGCGCACAAGTCGGGGCCGACCTCCTTTTCGCCGGAGACCCCCTTGTTGATGCGGTCGCAGACGGAGAACTCCCGGACGATCGCGTGGATGAACTCCTCGGCCTCCTCGGTGATCTTCTGGGCGTCGACGAGCCGCCAGATCCGCATCATCTCCTCCACGGTGAGGATGGGCGGGACCTGCATGAACTCGTCGTAGCCGAAGAGCTTGGTGTCCTTGCTCTTGAGGATGAGCGACAGGTCGTTGGTCGTCGGCATGGAGAACGGCAGGGAGATGCCGAACCGGTCGAGGAATGGCACGGGGAGGTCGAACGTGCCGGCGTCTTGCGGGTTCATCGTCGCGAACAAGCAGAACTGTGAGACGGGGTAGCTCGCATCGTAGAACTTGACGCGCTGCTCCGCGAGGAGCGATAGCAAGATGTTCTGGGCGTAGGGCGTCATGCGGTTGACCTCGTCGATGATCTTCCAGAAGTCTTGCACGAACCTGCGCCACTTGACGACCTCCTCCCCCTTCATGAGCTTGGGGAGGTCGAGCGTGGCGAGTATCTTCTCTTCCGTGAGCTGGGGGTGCCCGCGGAGGATGCCCTCCTCGATGTCGTCGAGGGACTTGCCCGTGAACATGCGGCCGAGCAGCTTGATCAGCGTGGTCTTGGCACCGCCGTGGCCGCCCACGAGTAGCATGGAGCTGTTCGGGACGAGCGCGTTGAGCACGCAGACCGTGAGGATCTCTGGCACTGGACGCGTCGCGACGCTCTCCTTCTTCCCTTCCTTCTCCTTGTATTGGACGTCCAACTGGCTGGAATGCACGAATAGTTGGTTTGCCTGGGTGAGGTTAATGATGTTCCATACCCGGTCGCGCAGGCCTGCGTTGTCATTGAACGCCTGGGTCACGTCCTTTCACCACTTTTCTTTCCGAGAAGCTGATATCCGGGCGCGATGATATATGGTTTGTGCGCGGTGAACCTCAAAAAACCCACATATTTAGCAGCGAGACGGTTCCACCGCGCACTTTCGTGCCGACACTTTTTCCAGCACATCCTATCAGCTCCCGTCATCCGAAATATGAGCGCGCGTGTTCTCCAGGGAGGATCCGACCCTAAACGCGTCCAACACCACCCGGCCCAACCGGGAGATCGTGGAGATGAATGAATTGCCGGGAGAAAAAAGATTTTAAAGGCTCAAGGCTTGGATTGCACACGTGCGCGGCAGATGGAAGCTTGCCACGAATCACAGAGACGGGCTCGTTTCACGATGCACCAGAAGGACATGATCAACGTCTACAAGACGATCCCCTTGCTCTGTGCCTTCACCTTCGCGCTGCTCTTGTTCGTTCTCTGTTTCTGCGTGAAGGAGACGATCTCGGCTCTACCCTTGTTTGCAAGCTACATCGACGCGGGGCAATCCGTTTTCTTCCCGTTCATCCCCCAGATCAACTTGTTCTTCTTCTTGCCCGAGGATGCCCAAGTGTTACCGTTCACCATCGGACACGTGATCGATTTCATCATCATCATGAATCTCGTCTTGTTGGTGAACCCCGTCGCGTATCCTTATTACAAGAAGATCAGCCACGAGTACCAACAAGGCCAGTTCTACGACCTGCACATCGGATGCGCTCGTGCCCGGCAGAGAACTCCCCTGGCCATGCTCGACGTCAACCCCAAGATCCTCGTGAGCCGCCACGCCGTTCTCGATGGCGAGGAGGATCTCGGGCATGGGTGCGTCGCCATCCGGTCGGGTTCGCTCGGGGCGCGCTGGCCCATTGCCGAGGCAGCACTCGGGCGCCCCGCCGCCGGCCACGGCGCGCGGCTGCGGTCGAGGCCCCGGAAATCCACGGGCTGGCGCGATCCTGCATCCCCATCCACCCGCGTTCCTCATCTGTACCGAAGCCCCGTGGCATTGCCCGGCCGTGAAGTGGCCTCCACTGCACGCGCTGTTTCGTCGATTTTTGGAATCCTTTTTGCACCAATAACGATTTTTTCTACGAGGTACCGACAATGACCCAAGAAGAAGACTTCATGAAGGATTTGCAAGAGACGGTCAGAGGAACTGCCAGGGATTGCCACGCATATGGCGACCTCTGCAAGAAGCAAGAATACGACCTGGACAAGACGATCACCGACAACACGCTCCAGGACATCCCCTACATCAACTGGCAGCACTTCAAGATGTCCAACCAGCGGTACCACGAGCTCCTCCGCATCCCCCTCGACCAGATCGCCTACTGGACCCTGAGCAGCAGCTCGACGGGCGACCCGTCGCTCGTTGGCCGCGTGGGAAGGGACGTCGAGGTGTTCCGCGAGAACTACCGCGTGGGATTCGAGGAGTACGCGAAGATGAAGACGCTGAAGCGGCTCATCCTCTTCGCGCCACCCCTCGTGTTCTTGAACCGCATGCCCTTCGAGGCGATGGGCAAGCGGGGATTCTTGTTCTACCGGGACATCACGACGCTGTGGGACGGCTTCCAAACGGACTTCTTGCTCAAGTTCAAGGTTTGGAAGGTGCTGGCATACCTGCTGACGCACTTCAGGTTCAAGGCGTTCATCGAGATCGACGGCGGCGCGTTCGAGAAGGCCCTGAAGGGCGTGGAGAAGGCGCAGACGCCCACCCTAATGGCGAATTCCGTGCCGCTCATCTACGTGAACGTGATGGACCTCATCAAGAAGCGGAAGGGCACGGGGTACGCGATGCCACCGACGTTCCGCGTGCACACGGGCGGCGGCGGGTGGAGCGGCGTGAAGGGCACCGTGAAGCTGGACAAGCCCATCGAAAAGGCCGAGTTCTTCGAGAAGATTGGCCAATTCTTCAACATCCCCATCGACAACTTCAGCGACACGTTCGGCGCGACCGAGACCCCGATATGTTGCGGCGGGCACTGGAGCAAGAAGTACAACGACATCGTCCTGCACCTCGACAAGAAGCAGGCTCGCATGGTCATCAGGAACACCGAGAGCGGCGAGCGGATCAAGACGACCAAGGAACCGGGCTTGCTCGAGGTCGTCACCCCCTACGGCGTGGACAGCTACGCCGGGACGGCCGTCCTGCTCGACGACGTCGTAGAAATACTGGACTTCAACCGGTGCGAGGAATGCGGGCGTGAGAACCTGGTGTTGTTCCGGGTGGTCAAGAAATACACGCCGGAATCTGGAAAAGGCTGTACGTCGTTTACAGTATACCGACCATTGAAGTCGGAAGATTAAACGAGGATACTTACCACACACTTGCAGAATCGTGAAAAAAAAATGGGAAAACATAGATTATCCGTGGCGTACAACTGGGATCCGAGGCTCATCGAGGAGGTCGTGAAGAACAAGTACCCCGTCAAGGACTTCTTCGCCTCCGCGCAGCACACGACCGTGGGGGGCGGGAGGCCCAGCTCTATCCTGCCGGAAACGACCGAGAAGATAATGAAGCAGCACATCAAGAAGATGCACGACGCCGGCATCGAGTTCATGTACGCGTCGAACGCGCCCTGCATGGGAGGCCAGGAGTTCGTCCGCGAGACGCACGAGAAGATGCTGAAGGAGTTCGAGTGGATCCAGGGCATCGGCGTTGATGGCGTCATCCTGGCCATCCCGTACCTCATGGAGCTCGTGAAGGAGCAGTTCCCGAAGCTCAAGATCCGCGTCTCGACCGTCGCCAAGGTGAACACGGTCAACAAGGCCAAGTACTTCGAGGCGCTCGGCGCCACCAGCATCACGCCGGACGTGATGATCAACAGGAACTTCAAGGTGCTCGAGAAAATGGCGAAGGGAACGAGCTGCGACCTCGACCTGGTCGTCACCGATGGCTGCTTGTACGAGTGCCCGTTCAGGTTGTACCATTACTCGCTCACGGGGCACGCGTCGCAGACCTACAGCAACCGCGATGCCTACATCGACTACCCCATCTTGCGCTGCAACATCGAGAAGTTCACGCACCCGGCCGAGGCTATGAAGTGCCGGTGGATACGCCCCGAGGACTTGAAGCATTACGAGGCCATCGGGATCCACAACTTCAAGATCGGCGGCCGCCGCTTGACCGCGGACATCATCCTCCGGTCCGTGAAGGCGTACACGGAGCAGAAGTACGACGGCAACCTCACGGACATCATCGAAGGCTTCAGCTTCGAGTATGGCGGGGTGAAGGAGGACCCGAACAAGAAGATGGGCATGGCGAACGCCACGGAAAAGAAGGCGAATATGGTCATCGACAACACGAAGCTGGACGGGTTCATCGACTTCTTCAAGAAGCAAGACTGCGCGGCGAACTGCGCCGATTGCAACTACTGCGATGAATGGGCGAAGAAGGCCATCACGATCGATCAAGAGGGCGTGGAGATCTTCCTGAACTCCGTGCACGCGTTCCACGATGACCTCATCACGAGCAGGGAGTTCGGCCTCGGGAAGGCGGTTGAGGGGGCGGGGAGGAAGACAAAGAAGGGTGGCATGGATTGGGACCCGCTCGCGAGGAAGAACTTCGACGAGATCATCGGCAGGTCGCCCCCGGCAACGCGCGGGATGGCGCGCATGGTCATCGGCTCCCTCGCCGAGAAGACCGCGAAGAAGCGGGGCGCCACAAAGGTAGAGAACGACGACGTGTCGATAGCCTTCCTAACGGGCGTTCCCGGCCCGTTCCAGAAGGGTTTGAAGGGCGACCTGAAAGAACTCGGTATGAAGTGCGAGGTCTAATCCGGTCAGTCCTCCCCCCTAAAATCTTATCTTCTTTTCGACCCAACTACCATCAATCGAGGCACTTCATACACGGAAGAGGCGCCACAACAATGCCAAACCAGGAGCCGAGCACCGCGACTGCCGCCCATGTCGAGCGGGCAGAGGCGGTCGCGGCGCGGCTGAAAACGGACATCCGCTCCGGCTTGCCAGCGAACGAAGCCGAGGCCCGATACGTGACCCTCGGGCCGAATGCACTGCCCGAGACCAAGGTGTCGTTCTGGAAGTTGTACATTGCCCCGTTCATCGAGAACTGGCTCGTGATCATATACTTGATCGCTGGGGTGATGCTCTTGGTCATTAGTATCATCATCTCAAAGATGGACTTCTCAGCGTTCACGTTCGTGTTCGTCGTCGTCAACGCCGTCCTCGCGATCTTCCAGCAGGTCAGGGCACACAAGGCCCTGAAGGCACTCCGCCAGCTCACGAGGGACAAGTGCACGGTCATCAGGGGCGGGGAGAAGACCGAGATCGACGCGACACGCGTGGTCGAAGGGGATCTCCTGGCCTTACAAGAGGGCGACAAGGTTCCCGCCGACGCGAGGCTGGTCACTGCAAATAACCTTTTCACCAACGAGGCCTCACTCACGGGGGAGAGCACCCCGATCGAGAAGGACCCGGCCCCGTTGAACGACGTCGACGTAGGCATTGCCGACAAGCGGAACGTCGTCTTTATGGGATCCTACGTCTCGAAAGGCAACGGCCTGGCGATCGTGGTCGCCACCGGGATCCACACCGAGATGGGAAAGATAGCCGGCGAGCTGAGCACGCTCGGCGACCAGGAGATCCCGCTGATCAAGAAAATAAACAACTTCGCCAAGTACCTGGGCATCCTCGTCTGCACCATGTTCGCCGTGATCTGCACGTACAACATCATCAGGAACGTCCTGGAACCGTTCGGATCCCCACTGGACGTGCTGCGGGAATCCATCATCAGGGCCATCCAGTTCATGCCGATAAACATCATCTTGCTCGTTACCGTCATCTTGTACACCGGCGTGCTCGCCCTGGCCAAAAAGGGCGTCATCGTCAGGAAGATGAGCGCCACCGACGCGCTCGGCCGGATCTCCATCCTATGCACGGACAAGACGGGAACCCTCACCAAGAATGAGATGACCGTCGTGCACGCATTCGTGGGCGGGAAGGTCTACGACGTGTCCGGCAGCGGGTACCTCCCTGACGGGGAGATATCGATCGGTGGGAACCCCCTGGGAAGTGAAATCCCCCCGGCGCTCCGAGAGTTGATGACCAGCGGCATGTTGAATGGGAACGCGGAGCTGGTCGACGAGTCCCGCAGGGTGGCGGGGGGGCGCAAGAAGGTGAAGGCCACCCGCAAGGTCGTCGGTGACCCCGTGGAAGCGGCGCTCCACGTCCTGGCCGAGAAAGGGTCGATGAGCAAGGCACGACTGCTCTCCCAGGTTTCGCGCGTCCGGGAGTTCCCCTTCGATTCCGAGTTGAAGCGGATGACCACCGTCTACGTCCAGCGGGATGCAAGCAGCGGGCCCGAGTTGCAAGTTTATACGAAGGGAGCCACGGAGATCGTCCTCGGGTCATCAACCACGATCATGACAGACGGCGGGCCGGTTCCGCTCTCTGCCAAGCAACGTGATGAGATCACTGCAGTGATGGAATTATGGTCGGAAAAGGGATACCGCACCCTCGGTCTCGCCGAAAAACAAATCCCGGGAGCTCGCAATGCATCGGGTCTGACACGCGAAGAAGTGGAGAAGGAACTCACCTTCCTCGGCTTCCTCATGATCGTGGATCCCTTACGGCCGGGGGTGAAGGACGCCGTGAAGGCGTGCGAGTCCGCCGGGGTGAGGGTCGTGATGGTCACGGGCGACCACCCGAGAACCGCGAAATCGATCGGTGCGGCGCTCGGGATATGGAAGGAGGGCGACAAGATCGTGGAAGGGAACGAGATCAAGAGCCTTGATAGCGCGAAGGCCAATGATGTTTCCATATATGCCCGCGTAGACCCCCGTGACAAGGACATCATCGTTCGGCGGTACCAGGATCGCGGGACGGCCGGGCGGGTCGTGGCCATGACCGGCGACGGGGTGAACGACGCTCTCGCGCTCGGCATGGCGGACGTCGGCATCGCGATGGGGATCAGCGGCACGGCGATCGCGAAGGAGGCCGCGGACATGATCATCACGGACGACTCGTTCAACACGATCGAGCTCGGCATCAGGGAGGGGCGCGCACTCTTTGCGAAGATCCGCACCATCATCTATTTCTTCATATACACGAACTTGATAGAGGCGTCCTTCCTCTTCTTGACCTCGTTCATACCGGGCTTCGCGCTCCTGACGGCCATGCAAGTCTACATGATAGTCGGCATGTCGCACGCCGTCCCCCCGCTCGGGCTCACGTTCGACAGGACGGCCTACGAGATCATGCGAGAGCGGCCGCGAAATGAGGAGGAGATCTTCAACAAGAACACGCTGCTCCTCATGCTCGTGCACATGGGATTGCTCGTCGTCGGCTTCCTCGTATCGTTCGGTCTGGTCTATCCTATCTACGCTGCCAACTATGGTATGGTTTCGGAAAGCGAGTTAGCCGTTCTGATGAACCGGCCACGTTCTGTCGCTCTGGCGATCATTATGTCCATCGAGGTGTTCACGATCTTCCCGATCCGCAGGCCGAACCTCCCGGTCTGGAGGAGCTTCCGGCGCGACCTCGGCCCGATCCTGCTGCTGTTTTCGGTCTTCGCGTACAGTAACTTCGTCGCGGCCTACTACATCCCATTCCTGAGCGATATATTCGAGCTGGAAGTCCCTGCCGCGGGCGATTGGTTGCTGGCCGTGTCACTCGGCATCGGCGCCGTCCTCGTGCTGGAACTCGCGAAGTGGCTGATCAGGAAGTACCGGGGGCCGTTCTAGCTGCCGCGGGCGTGAATGGAGCAAACCGGCCAAGGTTGCGGGGCATCAGCCCTGCTCCTTCCTTTCATGCAACCTCCGCTTGATCTTCTTGAAGAGCAGCGAGAGCTCGCCCTTGAGGGTGAACGGGGGCGGGTAGGCGAGGAAGGTCTCGTGGATGTCGCGAGCGACTTCATCGACGAGCCAGCGGCGGGCGGCGATCGTCAGCAGGTTCTTGGGCAGGTGGCGCCGGGCGACCGGATCCCAGAAGCCCATCACGGCGTCGGGCTCCGGCTCTTGCTTCATGAGCAAAGGGAAGTTCACGATAGCCTGGCAACCGGATCCGCCCGGGGATCGCACGAAACCGTTCTCGTCCCGGTTGAAGTGCAGCAAGTTGATCATGGTCGACATCTCGTCGGGGTTCTTCAGGAAGAAGAGGACGAACTCGATCTTCTGGCCATCCGGTATCTCCTTTAACCGCTGGAACACGATGTAGTTGCTCCCGTCCGGGCGCTTGACCGGCCCGGGATGCTTGAGGACGTGGGCCGCCCGGGCGGCGTTCTTTTTCAGGTGTTCCCCGCGTCCACCAAAACAGTCCCACCGGCCGCCGGTCGAGATGAACACGGTGAGGCCGCGGGGCGGGTACTTTGAGAAACCCGTCCACCACAAGCCGCCGGGGCAGCCCTTTTGCGCGCTCACGACGCTCGCGTTCCCCTTCACCGCAGCAAAGAAGGCCAGGCGGGGGATACACCTGTTGAAGATGTTGGTACCGAGCCGAACCTTGCTTTCGGGCAGAATGTCGCTGAAATATACGCCAATGGGCTTGTACTTGAACTTCGCATACTTGTCGAACCGCCCGGCGATCTCGGCGTTGGTCAAGCCTTTCTTCTCGGACATTGTTCGTAAGATAACGATCCAGCCCACTTAAATCTGGAGACCCGGGCGCAGCAACCGATCGGCCTCCGGTACCATAGTTTATAACCTACCCCGCTGACTCCATAGACCATATCATCTAGCAAGATGATCATGCATGAGATGCGGCCAGGGATACCTGCAGAGGAAGGGGATTATGTCCCTATCCTTCATCACCCAACCGATGATCGCGTTGGTCGGGATCCTCTGCCTGGTCGCGTGTCAGCAGGAACTGCCGCCGCTGTACGAGCTCGTCTCGTCTGGGAGCTCGTTCTTCATCCCGTCTATCCCGGCCATCAACTTGTTCGGTTTCTTGCCGGAGGGGGCCCCCGAGTTGTGCTTCACCCTCGGGAACCTCGTTGATGTGTTCATCGACGTCGTTATCGTCCTCTCCGTTGGAATCATCCCGTACCGGTGGCACAAGAGCGCCAGGGAGCCGGGAATCCCCCTCCTGGCCTCGCGGCCGTATGGGCTGTTGGACGTCACGCGCCTTCGGGGAAGGCCCTCCGCGCCCTGTTCTTGGCCATCGCCAGGCCTTGGAAGGAGGCCGGAAAGGGGATCAAGTTCCTCGGGAATGGCGCGGTTCGGAGGTCGTCCTGGCGGCCGAGCACACGTTGGAGACCGACGCGTCCCCTCGAACGAACACGGCCGCATGGGAGGGAGCTCGGGATACCTCCGCACTATCGCAACCCGCTCCACCGGAGCGCCGCTGGCCCCGAAGTCGGTAAAATGCCATACCAATGCGACTGCAGTTCCCTTGTTTCTCTATTCGTCGATACCCTCGTTCTATCCCCGTCCGCACACGGATGGACGCTGCGCGGGCGACGGTCGTTACCAGTTTTTGATGAACTGCCGAAATTATGACTTCTTTTCGATAGAAGACGAAATAGGAGGATGGATGATAGATGACAGTTGATATACTGCAGTTCTCATTCGAGATCGTTTTCCCAGTGGTCTTGCTGGCCTTGATCGCCGTGATCTTCCTTACCAGCATCAAGGACAAGCCACCGAAGGGCACGGAATACATGTCAACGAAAGAGTACATGAAGGAATGGATGCGAAGCCACGGGCAGGCCCATGACCTCGACCGGATCGTCGAGGAGATCCAGCAGAAGGGCAACCCCTTCGGGTCGATCTGGACGCCCATCGTCGTCAAGAACGCCAAGATATTCGGCAAGATGGGGCTGACGCCGAACAAGGTCTCCGTGATGAGCTTGCTCATCACCTTCTTGATCTTCTACCTCACGGTCATCGCTGGGGCGCACCAACCGGGGGGCAATCCGATCGAGAGGCTCACCTTCGGGCTGCTCGCGATCCCTGCGGCATTGCTCGTGCTCTATGCGGGCATAACGGACGGGGTCGACGGGGCGCTCGCGACGTTGCAGAAGAAGAAGACAAAGGCAGGGGGCTGGGCCGACGGAGTGCTCGACCGCATCAGCGACGTCTTGCTCCTCGTCAGCCTGATCCCGGGGGGCTACTTGGTGGTTCTCGACGTTGGTTTGGACTTCAAGTGGCTCGCGTGGACGAACATCTTCCTCGTGTTCTTGTACGAGTATTCCCGCGCCAAGCACTTCGAACTGGGCATGGTCAAGATCAAAGCACTAATCGCCGAGCGACCCGTGAGGATCATCTTGCAGAGCGGTGCCTTGTGGGCTTTCGGGGTCAACTGCTTGATCGACCTCATCGTGATCTGGGCCAGTCCCGTGGTCGACCCGGGCTTCGTCGTCTATTACACGGTAGTCCTCAACTGGGTCATGGTCTACTTCAATATGGCCTTCTTTGCGATCATGGTGATCTGCACCGTGATCGAATGCCGTTTCGTCTGGGCCGAATTGAAGCAAATGGACGCCGCGGCCAAGGAAACGGCTCAATAAAAACGTGAATACGCTGCAAGCGAAACGGAGATAAACGACATGAATGGACTGAAAATCGTGTGCTATACCCTAGTAGTGCTCGGGCTCTTCGCGTTGTGGACCTGGGCATTCCATTACACGGGGCTGCCTTCCTACGTGTATGACACGGCCTTCTATGGCCTGTTCACAGACTACGCCACGTACCAGTCGAACCTGGGGACGTTCATCGCGCTGATGCCCCTGGTCGGCCTGACCACGTTCTACGGGGTGGCGGCGCTCGCCGTGCTCGAGCCCAACAAGCGAGCGACGGAGTTCATCACGCCGGCGATCAGCGTCATCATCGCCGCGAAGGACGAGGTCCTCCTGCTGAAGCGGACGCTCGATTCCCTCGTTGCCTCTGACTACCCGAAGGACAAGATGCAAGTCATCGTGGTCACGAGCAACTCGTCGGACGGCTCTGAGGGGGTCTGCGAGAAGTACTTCAAGGAGCACCCCGGCATTGACTGGCTGAACCTGTCGGAGCCGCTGCCGAAGCCGGGCAAGCCGACGGCCCTGAACTACGGGCTCAAGAGCGTGAAGAACGACGTTCTCGTGCTCTACGATGCGGGGAGCCTCCTCAAGCCCGACACGATCAAGCAGCTCGTCGCCCCCCTCAAGGACGAGAAGGTAATGGCCGTCCAGGGGGCGATCGTGGTCAAGAACTGGGAGAAGAACAAGCTCACGAGGGCCATCCTGCTCGACTACGCCATCATCTCCGGCGGGAACATGCATTTCGATGTCCAGGACAAGCTGGGCAGGAACTGCTGGCTCTACGGCCGGAACATGGGCGTGCGGATGGACGTCGTCCGGAAGTTCAACGGCTTCGACGAGACTTCCCTCACCGAGGACGTCTACCTT
>JAFGBX010000331.1 GCA_016932935.1 Promethearchaeota archaeon | reverse complement strand
GAAACTAGATGCGACAAGACTTGCCAACGGAATCACACGACATTGCCCAGAAAAACCGAGGTCATTTAATTAAACTCGGAGTGTGATTATATGTTCATTCGGAGAGATATGTTCATTGGAGATCCATGGCCATCCAGGATGCTCCATGGTGCAAGCGAACACGTGGATGGGGAGTAGACAACAGAATGGGCCGATATATGACGATCTACCGGTGGAAACCAGAAAACTTCAAACTTGCCGTCGAGCGATGGACGGCGGTCGCGGAGGGCCGGGCACCGAAGGAGGTGCTCGAAGCGATGAAGCACATCACCATCGAGTCCCAAGAATTTTGCGCGGGGCAGAGCTTCATCGTTGTTATCTTCGAGTGCAAGGACGAGGACTTGTGGGCCGCCCAGACGGTCGCGTTCTACGAGGGCGACGCGTTCACTATGGAGACCTACCCGGTCTGCCAGCTCGAGGCGCACATGAAGGCGTACAACGAGTTCAGGAAGTGGAACCCGGTTAAATAGATCACGCGCCCGGCGCGGTCGTGAGCCTCGTTCCTTTTTTTGTTTTATTTTCCCGCCGCATCCTGCGGGAAAATTAATAGGATGGTCCGAGGCGAGCGGTCTTTGCTCGCCAGGAGTTTTTATCCCCCATCACGTTACTGGCTTGCGGAGCACGACCATAAAGGAGCAGTTCTGGTTCGTGTAGAACACCGATGGGTAGCCCAGCAAGACGAGCCGGCGCTGCTCGTTCTGGTCCCAGACGATCAAGTCGTGGAACGCGAACCCTGCCGCCTCCCCCAGCCTGGCGAAGTCCGAGTGGAACGAGACGTAAGGGACTCCGCGCCTTGTGTCCCGCGCGTCCTTCACGATCCACACGTTGTAGCCGCCCGGCTTGGTCACGACGAGCAGCTTCTCCATCAAGCCCTTGATGGCATCGAGGAACTCGCCGTATTGCAGGTTCCCGAAATCCTCTGGCTGGTCAGAATACCGCTTGACGCGGGAGTTGTTCTCCTTGGTGATGATCGAGTTCTTGTGCGTCTTTTTCCGGTCCGCCTCGGCCTTTTGTATAAAGTTCGCGTACGGCGGCGAAGTGATCACCAGCTGGACGCTTTCCGGCTCCACGTGGTGCAAGACGTTCCTGCAGTCGTCCTTGATGGCGGCCAGTCTCACCGCCGCGGTTCGCCGTTCCCGCTTGGTGACCCCCTCGGCTGCGGCGTGGTATCGCTCGTTCAGCTCGATCCCTATCCCGTTCCGGCCGGCGTCCGAGCACGCCGAGAGGGTCGTGCCGGTGCCGACGAACGGGTCGAGCACGAGGTCGCCCTCGCGCGAGTAGATGGCGATGATGCGAGCGGCAAGCTTCTCGGGGAACGTCGCCCCGTGGTCGAGCTGAGTTCCCGACCGGGGCGAGCTGACATCGTTCCAGACGTTCTTGCTCGCTGCCGCCCATTCTCTCGCGGTCATGCCGTTGAACGAGGCTGCCCGCTGCACGGCCTTCTTCTCGCCCGTCTCGTTAACGCTCTCCTTCTTGCCTCGCGTTTTGCCTGGGGCATTTGCAGCACCCGCGCGGCCCGGTTCTGCACCCGTCCTTCCGCCCATCTCGAGTCAACGCCGATGCCGGTCGTCCTTGCCGTTCCCTTGAGGCGATCGGATGCAAGTTCATTAACGCCAGGCAATATGAAGCTACCAACGCGGGTGGCTCTCGCGGCATCCGACAGCCGGGTATGAACGTGCGGAAAGACAGCATCGTCGACCAGGAGGACTTCAAGAGGGCGATATTCGACGTCGACGACACGTCCTACCTCACGCACAACTATCACCCGTGGGCGGCAAAGTTCATCCCGCAAATCCCGCGGTACTTCATCGAGAAGCTCACGAGGAAGGGCGACACGGTCTACGACCCGTTCTGTGGCAGCGGGACGACCCTCGTGGAAGCACTCTTGCTCGGCCGCAACGCATTCGGGAATGACATCAACTACATCGCGGCGCTGGCCAGCAAGGCGAAGGCCACGCCCTTGTCCCCCGCGCAGCTCGGGCGCGTTGTCGCGTGGAAGAAGGGCGTGCTTTCACTCCAGGGGCGGTGGCTCGGGGGCCAAAACCACGGCGAACACGGCGCGGGCGGCAGGCCCGCCGGGGATTACACGGGCGAGATCCGCTTCGATAACAAGTTCCACTGGTTCGACAAGGACGTCCTCGTCCTGCTCATGCAGATCAAGCGATCCATCGAAGCGGTCGACGACCCCGCCGTGAAGACCTTCTTGCTCGCGGCGTTCTCCAGCATCGTCGTGCGGGTGTCGAGGCAGGAGAGCGAAACCCGTTACGCGGCCATCGATAAAAAGATCGAGATCCGGGACGTGTTCGACATATTCCTAAAGAAGCTGGATGACATGATCGAGCGGATGCGGCAGTTCGCAGCTGCCGTCGACGGCGGGAGCCGGGCCGAGGTGTGCCAGGCGGACACGAGGGAGATGCCGTCGATCCCCGACGCGTCGGTGCAGCTCGTCCTCACCTCGCCCCCGTACGCGAACACCTACGACTACTACCTGTACCACAAGCTGCGCATGTTCCTCCTGGGCTACGACGTGTACAACGTCCGGGTGAACGAGATCGGCTCCAGGAACCGCTATTCGAGCCAGAAACAAGACATCGGGACGTTCGTCGATGATATGGCCACCTGCTTCGGTGTATTCCGACGGGTCATCAAGGCGGATGGCCACGTCGTCGTCGTGATCGGGGACTCGATCGTGGCGAAGAAGCACCATTCCGGCCTCGCCTTGATCGAGGAAGTCGCGAGCCGGGCGGGCTTCGCCATCCTCCAAGCGTTCAGCTACAAACTCGACGACATCAGCAAGCTCTTCAACAAGCGGTTCCGGCAGAAGGGCAAGGAGGAATGGGTGATCATCCTGTCAAAACAGTCGCAGAACGAGCCGTGAGGTCGCCGTGGACGGAGGCAAGATGGCCGGGACGTACCGCGTCCTCGATTTCAAGAGCTGAACCATCGCCCGGGCCTAGGAACTCGTCCTCGTGTATGATGGCGGTAAGGGGCTCGCCTTCACGTTGGGATCGACGATCAGCGGGCAGTGGGGAAGCCGTGGTATAGAATGGCGCGGTAGCGCAAATATTGTTGAAGGTCGGCTGATCTTGGCATCGGAGACCGTCAATGACTGGTTCTTCACGGTGGTGGATGATGAAAAGGACGAAGAAATCCGGGATTGCCACGCCACGTTCGCGCTACAGATCGTCGGTGATGGCTCGCGAGGGGTTTTGCTGGCCAAGGGGTCGAGGGGTTTTGTGGCCGAGGGGTTTTGCTGGAAACTCGTTGCACGCAATTCATTCGTTTAGCCAGGTCGATAGGTTCTGCTTGACGAACTCGTCGTCGTTCAAGTGGGGATAGGCCTGGTGGACGCGATCGATCTCCTCGCGCTGGCCTGGCGAGAGCACCTCGCCGGGGTCGAGGCACCACGTCCCCGGCAGGAGGCCCTGCCGCCGCAGCACCTCGTGGATGCCCGGTATGCAGCCCGCGAAGCCGTTGGCTGCGTCGAAGAAGGAGGCGTTGCAATCGGTCACCTGCGCCGCCAGCGCCAGGAGGTCCTCGGGCACCTGCCCCGAGCCGGCCACCCCGTGCACCCGGTCGAGCAGTTCCACGGCGGCCCGCGTCCACGCGGCCCAGTGGCCGAGCAGCCCACCCTTGATGCGCACTCGCTTCGCCCCGCGGGCGGTGTCCACGCGGTACTCGGTCAGCAAGTCCACCACGATGTTATCGTCGTTCCCCGTGTAGAGCGTGACCTCGTCCTCCTTTCCAGCGTCGCACACCGCGCGGGCGACGTCGAGCGTCTGGTACCGGTTGAACGGCGCCACCTTGATCGCGGCCACGGCCT
>JAFGBX010000040.1 GCA_016932935.1 Promethearchaeota archaeon | reverse complement strand
CCGAGGTCGTCACGTCGTCGGTCACCGACATGGGGACGCTCACCGGGGCACTCTACCAGCTCTTGATACCGCGGTTCGCCGACATCGACCCCGAGACGTACAACATGGATCCAGGGAGCGTCAGGAAGCTCGTCAACAAGAAGACGGGCGCGATCGTCGCCGTCCACCACGCGGGGCTGCCGGCCGAGATCGACGAGATCCTGGAGATCGCCACGGACAAGGGCTTGCCGGTCGTCGAGGACTGCGCGCAGGCGTGGTACACGCGTTACAAGGGGAGGCTCGTCGGCACCCTCGGCGACATCTCCACGTTCAGCTTCAACCACTTCAAGCTCATCAACTGCGGGTCGGGCGGGGCGGTCATGACCAACAACGACGAGTTGGAAGAGTTCGCCAGGCTGTTCGTCGACAAGTGCTACTTCCGCGACGGCAGGGCCCGGAACCCCTACTTCCTCGCCCCGAACTACCAGATGACCGAGCTCCAAGGGGCCGTCGCCGCCGCGCAGCTCGACAAGGTCGCCGGCATCGTCGGCACGCGGAACAGGCTCGGCATGCGGCTCGTCGAGGGGCTGCTGGGCATCGAGGGCGTCGTCCCCATGCGGGTCCCGGATCACTGCCAGCACTCGTTCTTCTTGCTCGTCGTGCGCGTGGATCCGAAGGCCATCAAGGTGACGGTGCCAGAGTTCTGCAAGGCGCTCGACGCGGAGGGCATCCCGAACGAGCCGAACAAGCTCACGGGCGGCATGCCGACGTACATGTACGACGTGTTCCAGAAACAGGCCGCCTTCCCAGACAGCAAGCTCCCGTTCGTCTCGAAGGATCTCTGGAGCAGCGCCTCGTACCCGAGAGGCACGTGCCCGAACGCCGAGGACGCCTACGAGCACACGTTCAACCTCAACATCACGGAGTTCTTCACGGAGAGGGATATCGACGAGATGGTCGACGGCGTGGCCAAGGTGGCGGCGCATTACCGGAAGCCATGAAAGAGGACCGCAGGAACCGGTCATCCCAACTTGCTCTTGTCCAGCGGGTACCTGCCGAACTTCTTGACCGCGGCGATCCACGCCTGGAGGTTTTCCGGCCTCACGGTGCCGAGGACGTCGGAGCCAGGCGCGCTGATGAACCCACCGCCCTCCCCGGCCTCGAGGATCTGCCGCTTGGTGATCCTGATGGTGTCGTCGACCGTCCCGAAGGAGAGCACGTCCGACGAGGGCACGTTCCCGATGAAGCAGATCCTCGTGCCGAACTGCTCCTTGAGGGGCGCGAGTCGGTTCCCCGCCTCGTATTCGAGGGGATCCACGCCGTCGACCCTCGCCTTGATGAGCCCCGCGATCTCGTCGTGCAGGTTGCCGTCCGTGTGGACGCAGTACTTCGCGCCGTGCTTGTGCGCGTTGGCCGCGATCTCCGTGTAGACGGGCAAGACGAGCTCGTCCCACAGCTCCGGTCGGAAGATCTGGTGCCCCTTGAACGCGTGGTCATCGCAAGTGAACACGATGTCCATGCCGTGCTCGAACAACAGCGTGTGTATCTCGATCGTCTTCTCCTTCCACGCGTTGATGAGGCTCTTCACGAGCGGCAGGTGCTTGCGCGTCATGTAGGCGAAGCGTTTCAGGCCGATGGACGACCACGTCGTGTACACGGGCCCGCCCGCTGTCGGGATGAACACGATGTCGTTCTTGAGGCCGGCCTTCCACACGTCCTCCTCGAGGTACTTGAGGTAGCTCTCGTCGCTCGGGACGAAGCTCTTGATGAAGGAGACCCACGCCTTTAGAAGCTCGGGGGCGTGCAAGAGGCCGTCCTGGTACCAGCCCTCGCCCGCGGAGTTCCTCGCGTGGAGTGACCCGTCGGAGCCGATGTAATAGTTCTCCAGCCCCCGCGTGGCCTCCCGCAGGATGTCGGGGGGCACCTCCGGCATGTCCTTGTAGGACCGGGGGCCGAACCCCGCGCCGTGGTTCCATTTTGAGTCGAGGCCGAGCTCCGTGGCCACCATGAGGTCGAACCCGCCCTTGTACCCGTAGTCGCTCTTGAGCTCCACCTGCTCGTCGTATGCCTTGATGAACGGCGGCTCCAGGTGCTGCACGAAGGTGGGCACGCGGTCTGGCTCCTCGTGGTCGAGGGCCGCCAGTATCCTCCCGTGCGCGTCCATGCCCGGTCACGCGTGGAGCTTGAGCAGCAGGTCGGCCATGTTCTCGCCTAGCGTGGTCATGGTCTTGATGCCCTCGTCGTCCTTCGATACCGCGCCTGGCTCGCGGCCGATCGCCATGTTCCAGTACGAGCTCGTGGCGATGGGCATCTCGGCGATGCCGAAGAAGTAGTTCAGCGCCGCGTAGACGAACGTCGTGCCGGCCCTCCGCGCGACTGCCACGGGCGCCCCGACCTTCCCCTTGAACGGGTTGCCGTTGCCGCGCGCGATGTAGCCAGTCCGCTCGACCAGCATCTGTATGCGGCTCGTTACGTTGCCGAAATAGGTCGGGGATCCGAGCACGATGCCGTCAGCCTCGACCATCTTCTGGTATATGGCGTTGATGTCGTCATCTTGAATGCATCTATTCTTGCCCGCGCAAGCAGCGCAACCCTTGCAGGGGTTGAGTTTCTTGTCGGCGAGCGTGACGATCTCGGAGTCGATCTGCTTTTCCTTCAAAGCCCTCGCCACGGTCTCGAGCAGGATCTGCGTGTTTCCCTTGCTGCCCCGCGTGGAACCGTTGATCATGACGACCTTCATGATATTGATCAAGTTGACCTTCATGTATTAATGCCATTGGAGCGTTTAGGGAAGCGACACCCGACCACGCCGGAGAGCAAGGAGGCGCGCGAGGGAAGATCGGCTAGAGAGAAACCTATCATGGCAGGTAAAGGCGAAAGCGACGGGGGAACGGGAGCCCCGTTCCCGCACATGGATCCAAGGGTGCTGCTCGAGACCCGCGTCTCGGATCTGCTCAATCAATTGACCTTGGACGAGAAGATCGACCTCCTCTCCGGCGCCACGAGCTGGTCCACGCACGAGATCCCACGCCTGGGCGTCAAGCCCATGTTCATGACCGACGGCCCGCAAGGTATCGGGCCGCATTCCTCGAACAACTCGGTGTGCACGTACTTCCCCACGGGCACGTGCCGCGCGGCGACGTGGAACCCGGCGCTCATGCGGCAGTTCGGCGCGGCCCTGGCCGAGGAGGTGCTCGACATCGGGTACCAGATGATACTCGGCCCCGCAGTGAACATCATCCGCACGCCGTTCTGCGGCCGGAACTTCGAGTACCAGACCGAGGATCCTTACCTCAACGCGCGGATGGCCGTGCCCGCGGTGCAAGCGATCCAGGGCAAGCGCGTCTCGTCATGCGTCAAGCACTACGCGTGCAACAACCAGGAGGTCTGGCGCAACTGGGTCGACGCGAGGGTGTCCGAGCGGGCGCTGCACGAGATATACCTGCCCGCGTTCGAGGCTGCAGCCAAGGAGGCCGACGCGTGGTCATTCATGGCGTGTTACAACCGGATCAACGGCAAGTGGGGTTGCGAGCAAGAACACGTCGTCCGGGAGCTGCTCATGAACAAGTGGAAGTGTCGAGGGTTCCTCGTGAGTGACTGGGGCGCGACGAACTTCATCGAGAGTCCGGGTGGTTGCATCCGCGCCGGCCTCAGCCTGGAGATGCCAGCGACCAACCGGTACAAAAACGAGTGGCTCAAGAAGGAGCTCGATGCCGGGAACTGCACGGTGGCCCAACTGGACGACAACGTGCGTAGACTCCTGCGCGTCATGTTCCTTGTCGGCCTGTTCGATGACCCGGCGAGCCTGCCCAAGGGGAGAAGGAACACCCCGGAGCACCAGGCCGCCGCTCGCAGGATCGCCGAGGAGGGCATCGTGCTGCTCAAGAACGACGGGGCCGCCCTCCCGATCGACGCATCGAAGGTGAGAAGGGTGGCCGTCGTGGGGATGAACGCCGACGTTAAGATGGGCGAAGGTGGAGGCAGCTCGCAAGTGCGCTGCCCGTACGAGGTGACCCCGCTCGAGGGCATCAAGGAGCGTTGCAAAGGGAAGATCGAGGTCACGGACGACCCTGCCGGGGCCGATGTGGCCGTAGTGGTGACGGGGCTCAACCACAAGGGCCTTGGGGAGTCCGAGGGCGGCGACCGCACCGAATTCGACCTGCCGGGGGACCAGGTCGACCTGATCGCACGGACGGCCGCCAAGAACCCACGCACGGTCGTCGTGCTCGTGAGCGGGACGCCGGCGGGCGTCGAGTCCTGGGTCGGCAGCGTCCCCGCGGTCGTGCAAGCGTGGTACGCGGGCCAGGAGGCCGGCCACGCGCTCGCCGCGGTGCTGTTCGGCGACGTGAACCCGTCGGGGCGCTTGCCGTTCACCGTGCCGAAGCGGCTGGGGGACTCGCCAGCCCACGCGAGCGTTGAAACGTACCCGGGCATCGACGACGAGGATGCGGGCCCGACCGTCCGATATGCCGAGGGCATCTACGTGGGGTACCGCCACTTCGACAAGCGCGGCATCGAGCCCCGGTTCCCCTTCGGCCACGGCCTGTCCTACACGACGTTCGAGTGGAAGAACCTGCGCGCGGAGCCCGCGACCCTCTTGCGCGGCCGGCAGGTCTCCGCCCTCGTCGACGTGACAAACACGGGCACGTGCCCCGGGGCCGATGTCATCCAGATCTACGTGGAAGACGTGGAATCGAGCGTCGACCGTCCGCCCAGGGAACTGAAGGGGTTCGAGAAGGTGTTCCTCGGGCCTGGCGAGACGCTGACCATCAAGGTCGCTCTCGACGCGAGGGCGCTGTCGTTCTTCGACGAGGGCAGGGGCGAGTGGGTTGCCGAGCCAGGGGTCTTCAAGTTGCACGCGGGGAGGTCGTCGCGGGACATCAAGCTCACCACCGAGCTGCGCCTGGAAGGATAGCGGGGGCAACAGCTATTTTTTGTTCCCCTTTACCTTCCGCATTTCCTCGTCGAGCGCTTCGTTGACGAGTTTATCGGCGATGGGCTGCAGTTTGTCCGTGCGCCGCACGTGTGTAAAAGAGACGGAAGGAAAATGCTTTGCAAGCTTTTCCACCGCCGCGTGGGCGATCTTGAGCTCCTTGTTCTTCACGTCGTATTCGCCGTTCACTTGCCTCACGAGGAGCTCGCTGTCAGTGAAGCATTCGAGCGGCCCTTTCCAGTAGAGGCTTGCCAACTTCAGGCCCTCGATGAGTGCCTCGTACTCCGCCTGGTTGTTCGTCGCCTTGCCGATGTACCGCTTGAATTCCTTGACGACGTGCCCGTCGGGATCCTGGAGCACGATCCCGATGGCCGCGGGGCCGGGGTTGCCCCGGCTACCCCCGTCGGTGTGGAGCTTGAAGGTTTTCTGGCCTGCCACGGCGATCCCCTGGAGCTAGATCAGTAATCTACTCTTTGCAGCTCGCACGACGCGTCCCACTTGCGGCCGGCGCCGGCTCGCCTCACGCGTAGCTGGTGGTACACCTGCTTCTGCCAGCCGATGCACTTGAGATCCATCACGTCGCCGTCGATGCGGACGTGCACGAAGTTCGGCTCGAGCACCCCGATGAGCTGGCATTGCTTCACGAGCTCGTCGTTGCGGAAGCCCAGCGTGGTGCCATCCGATTTCGGCGACGGCGGCGGAACGCCGTGCTTGCGGACGTTCAAGAACCGGCCGGGCCAGACGTACTTGGTCTTGCCGTCTCGGTCGCCCATGATGCCGTGGTCGACGTGGTGCTGCCCGCCGCCGGCGCCGGCGACGAAGAAGAGCGTGCCGCCCCACTCCGCGTCGCGGTCGACCCAGAAGCATTCGTAGTGGTGATCGTGCCCGTAGAACACCGCGTCGACGTGGTACTCCCGGCAAAGTGGCCGGAACACGTCGTTCATGATGACCGGGCAGCCGAAGTCGCCGGTCGAGTAGATCTGGTGGTGCAAGAAGAGGAAGATCCACCTGTCCGCCCTCGCGTGCTTGGCCAGGTTCTCCTCCAACCACGCGTACTGCTCGTCGCCGGGGAGGGGATCCCCCCGGCCGGCGTTGCAGCTGTCGATGAAGAAGAGCACCGCGTTCCCGTACTCGATCAGGTAGTAGGCGCCTTCAGCGGGGTTCACGTAGGGGTGGACGAACGCGTCGAGGTAGTTCTTGTACTTCTCCTTGTTTCCCGTGTCGTGGTTCCCCGTGGCGTTCATCAGGGGCCGCGTGGCCATGTATTCCCGCGCGTCGTGGAAGAACGCGTTCCAGTGGGTGATGTCGAGGCCGTCGTTGATGAAGTCACCGAGGCCGGCGTAGAAGTCGTGGCCCGGCGCCTCGGAGTTCATGAGCTGGAAGTACCTGTCGAGGCGGTTGCAAGGGTACGCGTGCATGTCGCCGTTGATGATGAACTCGAATGGTCTCTTGGATCCCGCGGGGAGGCCGGTCTCGAACGTCCACGCCGTGTCGGAGTCCCGGCTGATCCGGTAATGGTAGATGGTAGCCGGGTCGAGCCCGGTGAGTTTCACGACGTGGTGCCGGGTGGCTGACGTGGCGACCTCCTTCGCGGTGCGATCGCACGCTTGCGTGGCCCCGTACTTGACCCAGGCTCCCGCGGTCGGTTCCTTGGAGCGCCACGCGATGGTCATCGTCGTGGCGGGATCGGTGCCGTAGGAGAGGTACGGCCCCCATTGCTCGAAGCGGCCGGCATCCCCCGCCGAGTCTGGCATAATCAAGAAAATGAACTAGTGCTTATATGCCAAGCAAGTAACGGAATCACCATCAACACACGGTGAAAACGAATGGACGTGGCTCTCAACACCTATTCGGTTCGCAACGAGTGGGATCAACTCGCCAAGAAAGGCTTGGACAAGATCGTCGCGATCTGCAACGACATGGGGGTGACGCAGCTGGAATGGCTCGACCGGCACTTCGAGAAGGAGGAGCTCGCCAAGGGCACGAAACATCTCGCCGACTGCGGGATCAAGGTGTTCGCGATCGGGCCACACGTGCATTTACTTGCCAAGCCAGCCGAGGTCAACAAGATGGTGGCGGACGGCAAGGAATGGCTGGAACTGGCGCACGGCGCGGGGGTCGGGCACGTCCGGTTCCAGGTCGGCGACGGGCCGCTCCCGAGGGCGTTCGCCCCGCCCCCTGACGACGCGGACCAGGAGGACAAGGACGAGTACGGCGGGATGATCGGCGAGGCCGTCGAACTGTCGGCGAAGGTGATCGACCCGCTCCTCGTCGAGGCTGAAAAACTCGGCGTGAACATCGCCATCGAGACGCACCACTCCTACTCGTCGAACTACGTGTACATGAAGCTCGTGAACGAGCGGTGGCCTTCCAAGAACATCGGCTGGATCTTCGACATCGGGAACTACCCGACCGACGAGGAGCGCTGGACGTCGCTCGATGTCATCAAGAAGCGGACCTACTACGTGCATGCCAAGGCGTACGACTTCGACGGCAATGGCTTCGAGAAGAAGCTCGACTATCCCAAGGCTTGCAAGGTGCTGCACGACGCGGGGTTCGACGGCAACTGGTCGATCGAGTTCGAGGGCAAGATGAACGGGATCCTCGGCGCCTTCCGCACGAGCGAGCTGGTCCGGTACTCGATCGCTGCCGCGCAGGGCAAGGCCTACACGATGAGGACGTCCTTCCCGTCCGAGAAGGACCTCATAGGCAAGTACAAGCAATGACCGGACGCGCCCACGGAATTCTCGTCCCATTCTCTTACTCGGCAATTAATCATCCAAGGGTGGCCACATGAACGCACAACTCTTGCGGGTCCTCACGGTCGTCAACAGGACGTGCATCATTTTCTTGTTTATCTTCATGTCGTACTATTTCATCGGCATCCCGTCCATCGCGGCATCGAAGGGCTTGATGCCCGCACTGGACGCCACGTTCAACGTCTTGACCGGCGTCGCGTTCGATTGCCTCCTGGCCTTCGCGCTGCTCGTGTCGAGGTACCGGATCTCGGGCTTCGTGTCGTTCGTGCTCGGGGCGATATGGTTCTTGGTACCCGGGGACTGGATATTGCGCCACGGGGACACGACGCGCATCGCCTACGCCGACACCTATAACATCGTGGTCGGGATCTTCGTCATCTTGTTGGCCAACGGCGCGCTCCAGATGACGCGGTTCCTGGTGGAATCCATTGCACTCGGGATGCGGAAAAAGTCGTGGATCCTCGGGCCGTGGTTCCCGGCCTTCCCCGACCGTGGCGACGCGAGGCGGCTTCCAGAGGAGCAACGAGTGGTGGTAAAGCGCGGTGCCCGCGTGACCATCGTAATCGCCCTCGTCGCGTTGCCGGGCGTGCTCGCGACCGTCGGCGCCACCCCGGTGCCCGTAACGATCACGCCGGGGAGCCAGCAGGTCAAGTTCAGCTTCTTCGCCCCGAACAACGACTCCGGGCTCTACACGCCGGCGCTCTGCGCGGAGCTCGAGCGGCACGGGGTGAACCTCGACCTCGCGATGTCCGTTTCGAACGCCAGTATCCCATTCCTGGCGGCGCTGGAGGCGGCAATGCCGAGCATCACGTACCGGGTGCACATCTCCCCCCCGCGGATCGATAAACTGGCGGAGACCGTGCAAGCGGCCACCGAGCTCATGCGGGTTTGCGAAACGAACGGGACGCTCGACCAGTGGCTCGGGTTCTTCTTCGACATCGAGGGCGAAGGGTACCGCTGGAGCGAGGCCTTCCCGTCCGTCGTGGACTCCATCCTGGAATGGAACACGATGTTCGACTACATCGACGCCGCGTCCGCGGCGCGCAACAGGACCATCGAGACCGAGAGCGTGGCGTCGTACACGGACATCATCGACCAGGCCTACGACGGCGACTTCGACATACAGGCGCTGGAGGGCTACAACGGTGCCGTCCCCGACCGGTTCACGACCTACGCGCCCATGATCTACCGGTGCCTCGTCGACGAGCCGCAAAAGCCCTGGTCACCGTTAGAGCCATGGGGCACGTCCTACTTCGTGTACACCAAGCTCTTCACGCTCTCGTCGAGGATCGCCCCGGCCAGGCGAGGGATATACCTCGGCCCCACGAACACGTCGTGCTATTCCCGCGACTTGTACCAGCCGGACCTCGTGTCGTGGGGGGCTGCGACCGGCTTCGACAACCTCGTCCGGGACACGCTGGTCGCGAAGTCGTTCGGATGCACCGAGGTCACGTACTTCCTGCTCTGGGACGCTGCGGGGTTCGGCGGCATGTTCAGCAGCTACGGAATGGACGCGCTCGACCGGATGAACGCTTCCGTGAATGAAAACCCCCCGGCGAGCTTCGACATCTGCTACAACTACCGCGACGCGAACCTGTGGTGGCTGCTGGGGCGCGACCTCATGTGCGACCTGTCAAAACCCACGGGAGCGGCGCTCGTCGTTCTCGCATGGGTGACCGCGCTCCTCATTGCCTTACTGCTGGCACGCGAGCCGCGGGAAAGGTCGTCCAGGTAATGCTTTTTGCTCCCTCTATCTTGTCCCATCATCAAGCACCCGTGATGCACCAATCATCGAACAGCTTTTGGTCTCGCCATCAATTCTGGAAGCGTTCGACGGGTATGGGAAAAATGATCCCGCCCCGAAAAAGATTATGAGAAGGAGGGAAGAAGGATGGGGGAGAAGAGGGAAAGGTAGTCCTGGATCCCGCGCCCGTGCGGGCGCGGGTCTCGCGGGGCGGGTATCATCACGCGATCCCGGGAAATCTCTGAATATCAAGCAAGCGGAGGCCGTTTTTTTGCACAATAGGCGAGGGCTTTTTGAGTGGCGGGGCCGGACACCACCCAACGAGGTGAAAGCACGATGGTCGAGGTCTTGAAGAAGGAACTGGCGCTGCCGTTCGACGACGCGGTGAAGGCGGTCGAGAAGGCGGCGACCGAGGCGGGCTTCATGGTTATGATGGTGAAGCCGATCCACGAGGTGTTCAAGCAGAAGCTCGGTGTCGACTACCCCAGGTACACGATGCTATGCGTGTGCGGTGCCGACATTGCCAAGATGGCGCTCGACGCCGCCAAGGAGGCGGGTGCGCTGTTCCCTTGCAGCTTCGTCGTGTACGAGGACGGGGGCAAGGTCTACGCGATGCACGTGTCCACGATGAAGTCCGCGGTGGAGCTGAGGTTGGCCCCGGCCGGCGCGATGCAGCCGGCCATCGAAGAGGCGGGCAAGCGGACCAGGAAGGTGTGGGAGAGGATCTGACCCGGCGCGGCCCCGCCTCCTCGGTACCGGGCCCGGATCGATCGGCGGGGTGTCCCTGGCGCGGCGCGTGAAAAGATAAAGAAGGGCCCGCGGACACCAGGTAGCCATGGCGATCCAGCTCCGGTTCACGACGGCGGAGTTCACGGCCTTCTTGAAGGAATTCAGGGGCCCGATCCTCGGCAACCTCGTGATCTGCATCGTCATGGGCATCTTCGCGGCGGAATGCTCGCTGCGGCGACAGATCCCGTCCTTAAACGACT
>JAFGBX010000330.1 GCA_016932935.1 Promethearchaeota archaeon | reverse complement strand
GGGGGGCGGGACGGAAACGTCCATCCCGGCACGGCGCGTCCCCACCGTTCCAGGCACGATCGGGTCGTCCCACGCCATGCTGGCGCGTGACCACACGTGACCGGGACCGGCAAGGGCGGGCCCCCAGCCGCGCTCGTCGCGGTTCGACGTGCCCGCCGGGCTCGGCCCTGGCCGGTACCACGTGACCGGGCGCGCGATCGCAGGCCATCGTGATCCCGGCCGGGTGTTGAGGCCCGACCGCGTGTGGCCGCAAGACGGGCCGGTGACGGGCGGTGCGGCGTGACCCGTGACTGGCGCGCAAGATTCATAACCACGCGGCGCGTGACGCGACGCGCGGCGTCCGATCCCGGGGCGCACGGGTGCGATGTCATGATGCGGAAGGGCGAGATCGACTCGCTGCGGAAGAAGCGAGACATATCGAGGGCGTACGAGGACAAAGAGGGCTCGGTCGCGACGCTGGCCAAACGGTTCCACGCGTCCACGCGCACCGTGCAAGAGGCCATCAAGCACGACGCCGGGTGGTGGCAGGAGCGGGTCGCCGAGGCGGGCAAGGGGCGAGCGGGGCCCGGGCGCGGCGCGGCCGGGGCGCGGCCGCACCAGTACCGGGTGTTCGGGCTGGCCCACCTGCGCGGCAAGGACGGGCGCCCCGGGTACCAGGTCGCCGGCCAGGCGGGCGGGCCGTTCCTCATGGTCGAGGGCACGATCGACGACGTGCTCGCCGCCCTGGCCGCGGACGGGTGGGAGGTGCTCCAGCTCGTGCCGCGGGGCGGGGGCGAGTGGAGCGACGTGCTCGTGCGGCGGCTAGCGAGCTAATGCTCTCGATCCATCAAGGACGCGTCGGATCTGTCATATTGTAAGGAATCTAATGCTCGTCGAGTCTTCTATTCGGCGGATTTCGCTGTAGAGGTGTGTTTGTTTGAAGAATTCCGAATCATAACATTTCTTCAAGTCTGATTCCACGTCCTTGACGAGGTCATCGAATTCTTGTCCATCCTTCTTATTATCAGCACCCACGAGGTTTTTCTTCCGTAATCCCATCCGCTTCTTGAGGGCTAGCCATGTAAAGATGCGGATTGCGTCGTGCCCGTTCGGAATGTCCATCCTTAGGCTATCAGGTATATACGATTCCTTATCGAGAATGACATTGTAGATTTCGTTCAGACCTCCTCTAGAAGCCATCGATGCCTTTACATCCTCTAAGATATCGACATCTCTAAGGCTTAGATCATGCGGATTGACATATTGTTCGATTGGGGACATCTTCTTACTCGATACCTTCGAGTGGTGCAAGAATAGCTTGAAGAGACCATATTCCTTCGCCAAGCGGAGACAAGTCTCCCTTATATCGACCACGCTGAGCTTCCAGGACTCGATGAAATCGTACCTCAAGTACGATTCGAGAGCTTCTGAACAAAATATCAGCAAGTCGAGATCATGAGCGTCTGTGTAGAGAACATGAGGTGGAAGGCTTGGTTCTGGCTGGTCTGCGATCCTATCAAAATCGGCATCCACGATTCCGATAAATTTCGTAACTTTGGAATTGTCGCCTCGTAGTAATTGTGCACATTTGATGACTGCGCTCTTATTATTCTCAGTCCTATTCCCATCGAAGAATAATACAGAGTTGATCATCTTCGAAAAGACGGCATAATCATATTCACCTTCAACGAGCACCACTTTCATTTCTCTACTATCCAAGGCCCATAGAATCGTAGTAGAGAAATCATCTTCCGATATACTAGGGCCAGCAATGGTCATGGTTTCTCGCTGCTGCTGTATTTGGATGCCGTGATGCAGAGATGCCTCCTTCCATGTACTATTTGGGGGGAGTGGGTGGCGATGAGAAAGGTGCGTCTACCTGTCTTCGAGATTTGGAGCAGTGTATCAGCGAAACGGATTTGCCATCCGACGTGCATCGATATTTCCGGCTCATCGATCAAGATGGTCGTATGGGGATTCGTGAGAAAGATCAAGTCGTACAATATTACGATTAGATTCTTCTCCCCTGATGAAAGTTTGTCTAGAGGGATGCGTACTCTTTCGAAGCTTTCCGCTATAAAGCCCTCACGAAGGTCATCCACGATCCTTTTATCCTCGAGGAACTCATCTACTAGTCGGTAGAAAAGATCTTTCTTCGGGGTCTGGAATTCCTTCGAGCGTGATGCTGTTAAGAGCTGTCTAGCTCGGTCGGTGATCTCCTTACTCAGAATTTCGGTTTTCAGATCCTCGAATGAGAGTCCCGACAAAAACGCGTCTCTATCTTCGATCCCTTTTAACTCCTGCTGCAACGTTCTGGAGTAATTCGAGTGTTGTGAAGTAATTCTGTCTCGATCGCTAAGTCGAGACACTATGCTTTTTCTAAATCTCTTCTTTCGCTTTTCGTCCTCGCTCTCGAGACTTTTAAAATAGCTGATGATCTGGTTTTTGTCGACTCTTAATCGTTGAGTCGAAATATAATAGATGGGGAGGCTCGCGATGAGCGGAATGAAGACCTCGCAAAACTTTTCAAGCGGAATATCCCCTGCAAAATATGAGCGTCCCATACTCTTTCTGATAACCCCAAGTAATTGCTGATATGTCGACGACGCCTGGATAAGCGGGTAGGTGGCTGCCAAGAGCATAATCTTTTCCCCCCTTACCTTCTCGCTCTCCTTCAGAATGAAAGTGCCACCAGCTATTAAGATCTCCAATGAGTCGGCTCCGTTGTGGATGGCGACCGTCGAGGACGACACTCCTTTCCAATCAGAAAGAAAGAACATGGCCTCCTTAAAGCGAATTCTCTTGATTGCCAAGAAATCTCCGAGGCAGAAACAATAGATGATATTGAAGATGGTCGTCTTGCCGATGCCGTTGATGCCATACAAGAAGACGACTTCTCGCCCTTGGATAGATATGTCGAAGTCATATTTATCGAACAAGCCTGTTAAAAGCAGTCGATCCAAACGAGCGAACCTCGTATGCCCAAGATCCTCGCTCTGCTCTTCTCGCCAGGAGTTAAGGAAAAACTGTTTGATCCTCGAGAATGCCTTCTTTGTATAGGTGGCTTCTAATTCATCTAGAATCTTGATTGGTTCATCGATTCTTATATCATCTTGGCCAAGGCCAAGATGCCTCGGGCGCCGACGACATGGCGGGCAAGTTTAGCAAGACTGGAACCACGGCGCAAGCCGCCATCGAGCATCTGTTTGGCCAGATGACGCCGTGGTACTCGTACGAGGCGAGCTTCGCCTTCACCCTGACGACGCCGTTCTCGGGGGGTGCCCTCTACATCGCCCCGCTCAAGGTGCCGAGCCTCGATGCACCGTTCATGATGAAATTCGATGGTACGACCCTGTCTACCCGAACGGGGGACAACACCTACTCCCCCTTGTTTACCCCCGTCACGGGACGAGAATACCACGTCACGATCACGGTTCTCTCTGGCACGGAATACATCATCACAGCGATCGATTCAACGACGAGCGTCGAGACCACGTACAAGGCGGGTTCGGTCCCGTTCACCACCAAGGCGGGAACTACCCTTTACAACTGCACGTCGTTCAAGCTCGTGGCCGAAGCCGCGGCGACCGGGGAGATCATCCTCGATGCGATCGACGTGACGACGATCGATCCGGCCGTGGAATTTGATGATACTTCCGAGGAGCTTGTTGATGAAGATTCTGAAGTGGTTGGTGGTTTCCCGACGAACGATGGCACGGAGGTCGACATCATCGTGGATGGCGAGATCGAGCAGACGATCACCGTGTTCGTCGAGGACGACGCGACTGCATGGAAGGACTTCGTGGTCCCGCTCGATACGTTCTCTAGCGTGATCGCACGAGAAGACGATTGGATCTACGGGAAACGGTGGCAAGCGAATCCGACCACCGGGATACCCGAACTTGTCTCGTACCCCATCGACATCCAGGTCGCATTCAAGGACATCGCGGACTATTCCGACAAGGAGATCTATCTCGACATCCACCTGGTCGATTCCACCATGCGGGCCGGGTCGAGCAAGGATTACTGGACGTGGATCACGGAATTTCCGGCGAACACGGCGCTCGCGACCAACATGTACAACGGCGATACCGGTGACAATGGATCCTTCGTCATGAACTTGAAGGAAGCCGGGCAGACCGTCACGTTCACGTCCTTGGACACACAGATCACGGCGCAAGGGCAGTCACCCGATGTCAATCGCGAGACTGTCACGACGGGGCTCTGGGTGCCTCACCAGGAATATGGCGGGGTGGAGGTCGTCGACGGATCGGGAGCGGCGGTCTTCGGAACGGATCCCGTGACGGGATGCCCGTGGACGAGCGACGACGTTGCTACCCGGATGGCCTTCACGGCCGTCCAATTTGTCATCGTCGACGCACTCGTCGTGGCACATTCGAGCTTGGACGTCGCCGACGATTTTGCACCGCACAACACCACCATCACGTTCAAGAACGTGTTCCGCAACGCTGATGGCACGCCGACCAGCATATTGCCAAGGGTATACTTGTCAGCATCCGGTTCCGCGGAGCGGGTGATGGCTGGCTGGCAATTCGCGAACGCATCTTGGCAAGACGGTGCCCGGGCCGGCACGTATACCACGGTGAGTGGTATCGCGGAAACCGTGCATCAATCCATCGTGATGCAGACGCGCGCCGACGTGGCGAGCACGACATCGACCGACGAAACGAACGGCCTCGCCGTGTCGTATCCAGGCCTCTACTTGCCGTACCGTGCATATTTGTCCGGTTCATTCATCGCAACGAGCGCCCCGAACCAGGATTTCGTGGCCAGCATCGAGATCAAGAGCGCCGCCCTGCCATCCAAGCGGTACACGTGGAGCTTGACCGTGAACCCGACCGCCGGCACGACGAATTACCAGCAAGTCATCCCGTTCGCGATCGACGTGCTCTCGTCCCCCGCCAGCGCGGGTACCTGGACATATGCTGCACCTGGCGGTGGCAGTCCAGCGGATCTCGAAGGGACGAGCGTCGACATCAGCTTTACTTGGCGGCCGGTGGGCACGTGCACGTCCGTGGCGCGGGCGCATTGGATGGTGCCAAAGATGACAGGGTGGGAGAACGTGGTTTTTGTTTCCACGGGCCTTAGCACCTCGATGAAGCAGAAGGTCTGGAGCAACAGTTTCATGAACCTTTACTGCAACGACATCATGGACAACATGGGTTTGCAGCGATACGACGGGTATCAAACAACCACCTTCGCCAATGATCTCAAGTTCACGGTGTCGGGACCGATCGCCTCCGTGCTCAACGTGATGAACTATCGCGCGGATGATCCCTTCCTCACCGGTGGTTCATGGCCTGCTATCCTCGGCGCATTCGGCGAGACGGGCGACCCGCCCGCTGGCGAGCAAGACCAGACCTGGTACGAGATCCCGCGCGCGACGACAGACATCAACGGGGACGGGGTCGTGGACGACCGGGATGCGGATGACCTCTTCTTGCGCTTCAAGTTCCAGGAGCACATCCGCAGCCGCACCGAGCCGTCCATCACCAAGGGCGTCATCAAGACCTACCAGCAAGTGGCGGATGGCGACGGATCTTCGATCCTGGTCGAAAAACCAGCATTCGAGCGCCGCATCACCGCGGTCATCACACCCGCCGTCTACACGCAGCACTCGTCATATCTCGACCTCGCCACGGCGACCAGCGGGACGGCGAGCACCATTGCCCGCAGCTTCGCCGCGTCCCTCACGCTGAACACGGCAGTCGGGCCGGACAAGGATGTCGTCGATTCTGTCTACCTCACCTACCGGAAGCCCGTTGGCCTGAAGGACATCGTCGTCGATGATTGGAACGAGCTGGTCCAGGTGTACGATCCTTCGTCTGAAGCCAGCCAAACATGGCTATCGAACCAGGGCTACGATTACGCGAACTTCGACGAGTACTGCTTCAAGCCGGTCTACGATGTCGTCGATTGGCGCGTGGCGGCGGGTTCCTCGTACGCCATCTCGAAGGATTACTTGACGAGCGCGGGTTTAGCTATCCTCTATCCCAAGACCGGGCAGAGCTCGTTCGACTCCGAGGACGTCGAATGGATCACCACGAAGGAGCCCGCCGGGCAGGTGCTCGGTACCATGCAGACCAGCATCGACGGCATTCGATTGGCGACGCACGTGCCCGAGATCGACCCGCTCCAGAAGGTGCGCGTCACCGTGCTCAAGAACGTGGCTCGATCCCCGCCGCGCGCCAGCACCGTCGACTTGACCGAGAGCATGCCTGTCTACTACGTGCCGGATCCTACACAGGTCCTCGGGCAATCGACCTTCACGGCAGGGCAGTGGAAGAGTGGCTTTTTACCGATGTCCATCGCGAACATGTTCCCCGCGGGTGATGTCGGCCACTACGAGAGGCCGGCGGTCGTCGTCGACGTGCCGAGCATGACGTTCGGCTCGTTCGACGGCCTGCACGACATGTGGTTCAGCGTTTATGACACGAACGGCGTGAGGGAATGGAAGATCAGGATCGGGGGCGACGGCACCACGTCGCAGGCCGGTAACTTGTACGAGATCAGCGTCGGCTTCGGATGGCAAGACGCGGAGACCCTCACGCGCGACATCATGGAGAAGATCCTGGCGTGCCCCGACTTCCTGTCGTCGGGCATCCAGGCCAACCAGGTCGGCAAGACACGCATCGAGCTCACGTGGGACGGCCCCGTGGGCGGGAACCCCGCGAGGAACCCCCTGGCGGGCAGCTGGTGGCCGAACAACAAGCTCCATCCCGCGTACAACGAGCTGGCGGAAGGTGCCGGCGACGGCGCCGTCGACGAGGACGACGGCTGGTACGGCTTCACGGTCGTGCTCGAGGGATACAGCGATGCGGCTTTGACGACTCGGGCTAACATCACCTTCGGCCGCGGCAGGTCCACCGTGCAGAGCGGTGATGGTTTCTGCGTGAACATGACCGATACGAGTGCCCCGTCCCGCATCGAGGATTTCTTGACGGGTGGCAATATCGACGTGGACGTGTACGAGGGCAAGATCGATCCGGATCGTGATATCATGATGGATCTCGGCATTGCCCGGCCGGAAGCAACCATGAGCGCCACCATGAGCTTCACAGAGCAGATCGCCAAACACATCAACCCATCCCTCACGGGCTCGATCGATTGGAGCGCGTACAAGCTCTTCGGGTACCGGGCCGTCGCGATGGGGAACGTCTCGAACATCCAGTCCATCACGGCCACGTTCAAGGATGCGACCGGGACGGCTGTTGGAAGCCCGTTTGTCGACCAGTTCGGGAGCGGGGGTATGTTGGATGCAGTGCACCCGCTCGCTATCCCCGCGGGTACCAACCTCGGCTCCATCACTTTCACCGTCACGTGGAAGGAGAAGGCGGCGGTGAACAACATGACCGCGGTCGTCGGGATCGCCGGGGTGTTCCTCGAGCACGAGTCGAACGCGGCGACCATGAGCTTGCAAGTCGCATCCGGAACACCGCCGAGCATCCCGGTCCCGATCGCCCCGTTCGACGCGGCGCACGGATATGCGACGCTGTCCTGGGCTGGGGTTAAGGCAGGCACGGTGCAGTTCTCGGGCGGGTTCACGGGATTGCAGATCGCCATGCCCGCGAGCAGCTCGACGAGCCTGGAGCTGCGGTCGGTGCAGATCATGCGCCAGAACCTGACGAGCGGCAGCGTGTTGAGAAACTGGTTCTCCTCGTCGTTCGACACCCAGGCCAACACCTTCCAGAACCTCGCGTACCAGCTTGGCTCGCCTGGATCGTTCCCCGCGGACACGAGCGCGTGGACCACGGCCGGGTTCACGCCATCACCAGGGCGGGATGATTGGATCGCGACGCGCTTCTTCGATCTCGATTACTCGGGCACCTACGACTCGGTCATCCAATACACCGACAGCGGCGGGGATGCCATCATCGACGCGGGCGGGAACATCTTGCTGGATGGATGGAACGACGTGATCGCATACGACATGTCCGGTGACGGCATCTTCGAGGCACGTGTCGTTCAAGGCCGGTCTGCCAAGCCCTACGTGCTCGATGGAATGGTCGCCTTGCGGAACGTGACGTACATCGACACGAGCATCGATCAGGACGAGGACGGGCTTCTGGACTGGAAGCACTCGGAGTTTACCATTGCGACGAGCAAGACTATGGTCGCGAATCTCTCGCGTTATTGGGTGCCTGGATCCGGTGCCACCGGCACATGGGTGCCTGGCAAGTGGGAGACGACGCTGCCGAGCTTCGCCAGATCGCGCATCACGCGTGGATATTCCGACGCATACGAGCTCGACGGGGACGGCTCGCTGGACGATTACATCGAGGAGCATCTCGATCTCTGGGACGACGCGCCCCGCCCCGACTTGATCAATGCCAACACGAGTGCCATGAACGATGCACAGTTGAAAGAACACGCCGTGCTGGCCGATCACGTCAGCGCCGACATTGCCGCGAACGGGCTCTGGACGTATGAGACCCACCGGGTGACCCGGCGGGCAGGAGGCATTGCCTCCACGGATGAAACGTGCGATCTCGAGGCAAGGCGCACGTTCCTCTTGCTCGGGGTAGATGGAGAGAAGGAGATCACGGCCGACGTGCTCATCATCGAGTCGACGGACGTTCTACTCGATCCCCGTCTTACCGTCTTCCCTGATGCGCGCGTGGGGCAAGGGACGATCTACTTCTACGATTCAAATGGCGACGGGGTGCGGGATATCGGCTTCGTGTTCACCACGGAGACCTACTGGGGCGAAATGGCATTCTACGAGGATGCGGATGGCGCGTTCGTCCATCTCCCGAAGGCCATCGGGTTCTTCATCGACGATGGTTCCGGCAAGCTGGAAGTCACCCCGGACACGCGCGATCAATTCTTCCCGACCTATTGGATGGCGGATGCCCCATACAGCAAGCTGGAATACATCACCGGCCTGGCGTACGAGACGGCGCAACGATGGTTCGTCGAGCAGTTCGACGCCGCGTTCTGGGCCATGTGGGTGGCGGAACTCGCGGTCGGTATCGGCATCATGGTCTTCAGCGCGTGGGCCGGCGCGGCAGCCGGCGCCGCCATCGGGTCGGCCGGGGGGCCATGGGGTACCTTGATAGGCGCGCTCGTCGGGTTCGCCATCAGCACCGCATGCTTCATCATCTGGGGTGCCGTGCGGAGCGGGATACAGACATACTTCGATTCCACAAAGGAGGCGGGCGGGGAGCTCTTGCGTACCGACAGCGGCACGGGTGAATCCCCGTACGTCTACGGAAGCAGCGTGGCGAGCGGTTACGATGACCTGGTGAGCAGCGCGCCAGGCTCTGGCTCCAAGGCATTCGCGGTGCCATTCAAGTTACCGTTCTACCAATTCGTCGATTACAATACCCGGTACATCCCGTCACGTCTCTTTGTCTCCGATCCGGGTTGGGTCGAGGACAAGGCATATTACGACAATTTCGGCAAGTCTTCCGGATCGATCGCTTGGCGCCATGGCGTGTTCGATGCGTTTCATGACGGTATCTATCCCCTCAGGATACGCCCCTTGCAGAAATACGGGTGGTATGATAGCAGCGACTGTTACTGGTTCGAGCCGCTAGACAGTTACATCGAGAGCATCGAGGCGATAAACGGTGACGGGTTGCATGGCGCCGGCGAGTCGTTCTCCCTCAGGATCAAGGTCCGGTGCAATACTGTCGGGTATGACATCACCGGGGGATCAACAGTAGGCCTTGTATACGATCAACTGACAATCGCCCTTGCCGTCGAGGATCTCCCCGGCGTGTCGGCGACATCGACCATCACGACGATCACCCCCGGCGCGAGCTCGTACGTGACCCTCACGGTCTCCATCGCGGCCACGTCCCCCGTCACGATCGACACGCGCTCGCTCACCGCGAGGATGCGGTCGACGACCGAGGATGCCGAGGCATACGCCATGCACTCGACGTCCGGGCTCGCGACGAACCTGGTCCCGACCATCGACGGGCTCGGCAACATCGGCTTCTCGTTCCAGCGCTACGGGCTCGTCGATTTCTCGAACCACGGCCGGCCGGCCGCCTTCGTTCCAGGCACGACCACGACGACCATCGAGTTCACCACGCGGGCCGCCATCTCGACCGGGGATTACATCATGCTTCATGGCTCCAGCGGCGAGGCGTGGTGTGCGTGGTTCGACACGGGCACGCCGGTGGATGCCTTGCCCCCGTCCGGCGTCGATGCAGACAGGTTCATCAAGGTCGCGATCGATCCATCGGCAACCATCACCGGCACCGAATCCGCGTACCTGGCCACGCGCGTCCGCGACGTGCTCGCTGCCAACGCCACGTTCACCGACACGTCCGGCATCGCCTTCGTCACGGACTCGTGGCTGTCGGGCAATCTCGTCCTCGAGCAGCGCGAGGTCGTGCCCAACGTCGAGGTTTCCGACATCACCGCCATGACCGCGTACACCCGGCAAGATGCACCCGCCATCGCTTCCCACGAGATCACGGACACTGACCCTGCCAACCACTTGTTCTACGAGATCTCGTGCATGTCTGGCAGGTACGAGAGCATCCTGAACGAGGCGATGGAGGCGAAGCAAGCCGAGGTGCAGAACTGGATGTATGCCCTCAGCGCCGTCCAGGTGGTCATCACCGTGCTCGCGTCCAAGGGGATCCTGACCGGCATCTCGGTCGCCGGGACCCCGCTCGCGCAGTGGTACGGCAGCGGCATCAAGGGCTTCCTGAAGGGCGTCGTCGACGTCACCAAGGAGGTGTTCGAGGAGTTGATCCTCGAGGAAGGGACCTCCCAGTTGCTCGATGATGTCTGTGCCGATTGGCTGGCCGAATCGCTCGGCGAAGCGATCTGGTTTGGCGTCTCGACCGTCGAGAATTTCGGCGATTATCGCGCCCGTGCCCGCACCTACCAGGAGTTCGACGCCATGCACAAGCGGATCGACCAGGAACTCGTGAAGGCGGAAGCCGAACGTGATCAGCTCTTGGAGAAGCAGCGAACTGTTATCGATACTGCCACCAACACTCGATACACGATGAATCCGACGTGCCGCCTCTCGACGCATGTCGATGGCATTCAAGCAGGTATCGCCGCGGATCTCCGGCGCGTGGACGGGGTCATCAAGCAGATCACGGCGGCACGGGACCAGGTCAAGGCCTTCTTCGACGTGCTGCGAGGCAAGGTCGCCGCCGCCGACGCGAACATCAAGGCGCCCAACCCCGAGTTCCAGAAGTGGACCGCCGAGCAGTTCCCCGGCCTCGACATGAAGCAAGACTCGGTCGTCCAGATGGTCGCCCTCACGATGTTCGAGATCGTCCGCACCGCGGCGATCACCAACCCGACGCTCACCATGGAGGAGATCCTGGAGCAGCAGTGGGTGAAGGACGCCTTCCGCGTCTCTAAAGATGCTTTCATCAACATCGCAGTAAGACTGAAGGACGGTACGGTTTGGGGATGGGATGCTATCAGACAGATGAGGGCGAGTGAATTTTTAGCACTTAGAGGAGACGCGGTGGTCAGTGATCCTGATTGTGCTTTGTGCGGAGCGAAATTCAATCAAGCGAATCAGAAGACCATGATGAAAAGATTTAGTGACCATATTATTAAAGTCCATAAGGTGTCCATCGTGACGGATTCAGCAGGACACGCAGTATTTTCTATCAATAATCAATTGAGGTCACAATTGAGTTCTGCGGATCTTAGGATAATGCGGAATATGGGCGCTGCTTCGACTGAATTCGTAAATCAAGTGGGACCAGCACTCGCAGCCATGGCTACAGTGGATCCGAACATAGAATCCTTCTCTGAGTTGAAAAGCCATCATCCATTGAATTCGCTGAATCGTATTTTAGATTTAACGTATTCGCAATTTCGTGACTTGCCTGCATTCAAAGAATTGACCAACAATCCCCCTGATTCGGAGGTCGCTGCGAAATTTGCGAAGTGGAAAGCGAAGATACGAGAGAATGCCAATAGTGAAGATCTGGTGATTGAATTCGTCAGCCTATTTTACCAATTATATGATATGTGCCGGATCACGGTTCTCTCAAAAAATAGTGATCCGCGGATTGTGAAAGTAGCTAAGGAAATACTCGACAATTACCCAGGCACTACCCGAGAAAGAAATCAAGAAGCAGAGGAGCGTAATAATGTTTTTATGGGTACGGCGCCCTTGATGACAAATTTTATGAAAGCGGTGGGTTTCTTAATGGCGATGCAGCGTTCTGCGGCCACATACAAGAACCTCCGTGATTTAATGCTTGACATAGTTAAGAATTTTAACCACGCGTTTGATACGCCTGGTTCGCCATCTCAGACGGCGTTTGTTGCTCAACAAGTGGCTTTTACTAAAGCAATAAACGATATATTCGTACCTTCCTCAGAGACGAGCGCAAAAGGAGGCTTCCATGAGGGATCTCAAGGGCTCGAGGATTTCCAAGAATTTGTATATGGACAAGGTGGCGGAAAGTGGGCTTATCTGAACCAATTCCGGAAACTAGCACTTGAAGGCAAGATTCCCTTCTTCAGCGGGAGGAGTGATATGTCCTGGCAGCATGAGGGAAAGAGATCCTTCCACAATCTCGATAATATTTTCATCTTGCTCGAGGATCCCAATAGTAAAATAATCCCGCCCGGCTTTATGAAGCAAGATATAACCTGGCTCGGGCCATTCGTGATTGTCGATGATAAAGCAAACGATGTGCTGGAACCGGCGACGATTATTTCCGAAGATGGCTCAATGCAGTATAAAGATTATCGAAAAGATTTCGAGAGAACCGTGCAGCGTTATCTCTATGACGGCGTGGGGGTGAACCCGCGATTCCGAACGATTGCATTGACGGTTCCTGAAGGCTTGGATATTTCGTCGTTCAAGGAATATATGAAACAAAAATACGCGGGCATCCAATTTGTAGCAAGAAATGGGAATGAAAGGACAAACGTAATTCAATTACGACAGATCGTACTCATTGCTTATACAAAAACGCAGAATAGTGAAATCGTCGAATTGTTATACAAAGCAGCAATGGGTGAAACGATTAACGTTCAAGAGAAAGGGAAAATCTATTCATGGACTCCACTGGCTGGCGCGACGATCGACGATCTCGCTGCATTCCTAGCAAGCGTGGCGCAAGATCAGAAGCTGGGAGGCCGTTTTGGAGTAAAGCCCGAGGGTCACTACGATGCATACGATTATTCTAGGTTTATCTCGAGCAATTATTATTCCCTTGGACGATCAACAGGCGAGACAGACGCGAGCATCCTTGCGAATCCAATTATCAATGGGAAGCCGAATCCTGCATGGGACGATATGCCTAGCAGGATGCAATTCCTCGCATTCGGAATGCAAGCGGAATCGGGCGAGCACATAGATGGGTCTATAACACTATCAAGATTAGTAGAAACGTATGGAAACTCACTCGAGAATTGGATTAGTAACATTCAGGCAGTAAATACCATAAACCAAGTCTGGCAATTAATGTTCACCGAGCATTGGCATGGATTGACCGCGGGTGAAACGCTCGCTCATGGGGAGGATTGGACGTGGGGGTTCGCTAATGCGATGAACCCAAACGCAGAGCGGCCGGAACTATCCCCGAGTGAACAAGTGACTTGGAAGGCATCTGGTATACCCGCCATGGTCAGGAACTTATGTTATCCTAATATGCGGCTCGAAAATATAAATGAAATGAGACTTTTCATCGGAGAAGGCGAAAGGGGTTGTGTGACATTTTTTGACATTAATCGCTTCGGCCCAACTATTAAAATCGCTTTTAATACAATAGATGGGACCTATCGAGTGCAATTCTCCGGATCCGATCGTATTCCAGATATATACCAGAACAAGATCGTCGATTATTCAGCAAAATCACCTGCCGAGATCAAAGCGATTCTTATGAGGATCTTCGGGGATCCGCTTGGATTATTAAAGCCATTGTCGATCGCGAATGATCTTGAGGGTTTCTCATTACGTGTCGGCACGAACAGTGAGGGGAAAACAGCGATGCTGTTCACGGTTTCTGATGATGCATTCATCCCTTTAGGGCTCCGTGGAAGGGAGATTGACATCGATTCGGTAGCCGGGGCGCTTCAGGTACGACAGCTCGTGAACACGCTGGCCATGATTGTCGATCTGACAGAATACAAGGCTACTTGCAGAAAATTCACGGATTCGGGTGTACAGCCTGGTGGCTCGGGGTTCATGTTTGGGAAGGATTATACGGGTATAGATGGGTTATTCTCGGGCATCGGCATATCGGCGCTCGTGTCATTGTTCGATGGATATGCAAGTTTCACGCGCCACACGTCAATCATAGAGACAGCCGATGATTATAGAACCGATCTAACTATTAATTTCAAGCAATTCGTCGCTGATCGGCTTAAAATTGCTATCGGAGACGCCCGGCTCACGAACATACTAGATTCGTTGCAATATCGGGTGATCGTGAACAAGGCATCGGGATTGACTATCATATATGAGCAAGGCGCTGGTGGAGTGTGGAGCCGACTAGGCGAATTTGCGAGCGTCTTTCAGGTGACGGATGCCATGGTGCAGTTTTTCAAGCATTTGACGCATTACAACAAGCAGCGATTCGCCGTGACGGCGTTGACGACTTCGGAAGGGCGAATGTCTTTCACCTTGAGCTTGTTGAATGAAGCAGGGGTGCCGACCGGGCACGTGGTGAGTGGACAGCTGAATTGTATCACGGGGAGGTATTCGTTCTCATCGATAACAAAAGCAGGTAGCATCGCAATGCAGCTCGAATACCAGGAAGCCGAAAACTACGTCGAGGAGGTTCACTTGCAGCGGTTACGCGAGTTCATCGAAGGATTCGTCATACCGGCGTCTGATGCGGGATTGACGATCCCGGGGATTGCCACAGTTACAGCAAAACGAAACGGAATAATTGTATCGATACTTTCCATCAATCCAAGTGTAGGATATGTTAAAATAGAATATCGATTCGGCTCAGAGAAGCCATTCTTCGATGTCGTAAGCAGAAAGTGCTACGCGACTTTCGATGAGCTACTTGAGAAGGCGAATTTGAAGTGAATGAGCATTGTGAGGAATCGGTGAGCGTGCGCGGGGAGTCGATCAGATTAATCGGATACCGAGATGATTTGGGGCAAGATGGATTTGAATTAAGACTGATTCAAAAAGGGATATCATCGCTCCGGGAGATTCAAGGACTGGAATCGTATCCAAAGCTTACCAGTCTTATAGTTCCGATGAATAACATTGCTTCGCTGGATGGCATCGAACATCTCGTTAATTTGCGTCACTTGTCAATCCCAGATAATATCTTGACCTCTCTTGAAGGGGTGGAACACTTGAAAATGCTAGAGAAATTGAGCGCGATGCACAATCGAATCGATTTGATACGAGCCAATACCTTTTCCGGGCTGAAGCATTTGCAAACAATAGATATATCTGGAAACAATATTACCAGCTTCCCGGTGCTTGAAGGCGTGCCGGCATTGTGTAATCTTATGCTGGACGGGAATAAATTGACCCGGGTGCCAGTGCTCCCCGAAATTCTGCGACACGAGAAGTGTTACATCGACGTGTCTGGTAATCCTATCAAAGATGTGACAAAGGAGGAGGCGGAATTCATCCTCGCCTTCGGGCCGCAAGAAGATCCCGCGCTCGTGGCAAGTGTGGACTGGAGCGATGGTAAGTTGATTAATTTCTTGTATTGGGAAATTCGCGGGAACCTGGAGCGCTGCGCCGAGCTGTACGCCGACGGATACAAGGACGATATGGACGAATATATTACTGCCCGCCAGCTTAGCGAGCGCCGGGGGTTCACGATTTCCCACCATTCATTGTCGCCATTTGCTAGAGGGCGGCTCAATATTTATGTCGATGCGGAAATCTTGAGCCGATGGGAAGAATTGAGGCAAGAAGCCAAGCGCATGGTCGAGCGACAGACAAGCCCGAAAAACCGGGATTCGTGAATTATTGATGCCGACTTAATAAAAACTGCATCGTGATCGCACCTCATCATTCCGAATTTTCAGATTTTCAAAGAACTGGCGTAATGTATCTTTCAAGTCTTGAAATAAAGGATAAAATGTGTTGTGTGTCACGCTTTCTCGCATGTATTTCCAGACTTGTTCCATCGGGTTTAATTCCGGTGAATATGGTGGTATGTAGAGAAGCTCTATCTTGTGGTTGATGCTTGCTAGGAAATTATTGACGATGATCGCGTGATGTATCTTCGCGTTATCCGTGATGATGTAGATCTTCTTGGCAGGCTTGTACCTCCAAAGAACGCGACACAAGAACTTGATGTAGACTCGTGCATTCATCTCCTCCACGAACGCGCTCACCACTTCACCGCCTGCAGGATCCACCGCGCCCATCATGTTCAGGTGCTTGTGACCACCGGGACTCCTGATAATAGGTGGATGTCCACGTTCTGCCCACATCCGTCTCTTCGTGGGCGAGCTGCCCACATCCGTCTCTTCGTGGGCGACCTCCTCCAGGTGCACGAGGTTGCCGATGCTGGCGGGCAAGGCGGCGAGGGCGTTCCCACCGAGGAACAGCTTCCGCAGGTGCACGAGGTCGCCGATGCTGGCGGGCAGGGCGGCGAGCGGCAGTTGCGGGACGTCGCGCCGGTCCGGGTCGTCGTCCGTCCACCACGCCGCCCACGCGCTCGTGACCCAGAGCGCCACGACGTGCCCCCCCTCGACCTCGTACTCGGCGCTGTACCGGTAGGTCTCCTCCCACGTGGATCCGGACGCGTCGAACCGGTAGGGCATGACCCGGCCGTAGCGGTTCTGGGATGACCAGTAGAAAGACTCTCCAAGTGCTGTTGCCCCGAAAAGCCCACCAGGACCACCACCCCTCCTTCCCCGATCACGTGAGGGCTGCCCGGAGGAGGGGGCTAGCCGAGGGACCAGACCCATCGACGCGGTCGTGGCGTTGATCCGAACGCTTGTGAATGCCCATTCTTTCTGGGGTTACGTTTATCTTTGCGAGGCGAGAAAGATGATCGATGAGTTTAATCGAGGACCTGGACAACCTCGTGCAGCGTCTCAAGGAATTCAAGGTGGGCGAGCCGTTCACGATCGAGATCCTCACTAACACCCAGGATCCCTACAAGCCTCCAGGCGGTATCGGGTGGAGGAAAGCCATGTCCTTGGAATCCGCGGTCAAGAACGCCACGAGGGAGGTCGTCATCAAGATCGGGATTGGCACGGGAGACGGCTTCTTCTACAAGTGAGGGAAGGGGCTCGATCCTTGGCGACAACCGTGAATCTATGCGAGGTGAAGCATTCCGCACGGCCCCGGGCGAGACTGCCATAATGTCCGAGGTATTCTGCGATAGCCTCGCGATCATCAGCGGTGACGAGGCAGATGTTGATTCCCTTCACGTGAAGGCTCATTTTCCGTCACCCATGCTGATGGTAAGAAAAATCAAGGATCATGAATGGACTTTTTTCCTCGCATGCGCCGCTACCACGAGTGCGGCAAAAGAGGCGCACAGGACGATGAAAACCGGCCCAGCGCCCGGCGTGTCGCCGCTCAAGCCGGCCGAGCTACCGCGGATGACGAACCACCAGTCCCGGTTCCCGTCGACGTCACCGTCCGCCTGCGGCTTCGGGCACGACGTCTGGGCGTAGTTGCCGCTGGAGATGATGAGCGTCTTGCCGTCGACGATCGCGTACTTGCAGTGCTGGTAAGTGAAGGTCGCCGACGCCCACCTGCCACTGGCGTAGTTGGTGCCCCCGGATCCCTGGCTCGCGCCGATGGTGGTCAGGTTGGCCATGGCCCACCGGTTGTAGTCTCGCTCGCTGGTCGATACGGGGTATTTCTCCAGCAGCAGTCGCACGTCGACACCGGCGGCGAGACGTTCGTAGAGCACGTCGATGATGAATGGCGAGGAGAGCACGTAGGCACTCATCCATATCGAAGTCTGTGCACCCGCGAGCGCGGTGCTGACCTCGTCGAAGCAGTTGTCCGGCGCGGCGAGGCACGTGACGTCGAACGAACCCGAGTACGTCGTGGGCGAGAAGTAATGGCTCGACGACGGGGCGGGATCCGGGTACGAGGTCGTCGGGACGAAGTCGACCGCCTTTCCCCAGTCGTAGAGGAACAGGTCCTCGTAGTACCCCGCGACCGAGGCCGACTCGATGATCACGCCCGCCTCCCGATTGTTCCGCATCGACGTCGGTGACCAGTTGATGCTCGCAACGAAGGCGACCGTGCCGTCGACGACGATCCCCTTGTTGTGCATGGTGTCGAACGGGGCGCCGATCCCCGAGTTCTGGACCATGCGCCGCACTGGGATGCCGTGGGCTTCCAGGATCGTCGCGCTGATGTTGTTGTGGTCGTACGAGCCGTCGTCCTGGATGATCCGTACGTCCACGCCGGCACCTCTCGCTGCGATGATGGCGAGCAAGACGTCGTTCAGCGTCTCGTAGATGTACATCTGCTCGATGTAGAGCTTGTTGCTGGCGCGCTCGATGAGGTCGATGATCGCGTCCTCGGCCTGCGTGGGCGCGAGTACCGGCGTGATCTGCATCTGCCCCTCGATGTCCAGCGGGGCGCGCTTGTACGGCGTGAAGGCTGGACTACCGGAAACCGACCTGCTGGCAGCGAGGCCATAGCCATCAACGCCGGCGTTGTACTGCGTGCCGATGGCATAGTCGCCATCGAAAAGGTCTGCGAAATAGGATACCAGATCCAGGCCAGCGTCGGCCGGCCCGATACCTCGCGCGGACGGCATGAACGCTGCCCCCGACATGGCGATCACGGAGATGAGGAGGAAGGAGAACGTCGTTTTTTTCAAAATGGCCACCAAAGACGAAGCGTGTTTCTTCCCGTTGTTCGAAAGATATTATGTATACTATTCCTAAAACACGGTATTGAAGCTTTTGGACGGTGCGGCGAGATCGGCAAGGAGATTTCTATCGCGTCGAGCCGACAAAAAGTAGGCAGCTGAGCGCTATGCGGTCGAAAAAAACGGTGGCGATTTACTCGGCCTACGATAAAAAAAGTGCGAGGTGTTTGGGGCAGCGGGGGAACAAGCACTACTTGGAGACCACGATCCCCTCCCAAGGGGCGAGCAGGATCAAGTTGCCGCGGAGGGGCTCGTACGAGGCCCGCGTGGACACGAGCACCCGAGCGTCGTCGAGCATGTTGAGCACCTTGGCTGGCTTGTCGCTGAAGTTGAGGATCGTGATCGTCTCCTGCAGGCCCTCCTCGGTCGGCGCACGGCGGGCGTACATGACCAGCTGCTTGGCGTTGCCCGGATCCAGCAGCTCGAACGTGCCCGAGTTGAGGGCGGGCGAGACCTCACGGGCATGGAGGAACCGCTGGTAGCAAGACAAGAGCGAGTCCGGCTGCGTGCTTTCGACGGCCACGTTCCGCTCCTCGTACGAGGGCGTCACGGGCAGCCACGGCTTGACGCCCGGCGGGCAGAAGCCCGCGTTCGGCGTCGTGTCCCACTGCATGGGCGTGCGGCACTCGTCCCGGTTGATGGACTCGCCGATCACGGCGCGGGCGATGTTGTTGATCCCTTGCGCGAGCCAGACTGGCACTCTACCATAACCCGCGGGCGGCTTGATGAATTTCTTCGGCGTCACGTCGAGGGTATCCTTGAGGGGCAGCTTATGCTGCTCCATTCCGATCTCCTCGCCCTGGTAGATGAACGGGACGCCTCGCGCGGTGAGCTGGAGTGCGACGTTGAGTTTCGCCTTCTCGATGCTGCCACCGAGCCGCGAGATGCGTCGCATCCGGTCGTGGTTGGAGAACACGAGCGTTGGCATGAACGGGTCGGGGAACGTCTCGTCGACGTCCTTGAGGAACCTCCTGACACGTCCGGACTCCAGCTTCAAGCCGAGCGCCTGGAATATGAAGACCAAGTTCAATCCCTCCGCCTTGTCACCGAGGTAATTCTTCAAGACGGGGAGCGGCCCCGAGACCTCGCCGACCATGAACCGCGCGGGCTGGTACTCGTCCAGCACCGACCGAAGCTCCTGCATGAACGCGAGCGTGTCGGGGTGGTCGAGCGTGTGCAAGGGCTTCTGGAACAGCATGGCGTTCTCCGTCTTCGACGGGAGCAGTCGCCACGTGGAGGGATTGTCGCGGAACTGGACGTCCTCGTAGATGCTCGAGATCATGTCGAGCCGGAAGCCATCGACGCCCTTGTCGAGCCAGAAACGGCAGACGTCGAGCATCTCCTTCTTGACCTCCGGGTTGCGGTAGTTGAGGTCCGGCTGGATGGCCAGGAACTGGGACCAGAACCACTGGTCGGTGGCGGGGTCGTAGTGCCAGCCGTTGCCGCTCGTGACCGCGTTCCAGTTCGTCGGGGGCTTCTTCCCGCCCGGCTTCTTCCCGTCCCGCCAGATGTACCAGTCCCTCCTATCGTTATACTTGCTGGACTTGGACTCGATGAACCAAGGGTGCTGGTCGGACGTGTGGTTGAGCACCATGTCAAGGACGATTTTCATCTCCCTGTCGTGGACTTCCTCGATGAGCTTGTCCATCGTTGCCAAGCTACCATACTCTGGGGCGATGTCCCTGTAGTCCGAGATGTCGTAGCCGAAGTCCTTCTGCGGGCTCTTGTACGGCGGCGATAGCCACAGCGTTTCCACGCCGAGGTCATCGAGGTAGTCCAGCTTGGAGATGATGCCCTCGAGATCCCCGATGCCGTCGCCGTCCGAGTCGCAGAAGGAACGGGGATAGATCTGGTAGACGGTCGTGCGCTTCCACCAGGGATCCTGGTCGAGTTCGCTGGCCATGTGACTTCACTCAGTAGATCTACGGCATGCTGCCATTTAACATAACGCGTGAGACGTGGGGAACCTCGCCTTCATCTCCGATGCCCTGCTCTCGGGAGGCCGGCAACGCCGGCAGACTGGCGGGCCCGAAAAGCGGGCCCCGCCGGCCAAGGTGGTGCCACGTTGCGACATCAAGGCGGGTGGGTGGCGCGATCATCTATTAATGCCGAGCGTGCGTCTTGGTAGCGTCGAAGGCTCACTCGCTTTTCTCGGGCAGGGATTCCCATGGGAATGGAAACCACGTCGATCGAACCGGGCAGCGTCTTGAACGTGAAAAGCAGGCCCCCGCGGGTCATCACGGACGGGGACATCAAGCTGCCCATCAACCTCTTCAAGCACGCCGACGTCATGACCCCACTCCTGTCGACGCTCGGGCCGATAACCTCCTCCGTGTTGAAAACCTTGCTCCTCCTCAAGATCGAGGTCGGCACGCCGTACCGCGTCAGGGACGTCATGATCCCCATGCGGGACGGCGTGAAGGTCGCGATCGACCTGTACTTCCCGTCCAAGTCGGCGTACACCCGCCGGCAGAAGTTGCCGACGGTTCTCATCCGCATGCCGTACTGGAAGGACAAGCTGCCGCTCATCGGGCAGGCGTTCTCGCAGCACGGCTACGTCGTCGTCGTGCAAGACATACGCGGGACGGGGCACAGCAACAAGACGGGGATCAACTCCTTCACGATCCTCGAGCGCGAGGACGGGCAGGACGTGGTCGCCTGGGTGAAGCGGCAGTTCTGGTTCAACGGCAAGCTGGGCACGTGGGGTGCCAGTTATCTCGGGATGACCCAATGGGTAATCCATGATAGCGAGGACATCACGTGCTTCGGGATACAAGTCTCATCGCCCCGCAACCTCTGGAGCCAGCACAACGGCCTCGCGATCAACGAGCTCAGCGCCGCACTGAGTCGCATCCAGTGCGATGGCGCGTGGTTCTACGACCCCATGAGCCTCGAGAAGCAAGAGCGCATGCACTACTACCAGTACACGACCCACTACGTCCACAACCCGGCTAAGGGCATGTTCAACATGCCCGTCGGCAAGGAGAAGTTCACCCTGCTGGACATGGAGGCCGTCAAGAAGAAGGAGATGGTCTCCATCATGAAGGCGGTCTTCGGCCTGGATCTCCACGCGACCAAGCCGGAGCCGGAGAAGTACCAGCGCTTCGTCATGGAGCTCATCTACGGCAGCACGGTGGGCCACTTGTCGCGCTTCATGCCGGGCATGTTCGACTTCAAGGCCAAGAACGTCAAGCGCCCCTACCTCATCGTCGGCGGCTGGTACGACATGTTCATCCGCGTCTCGCTCGAAGACTTCTGCGACATCCGGGCCAACGCGGATCCCTTCGCGAGGAAGCACATCAAGATGGTGATCGGCCCGTGGGCGCACGGCGATGTCCGGCATCCAGATATCAAGCTCAATAACGTCCTCCACGGGGGGTTCGCGGACTTCATCAAGAACGTGATCAACGTCGACTGGTACGACTACTGGTTGAAGGACATCGGCCCCGACGAGCACGCCCGCATCGAGAAGGCCTTCATCAACGCCCCGCCGCTGCGGATATTCACGCTCGGCGCGAACACGTGGCGCTGGGAGCACGAATGGCCGCTGGCCCGCACCCGATACCAGAACCTCTACCTGCACTCCTCCGGCGCCGCCAACTCGCGCAGGGGTGACGGCACGTTGTCGTTCGACGCGCCGACCACGGACGAGCAGCCCGACGACTACCTCCACGACCCGGCGAACCCCGTGCTCACCGCGGGCGGGAACAACCTGCACATCCCCAAGGGCGCGTTCGACCAGCACCTCGCCGAGTCCCGCGACGACGTGCTCGTCTACACCTCGGCCCCCCTCCCGCAAGGCATAGAGGTGACGGGCCCCGTGAAGTGCATCCTCCACGCGGCGACGACCGCCGTCGACACGGACTTCATGGTCAAGATATGCGACGTCTACCCGAACGGGAAGTCCTACAACATCGACGACCTCGGCCTCCGCGCGCGGTACCGCGCGGGTGTCCTGAAGCCACCGACCCTCCTCGAGCCCGGGAAGGCTTACAAGTTAGAGTTCGACCTCTGGCCGACGTCGATCCTGTTCAAGAAGGGCCACCGCATCCGCGTCTCGGTCGCGTCGAGCGACTTCCCGAAGTACGGCGTTCATTCCAACCTCGCGAGCGGCAACAAGGGCGAGTACACGATCGCGAGGCAGACCATCTACCACGACAAGGATCGCCCTTCCGCAGTCGTGCTGCCCGTTATCCCTTGATCCTCTTTCTTCCAGCGACCGCGTACCAGACGAGGTACATGAGCATGAACGCGTAAGCGGGGCCCTCCACGGCCACGCCGAGCAAGATGTCTGAATCCGAGTAGAGATCGAGCCCGACGCGCAAAGGCACTTCCCCCGCCGCCCACGCGGGGTCGAACGGGCCGAGCACGAGCACCCAGTACTGGATCATGTCGCACAAGAGATGGAGGCAGACCCCCAGGCCGAATACGAGCATGTACGCGGGTCGCTTCACGTTAGCAGCGATCCCAACGCCGATGCCCGCCAGGAAGATGGTGGCCATCGTGATGTTGAAGGACCAGAGCTGCGGGTCGTCTATCCCCCACCAATGGCAGGATCCTAGTCGTAGAAGCAGCTGCGGGGTCACGGTCGCCGCGAAGGTGGTGATGGTCGGAACGGCGGAACGGAAGTGCCCGGTTCTCGGGCTGGTGGCCGGGCGCCCCCCGGGTGCACCTTGCCGCCTGAGCAAGCAGAACCCGACCCCCGCCGCGACCGCGGCGATCACGAGCGTGATCATGCTGTGCGTGAACACGGGATGGTTGTGACGGCCTTGTGAAACGAACTCCTGGAGCGTCGGGGGGATCGAGCCGGAGACCGCGAGTTCCAGGAATCCAGAAAGGAAGTCGAAGTCGACCAGCATACCCGCGGCCAACGCGAAAGCCAAGAAGCGGCCGTGGTTCGGGCGGGACTCGGCCGGCATCGTCCAGAAGACGGCGACGGCGACCGCGGCCCCCACGAAGGCATGCGTCGGGGCGAGCATCGATGACTTCCCCATTGGCTGGGATCGTATGTTCTTCCCTTGCTCGATGGGTTCTTAATCATTTTTAACCCGGAGGCGCAAGATCCTATAGACGATTTCACGATGGAAACCCAACACAAACCGCTCGACCTCGTGGCGATCGGGGCCGCCAACATGGACATCATAGCGAAGGTCGACAAGTTCCCAGAGATAGACGACCAGGTGGCCGTGAACACCCTTACATACGCCCCTGGTGGAAGCTCGGCGAACACGGTCGTTTCAGCAGCGAAGCTCGGGCTGAAGGTCGGTTTCCTGGGCAAGGTCGGGCGCGACCACAACGGGATCGAGCTCATCAAGGCGTTCCAGGACGTGGGCGTCGACACGGACGGCATCATCGTCGACGCCGACCTCCCTTCCGGGCAAGTGTTCATCCCGGTCGACCAGCACGCGGATCGCATGATATTCGCCTTCCCCGGCGCGCCGCAAGCCTTGAAGCGCGAGGACATCGTCGTGAAGGCCTCTTTCCTCGAGAAGGCCTTGGTCGTGCACCTCGGCAGCCTCCGGGTGACGGAGCCCCTCGTGGAGGCGGCCCGGCGGGCCAGCGACATCGGCGCGATCGTCTCGATGAACCCCGGGGGGATCAACGCAACCCGGGGGTACAAGGCGCTCAAGGGCATCCTCGACCACGTCGACGTGCTCGTCGTCTCGCGTAGGGAGCTCGACAAGATGTTCGGGCATGCTGACATCGACAGGAACGCGGAGACATGCTTCCAGAACACGGGCGTGAAGCTCATGGTCGTCACCCTCGGCCCCCGGGGTAGCAAGTACTATTACCTGGGTGCGTCCGGCGAGATCGAGCCCATTTTCGATGTGCCCGCGGTCAACACCACGGGCGCGGGGGACGCGTTCTTCGCAGGGTTCATGGCCAAGCTGCTCAGGCGGTTCAAGGAGTGCCTGCCGGACATCAAGACGGGCGAGATGTCCTACAAGTCGGCGTTCCACGCGTTCCTGAAGCAGGAGGACAAGGCGTTAGGCTTCTTCCAGGGGAGCCTGACGTTCGGGAACGCCACGGCCGCATTCATCGTGCAAGGCGAGTCCGCAAGGGTGAACATGCCGAGCTGGGACATGGTCGTTCGGTTCATAGCAGACCACAACCGGTAGGGCCGGGGGAGCGGCCTCTGGCGTCAGGCCGGCCGTCGCAACTGGATCGCGAACAAGATCGCGATCGCCGCGCTCGTCCCCACCGCGAAGAGCGTGGCTAGCAAGTATGGCGATGAGGCGTCCACCTGGCTTATGAACGTGGAGATCAAGGTGGAGGCAAACGTCCCGCCGCCGATGATCCCCTCGTAGAGCCCCGCCTTCAAGCCCTTGCCCGTCCTCGTCATCTCCATGAGCAGGATCAGGCCGACCGCGTACGCGTAGCCCGTCCCGGCCCCGTACACGAGGAAGGCCGGGAGGAGGACGTCCGCGGTGCGGGCGTGGAAGATGACGAGGCAGCCCGCGGCCATGGCGACGGGCGCGAGTAGAATCGCGGTCGTGAACAGCCGCTTGGGGAGCCTGCCCGTGTGCCAGAACGTCAACGTCCTCCCGATCCCGAGCGCGAACGTGAGGACGCCGACGACGAGGGCCGGATCGGCGCCGTTCAAGATGAACCCGCCCGTCACGTGCCGCTCCCCGAAGGGCGGGTAGATCGAGAAGAAGATCTGGTTGCAAAAGGCGAAGGCGAGGGGCAGCAGAAGCAAGGATGCTTGCAAGAACTTGAAGGTCGGCTTGGGGAGGTTCGTGAAGAAGGCGTCTGTCCGTTCGTCCCCCGCGCTGGTGACGTTTGCCACCGCGAGATGCTCCTTGGCCTTCCTTGGTGCGGGGACGAACAAGAGGACGATCGCCGCGATGAGCGTCGCGTGGGCGATCAAGTACGCGAAGGCCACCAGATGGTCGAGGAAGGCGACGAAGAATCCCCCTATGAGCGGGGCGAGCGTGAGGCCGGTGCTCCACGAGATCATGAACGCGCTCAGCGAGCGGGCGTGGAACCGCTGCCCGAAGGGTTCCGTCGTTTCGGAGATGAGCGCTTCGAGGACGGGGAAGACGAAGCCGAAGAAGAGCGCGACGCCGCAGAGCGCGAAGAACAAGTGCAGCGGATGCGAGGCGAAGAACAGAACGAACACGTTCATCGCGATGAAGCCGGCCATCGCGATGGCGAGGGAGTTCCGCCGGCCGATCCTGTCGGAGAGCTTCCCCAGCAGCACCGCGGAGAACAGATAGACCGCTCCCCAGCCCGTGGCGACAATGCCGACCCAGAACTCCCGCTCCGCTGGGGAAGCACCCATCCGGTCGGTGAGCGCAGCCGTGTACAACGATAGCGCGAACCCGAACAGCCCCGTGCACACGTCGCAGAGGAACGACAAGGCGTACGTGACGTGGATGGATCGTGTGATCTTATTCCGCGCGTATGCTGGTTCGCTCATACTCGCGCGTCACCAAAGCGCGCGACCTTTAAAGCGAGCCCGTTTATTCATCAACTACCGATTCGAGGTTCCGATCGTGGCGAAAGGCAATGCGAAGCCAGGGGAGCAAAAGCCGGCGCGCGAGCGTGCTCTTCCAGCGGCGAAGGATCTCTGCTTGCCCAGGGAGTTCCCCGGGGCGATTCACTACGGGAAGGAAGAGGAGGAGGCGGCGCTCCGCGTCATAAGAAGCCAGTCCCCGTTCCGTTACTACGGCCCGAGATGCGGGTTCGAGGTCAAGCAGTTCGAGGCGGAATTCGCTCGCTTCATCGCGAGCGATCCCGGCAAGCCGTGGCCCGAGGACAGCGAACATCTCGTCACCGCGGTCAACAGCGGCACGGGCGCGCTCGAAGTCGCACTGGACGCGCTCGGGGTCGGGTGCGGCGACGAGGTCATCACGCAAGGGTTTATGTGGGTGTCGACGATCAGCGCGATCGTCCGGAACCGGGCGGTACCAGTCCTCGTCGATTCGGACGGCACGATGAACATGGATCCCGAATCGTTGAAGGACAAGATGAGCGATCGCACCAAGGTAGTTATCCCTGTTCCAATGCTTGGAGGTTGTGCCCGGATCGGAAGGATAATGGCGGTCATCCGTGAGGTGAATGAAGACCGTGCCGAGCGGGACCTCCAACCGGTTCGCGTTCTGGAGGACAACGCCCAGTCACTCGGTGCCCACGCGACCGGTTGCCGAGGGTCTGTAACCGCGGGCAAGGAGGGTACTTATCGCATCGGCACTTTTGGAGACGCCGCCATCTTTAGTCTCCAGATCAACAAGAACATCACTGCTGGGGAGGGTGGCGTCATCGTCACGCGCGATAGAGAACTCCACAAGCGCGTCGAGGCGTTGCACAATGCCGGATTCTCGAAGGATCTCGTCGCGCCTGCCAAGAACTGGTACGGCGACGAGCCGGTTGGCTGGGGCCAGGGGCGTCGCATGACCGAGATGCAAGCGGCCATCGCCCGCGTTCAGCTCAGGAAGCTCGACACGATCATCGCTCGAATGCGTGCCAGCCATGACCGGCTCGAGGCTCGCGTGAGGCAACTTGGCCTCACTCCCCGGATGCGTGCCGATGCAGTCAACCCTGGCGACACGGGTTACTATTGCATCTTCCACCTCCCATGGCACGATCTTTCCGACGATGACAAGATACGGCGTGGACGGGAAATCGCAGCCGAGCTTGGCGAGTACGCGCTCCACCCGTGGTTCATGCACGATTTTGAAATACACGTGTATTATAACGTCCCCCAGTTGGTCGGGAAATGGCCCATGAACAACGGCTGCCCGTGGGCCTGCTGCAAGAACGCGTTTCACGCGTTGCACAAGTATAGCCGTGGCACGCTCCCACGCCTCGACGAGATGCTCCTCACGTCCGTGGGCGTCAACGTCCCGAGCCAGCTGACGGAGGTTCAGGAGGAGCGGATCGCGGCGGTGCTCGAGGCGGTTCATGCCAGGCACGTGAAGCTTGCTTGAGGCCCTACTACCCGCCCCCGCCTACCGCCTCAGCCTCGCCTTGAGGCGCTGGCGATTCGCCTCCACCCGGTGCTCCAGCAGGGTCTTGTCGAGCTCGGCCACCGCGGCCCGGCCGCCCTCCGCCCGCACGATCCTCGCGCCGTAGTCCTCGCCGAGGGAAACCACCTCCTTGATGGCCGTCCCCTCGTAGACGACCGCGCAGTTGTCGTCGATCGCGAGGCCCTCGTAGCCTCGCGCCTCGACGATCTCCTGGAAGATCCCCCTCCGCCTCGGCTCGCGGAGGTAATGGGGGCTCACGAACCGCGGCACCCAGCCCAGGCCGCCCATCTCGATGAACTTCTTGTGTATCGAGTCCGTGAGCCCGCGATCGTGCCAGATGATGCAACCGGCCGACAGGCCCGAAATGACCGTGCCGCGCTCCCACGCGCGCCTCAACACCGTGTCGACGCCGTGGTACCGCAGCGCGTTGTAGAGGAACAAGGTGTTGCCGCCGCCGACGTAGACCAGGTCGCACGAGAGGATCTTCTCCTCGATCGACGCCAGGTCATGGCGCTCCTTGTATAGCAAGAGCGCGTCCACCTTGCACCCGTACGCGCCGTACGCATCTTCGAAATATTTGACGTATGTGGGGTTGTCGAGGGAAGCGGTGGGGATGTAGAGCGCGCGGGGGTTCCTGGAGCCGGTCAAGCCGATGACGTGCTGGTCGATCTTCTCGGTCTCGCGCCGGCGCAGCGACCCGCCACCGATCGCCACAATGGTTGGCCTGGTCATTGCCCTTCGGGCAAGAAAAGGAAAGGGAGGAAAAAAGCACGCGCCCGCGATAGATACTACCTCTCCCGCTTCCCCTCGATGAACTCGGCGACCCACTGCTTGGCGATCACGTCGGAAGGCGGCTGTATCGGCGGGTGCTTGAAGGAGAACGAGGCGATCGAGTCCAGCCGGCCGGACAGCTTGCGGTTGAGCGCCAGCTTCATGACGCGGATGATGTCGAAGACGACGCCCGCGGAGTTCGGCGCGTCCTCCACGCGCATCTTCACGTCGACCTCCAGTGGCACCCCGCCGAAGGTCACGCCGTTCATCCGGATGTAGCAGATCTTCTTGCCCAGCAAGAACGGCACGAAGTCGGAAGGGCCGATCCGGCACTTCGTCTCGTAGGGGAGCACGCTCGTCACCGCGGAGGTCTTCGACTTCCGCTTGGTCACGAGGCGGCTCTCCATCTTCATGTTCTCGAAGTCCGTGTCACCACCGATGTTGAGCTGGTAGGTGTCCTTGACGATAACCCCGCGGTCGAGGAATAACTTGGCGAGCATGCGGTGCATGATGGTCGCGCCGACCTGCGACTTGATGTCGTCGCCCGCGCACGGCAGCCCCCTCGCCTTGAACTCGGCGACCCAGTCCTTGTCACCGGCCACTCGCTCGCTCACGATGAACTCGGGGATGCAGTTGATGAACCCGCAGCCCGCGTCGAGGGCAGCTTGTGCGTAGAACCGTGCCGCCTTGAACGAGCCCACGGGGCAGTAGTTCACCAGGATCTCGGCTTTGGCGTCCTTGAGCACCTGCACGACGTCGCACGGCTTGACCTTGGGATCACCGTCCTCGTAGACGTGGAACCTCTCGCGCATGTGGGGCGCTACGCCGTCGAGGACGGGGCCCGCTTGCACGACCGTGCCCGTCCTCGGGTACTTCTCGGGCGGCACGAAGTGCGGGGTCGTGATGGGGTCGCAATAGATGGCCTCGGCGACGTCCTTGCCGATCTTGAGCGCGTTCACCTCGAACGCGGCGACGATCTTCATGTGCTTCGGCAAGTACCCGCCGACGCTCGGGTTCATGAGCCCGTTGATGTACATGTCCTCCTCCTTGATGTCGCGGTAGTACTCGATCCCCTGGGCGAGTGCCGACGCGCAGTTCCCCAGGCCCGCGATCGCGATGCGGATCTCCTTGTGATCCCCCGCCTCGGCGCCGACGGCCTTCAGTTCCCCGAGCGACACCTCGGAGCGCTCGGCGATTTTGTCGATGCCCTTTGCCGGTGTTTGTGCTTTCTTTCCCATTCTCCTCGCCCCGCTCACTTGACCCCCAGGATGAAGCTCGCCAGGTTCTTGCTGGCCTCCACCGGGTTCTTGACCGCCTTGGGCGGCTTCTTGAAGCCGTACGCGGAGATCTCGTCGAGGGCACCGGACGCGCCCTGGTTCAGCGCGACCTTGGTCGCCCGGATCACGTCCGCGAGCACCGATCCCCCGTTCGAACCGTCTTCGGTCTGTATTTTCACGTCCATGATGATCTCGGAACCGAGGAACCCGTTCCCGACGATCCAGAGCATCGAGTTCCTGCCGTTGCCGAGGTGCTCGACGTAGTCCGACGTGCCCGCGACGATGGGGGCCTCGATGTTGAGCGCCCCCGCGACCGACATGCTCTTGATCGCGCGCTTCACGTCGCGGGCGCGGAAGATCGTGTTCAGGCTCTCGCTCCCGCCGCCAACGTCGAGCGCGTAGCTCTCCTTGACGTCGACGCCCCGGTCGAGCATCTGCTGCAGGATCAGCTTGTGCAAGATGGTCGCGCCGAACTGGTCCTGCAAGTCGTCCCCGATGAGCGGCAGGCCCGCGTCCGCGTACCTCTTCGCGAAGGCCTTGTCCGTGGCGATGCTCGTCGGCGTGGCGTTGATGAAAGCGCACCCCGCCTTGAGTGATTGCTCCGCGTAGTATTTCACGGATTCGTCAGCACCGGAAGGGAGCAAGCAGAGCACGATCTCGGCGTTGCTGTCCTTCAACGCCTTGGCGACGTCGACCGGCGCGATGTTGGCCGGCTTGATGACGTCCATCGTCTCCTCTATGTACCCGTCGAGCGGGTTACCCATCAGCACGGGCACGTCGAGGTCGTCCGGCGGTTCCGCGACGACGGCGAGCTCGTTCTCCTTGATGGCCTTCCACACCGGCTTGCCGACCTTGGCCGAGGCGATGTCGAACGCCGCCACGACCTGGATGTCGGAGATGTGGTAGCCGGCGAGGGTGGGGCGCAGCAGCCCCGTCGGCCTCCTCGCGCTCTTGTAGTACTCGATGCCCTGGATGACCGCCGACGCGGCATTTCCAAGCCCCACGATCGCGAGCTGGATCTTTTCTGGCATGTAATCACTCTTCCGTTGGGATGCGTTTCGCTTCTTGATGCGTGCGATGGTCATGCGGCTTATCTTGAAGTAGTCCATGGTCTCCTGGTAGGTGTGCGATTCGAGGTAAGCGATGACGTCCGCATCGGGCGTAGTCTTCACCATGTGACTGACACAGAATGGGTTGCAGATAAGTGTGACTGATGGATCTAATGGGTCATATCAAGCCTTCTTGACCGATTTCCATATCAATGGAATGGTACTGACAAATCAAAGATGTGACTCCTTGTGACTCGAGGTTGCCGTCGGCTCACGCGGATTAATCGGTCGGTCGGGCTCGTGATCGGAAGAGTCGGACGAAATCCCTTGGCGCAGCCCTGCGCGTGCCCGGAGCCATGAGGCGAATGCCGTGCACGAGCTCCATATATTTCGAAATGAGATGCCCCGTGGCCCCCCAGATCACGTCCTTCTTCCCGCTCGGCCTGATGTGTTCGTATCTTGCGACGGCAATCCGCTCGCCATCGAGTTCATATATCGTGTCAGAGTAGGTCTCCTTTTTTGAGAAAAACTCGACGGGTATCTGGATGATCTCGTCCACTTCATCATCATTCTTGGTCATGGACTGGGGCGCAGTGACGAACCCGACGACCGGGGTAATGATGTACTGCTTTGGACTCGAATAATCATCGAAGCTGCCAAGCACGGTCAGCTGCCGCCTCGGTATGCCGAGTTCCTCCTCGCACTCGCGAGCCGCTGTGTCGACCAAGGTGGCGTCGCCCGCGTCCCTGCGACCGCCGGGAAAGGATATCTCGCCCGAGTGCCTGTCGCGGGGATTCTTGGTTCTGCGGAACAGCACCAGGTCATAGCATCGTGGTGGATGATGGGCCATGAGCAGGAACAGGATCGCTGCGGAATCGAACCCGGGGTATGAAAGCACACTTCGCAACTGGGAATCAACGGGCAGCAAGCGGCCCCGGATCGCTTCCCGGTCGAACGTGAAATCGGTACGCGTTCCCGCCATCGTACATCCACGCGGGTGCCGTGAAGAGCAAGGGCGCAAGCAAGGGAAACGGGCGCATCTCGAATTCCCATCGCGTCTCAATCGCTACCCATGTTCATCCGGGCACCTTGAAGGGAGAATGAGCGATTGCTGATGAGGATTCGTTTGCTTCCCTTGAAAAACAACTCCCGCTGGGGTCGTCCGCGGGCAGTAGATGCAATCGCCTGCCCTTCCTAGATCCTAGGAGCCTGTTGAGGTGTACAACCCTGGGATCCAAGCCGGCTTGATAATTAACTAATCTCGAAAAATCCAGGGGGTCGCTGGTTCCGCCATCGAGGATCCGGGCAAGCAAGAAGAGGGTGGTCATCTCCAGGAAGCCGAGGCTGATGCGTCGTGGCACCGAGAACTCGTTCACCGGGGTTTCTGTTGTCGTGATCACGATATTATCCCGTGCGACGGCACCGAGACCGTTACTCGCCGTCAGCGTGATGTTATACTTCACGTTTTCCAGCGGTTGTAATGTCACTTGTATGGGAGATCCGTCCAGATGCGTTCCGGATGCGATCAAGGTGCCGTCGATCGAGACATCATAGCGAGGGGACAGTCGTGACAATTCGCAAACAAGTTGGACAAATGTGGACACCAGCACTGGAAGCCACGCCAACCAGCCGGGGCGCATTCCTGG
>JAFGBX010000329.1 GCA_016932935.1 Promethearchaeota archaeon | reverse complement strand
GAGGTAGATGACCATTCCCACGCGGACCAGCTCGCCTATCGTGGCGATGTCCTGGATCTCGCCCGGCCTCGGCACGATGGGCTTTCGCTTCCTGGACATGATCTGGTCGACCTCACGCGCAGGGCCACGCGACCGCGAGCCAGATCGCGAGGAGCACGATGGCCCCGAGCGCGGCGATGGCGGCGATGCCGAGCGGGGAGCGCGCGGCGTTCTTGAGCGGCTCGATCTTGAAGCCGACCGCCTCGTGCGGGCACGTCTCCGCGCACGTGTAGCACGTGATGCATTTTTTCTTGTCCCACGACGGCACGTTGCCCTGTTTCAACTCGGCCGGTGGCGTGATGGCGCCGACGGGGCAGTTCTTCCAGCAGGTGGCGCAGAGCTTGCACCTGGCCGGGTCGAACGTGATGGCGGCCTTGAACACGACGTTGGCGAGGTACCTGGCGAGGAAGCGGGGCATGGGCACGCCCGCGATGGGGCTCCCGGGGGGTATCTTGAACGGGCGCATCACGCTTTCGATTGGCTCGCCCTTGAAGTCCACCGCGCCGAGGTCGGTCGTCCCCAGCCCCTTCTTCTCCCCGAGCTTCAAGTACGGCACCTTGCCCGTCTCGAGGCCGATGATCTTGCAGACGGCCGCGTCCAGGGCGACGCCGTCGAAGCCCGCCAGGATCAGGTCGAGCTTCACCACGTCGCCGGCCGAAGGCCCAGGCCCTTCCTGGCACAGGTAGCCGTCGACCACGGCCAGCGCCGGTCTCGAGACAGAATACACGTCGGCGAGCGCGGCGCAGAAGTCGTTGATCAGGGGGAACCGGCCGTGCACCCGCGTCTTGTTGCCGAGGGGTAGCGTGCCGAACATGTTCTTCACGCAGCACGTGAGCCGCGTGAGGTCGTGGGTCTTGATCTTGGGCAAGTTGACGATGAGGTCTGCCTCCTCGAGGAGGGTCGACGCGGCGAACTCGTCGAGCACGAGCGGATCCTTGACCTTGTAGACCGTCCGGGTGGTCTTCTCGAGCGGCATGCACTCGACGCCCTCCTCCTGGCACGTCTGCTCGATGAGGCTCGCTTTCAGCACCTTCTCCGTCGTGCCCATGGCGGTTCCGGCGCTGGAATCCGCGACGACGATGCGCCGGGGCTTGAACTGCTTGGCCCAGCGGATCACGGCGCGCAGCACTTCCGGGTGCGTCGTGACGGCCCGCTCGGGTGGCTTGGCCGAGAGCAGGTTGGGCTTGAGCAAGACGAGCATCCCCTCCCGCATCAAGCGCTTCGCATCGACGAGGTCGAGTGCCTCGCGCACCGCCTTGCCGACGTCGTCGTCAATTATCCTCGTGATGGCTATCGGCGTCTTCCCGTCCATGTTCGTTCAACCCGGTCGCGAACATCGCGACACGATCGCTTCCCGGGACAACGATTAATAATCCTTGACGCTGAAGAAGCGGAGGACGATCATGCACGGAACCGTCTTGCTCTCCACCCAGGCCACGCCGGAAGGCATTGCCCTGGCACGAAGGGTATTCTTGCTGTCGGTGCTGCTCACTTGCGTGTACTTGTTGGTCGGGTTCAAGTGGTTTTTTACCGCGTGCTTCGGCGCGGCGCTCACGGCTTGGCAGCTTGCATTCGGCTGGCCCATCTACCGGTATTGCGTCGCTGCATGCTTGCTTTTTTTCGTGCCGAGGTATGTTTCGACGAAACGGTGGGGGTTGAAGGTCGGAGACCTCGGCTGGCGCCGGGGGAACGCCCGCCTCGGTTATCTTTTAACCGCGATCGGGCTCGCTATCGCGGCTCCCGCGGGTTTCGTGGCAGCAGGTGACGCGTCGATGGTCGCGTTTTACCCGTTGGAGCGGGCATTCGTCGATCCCGCCTACGGAGAGCTCAATGTTGGTGGATTCATCGTTATGACGATCATGTACGTCATTATATATTACATCCCGTACGAGTTCTTCTTTCGCGGGTTTTCGATGATCCCCCTCGTGGAACAAGGGAAGATACGCGGTACCTGGGTCGTGCTCTACACGTTGGCTATCACGATGGCCGTGCATTGGGACGTGCCGATAACAGAACTCGCTGGTGTGTTCGCGGTCGGTTTCATCTTCGGCATCCCCACGATCAAGCTCCAATCGTTCCGTTATGTGTTGATCATACACGCGGCAATAGGAGTGATGACGAATATCGCCTGCGTGCTAGCGCTGCAAGGTATCTTGTAGGAGATGCGTGAAAACATGGGAACGGCAAGCCTCGTGACAGGCGCGAACGGGTACATCGGCAGCCACCTGGTCGACCGGTTGCTCGCGGGAAAGGACGACAAGGTGGTCGCCATGGTTCTCAAGGGCACCGACGAGTCGAACCTCAACGACGCGAAGAAGTCCCCGAAGTTCTCGGTCGTGTACGCTGACCTCATGGATCCGGCCTCGCTCGAAAAGGCATGCGGCGGCATCGACACGGTCTACCACCTCGCCGCCCTCGTGACCGACTGGGCGCCGAAGGAGCTGTACACGCGGGTCATCGTCGGCGGGACGAGGAACGTGGTCGACGCCGCCATCAAGGTGGGCGTGAAGCGGCTCGTGTACATGAGCTCGCTGGTCGTGCACGGCCTTGGCGGGCACGTCGACGCCGACGAGAACACGCCGATCGAGCCCGTGCCCTTCTTCCCCTACGCCGTGGCGAAGGCGGAGGCCGAGGCGCTCCTCCAGGGCGTCATCAAGGAAGGCAAGCTGGAGGTCGTGATCGTCCGGCCGGGGTTCGACATCATCGGGCCGCGCAGCGCGACGACCTTCGTGGAACTGGCGGGCACGCTGGAGAAGGGGAGGTACGCCTTCATGGCCGGCGGGAGGAAGCTGATCACGCTCGTGAACGTCAAGAACCTCGCGGCGGGCATGGCCCACGTGGGCGCGCACCCCGCCGCGGCCGGGGAGGCCTACGTGATCACGGACGCCTCGTGGACGCACCGCAAGTATGCCGAGGAGATATGCGAGCGGCTGGGCAGCGTTCTCAAGGCGGTGAACGTGCCCTATGCCCTCGCTGTGGCGATCGCCTCGATCATGGAGGGATTCGCCCGGTTGTTCAGATCGAAGAAGGGACCCGTCCTGAACCGGTACCGGGTGTCCATCCCGCGCAACGACATCGACTTCACGCCGCGGAAGTTATTGTCGACGGGCTTCGTGCCGCCGTTCTCCATCGAGCAAGGGCTGGACGAGGCGGTGGCCTGGTACAAGGCGAGGAAGTCGGCGCTGGCCGCCAGTGGCGAGAACAAACCGTGAAAAACGTTTTCAAGCCAAGCACCCTTTTTTTGATCGATAAAGCGGTTGATGTCGAATGGTCAAACTCAAGCTGGCGCTCGAGAACCTGACGAAAGCCCAACTGTTGGAGATGGCCAGGCAGTTCCCGTGGCTCCCGCGCATGGCGAGCAAGACGCGGCCCGAGATCATCGACGCGCTCGCCCTGGAGCTCGCCTCGCAGCAACGGCTGGACAAGATCGTCAAGGATTTCGACGTCAAGGACACGTCGGTCATCAAGCTGTTCCTCGCCCAGAAGAAGCTGCGCTACGACGGCATGTCGCAGGCCGAGTTCGCCAAGTTCTTGCAGCAGAATATGCGGGCGGCGAACAGTTTCGCGGCGTGCGTCAACAAGCTCAGCACGCTCGGCCTCATCTTCACGAGCGTCAAAGTGAAGGAAAAGGAGGATCCGAAGGTCGTGCTCCCCTCCGAGTACCTGCGGTTCTTCGACGACCGCTTCAAGGTCACGGGCGTCTCTTGAGGCCCTCGTATTATTATTCCTCGTGTTCACACATGTTTCTTGGCCTTTACCTTCTCGGCCTAAGCGTCGAGGTTCGCCTAGTCTTACCACAACTGGTTCTTGTCGATGTTTGAAGCCACGTTTTCTTCTGAATAATCATTATATATGTGGTCATTTATAGTCCGTTTATACCAAGCATTACCAAACGAAAGCATAGTCTTGCATTAATGAATGAATATGAATGTCGTTCTTTTTCGGATATGACCTAGAAGAAGGACAATAATGAACGAAGGTGAAACTACATGTCGACCATACCTGCAAGGGACGTGGACAAGTACACGAGAAAGATCAAGTCCTTCGGCAAGAACACGAAGGTGCTGATCTTCCTCATCATCTTGGGGACGTTTGGGACTACCCTCATGGCCGGGTCGTTTGACGTCGTCGAGTCGGGGCACGTGAAGATCGCCGTCGAACCCAGCGGCAACATCGTCGGCCCCGTGTCGGGAGGCTGGCACTTCTTCTGGTGCAACCCCTTCTCGGCTAAGTACGATTTCGTCGTCAGGACACAGTCTATCCAGTACACGAGCCTACATGCGGACACCTTGGACGGGCACGTGAACATCGACCTCACGGTGAGCTACCTCCTCGCACAGGAAAACGTGACCGAGGTCTTCCAGACGTACGGCGAAAGCTACCAGGTCTACATCAGCGCGGTCATCCAGTCCGCGTTCAGGGACGCGTTCGCGTCGAACACGATGAGGGCGGTCGCGCTGGAGAACCGGAGCCAGATCCAGTCGGTTTGCCAGACATCGATCGAGGAAGACTTCAACGATTACTTCGTGAAGATGGTGTCGCTCAGGGTCCAGAACATCGCGCTCCCCGCGCAGTTCAGCGAGGCCCAGATCCAGACCCAGATCGCCTACGAGAACCTCCGGGCGGCCAACATCACGGCCCAGATCAACCTGCTCGAGGCCAACACGCAGGCGGAGATCGCGATGATCCAGGCCATAACACAAGCCAACATCACGATCTTGCAAGCCAACAGCACCGCAGAGGCCCTGGAGATCGTCGTGAACCAGTTGAACGCCACCGGTAACTTGACGACGGATCACTTGCTTACCTACCTCTACATCCAGCAGCTGCCACTCCTGGCACAGTACGGCAACGTGATCATCATCAGCGATTACCTCGCGACCTACGTGATCGACGTTCCACCCTAAACCGCAACCGGCGAGTCTTATGCAGGCATCCAAACCCGACGAAGCGCCACCGGCACCGGGGCAAGAGGTGGGCAAGAAGCCGGGAGACCAGCAAGAGCTGCCCGTCAAGATCCCCTCGGACGCGAGGACCATCTGGGCGTTCCAACGGTTCTTCATGTTCTCGCTGGTCCTGGCCGCTATGAAGATCTACATCAGCTTCCTGATCAAGGACTACCAATCGATCCGCGTGATCGCGATCGACGCCGTCCTGGATCTCGCCGTGGCCGGGCTGAGCATCTACCTGATCCAGCTCCAAGAGCGCGTGTTCAAGAAGGTCAACCAAGGCATCCAGGACATAAAGGTGAGCGAGAACGGCGTGCTCGGCATCGCGTCCATCCAGGGCCTCATATTCCTCGTCGGCGGGGCGGTGGTGTTCATCCAGTCCTTGATAGCGCTGGTCGAGCGGGACAGGATATATACCAGCTACTACCTCGCCAAGACCTCTCCCAAGTTCGATTTGATCCCCGAGCTGGTGCTGGCGACCATCATTTCGTTGAAGCTGATAATGTACATTGTCTACAGGGAGGAAGCAAAGGACTCTGACAACCTGGCCTTGAAGAGCCTGGAGACCAACCTCTTGATAGACCTCATCGTCAACCTGTCAGCCTGGGGGATCGTCTTGAGCTCCACGGTGACGAACTGGCTCTGGTTCTACATGGATCCCATCATGGCCATGGTCATCAGCTTCTGGATGATAGTCGAGGGCGGGAAATACTTCAAGCCTCTCGGCGACAAGATACGAGAGGGCTGGGAGGAGAACAACCGGCTGATGCAAGAGGAGCTCGTGCGCCAGAGCGCTGGGGAGGCCAAGGTCTCACCGACCCCCGGTTCACGCGACCGCGCGTGATGGTAGCGGGGGCGAGGGCCTGGTTACCAAGCCCGATGTCCTATCTCTTTCCTTCCTTATTTTCTTTGTTTTCGCGTTCTTCGAAGATGGCTTCGAGGTCGCGGGCATCTCGTGAGTGGACTTTTATCCATGTTTCTTGGCCTTCGCCCTCTCGGCCTCCGCGTCGAGATCCGCGGATGAGAACCACGTTTCCACGCTTTCAAGATCGCCCTTGGGGAACTCGTACGCGTGCTCGAGGTCGGGATAGGTGCCCCGTTCGACCTCGTCCTTGTAGGCGCCGACGGCCTTCCGGATCTCCTCGCCGACGTTGCCGAAGTGCTTGAGGAACTTGGGCTTGAAGTCCGTGTAGATGCCGAGCATATCATGGATGACGAGGATCTGGCCGTCGCAGTGCGGGCCCGCGCCGATGCCGATCGTGGGGACGCTGACCGATCTCGTGATGAGCTTCGCGACCTGCCACGGGATGCTCTCGAGCACGATGGCGAAGCAGCCCGCCTTCTCGAGGTTCTTCGCGTCCAGGACGAGCTTCTTGGCTGCTTCCACGGTCTTCCCCTGGACGAGGTTCCCGCCGAACTTGTACACGGCCTGCGGCGTGAGGCCGATGTGACCCATGACCTGGATGTCCGCGCGGACGAGGGCGTCGACGATCGGGAGGATCTCCGTCCCGCCCTCGACCTTGACGGCCTCGGCGCCGGCCTGGATGAACCGCCCCGCGTTGTAGACCGCGTCCTTGATGTCGACCTTGTACGACAAGAAGGGCATGTCCCCGACGATGAGTGCGTTGTTCACCCCGCGGGCGACGGCACGCGTGTGGTGGATCATCTCGTCCATCGTGACAGCGAGCGTTGTCTTGTGGCCGAGCATTACCATGGAGAGCGAGTCACCCACCAGGATCAGGTCGATCTTGCTCTCGTCCACGATCTTCGCGAACGCGTAGTCGTAGGACGTGATCGTGACGATCTTCTGGCCCTTCTGCTTCTTCTCGACGAGTTTCTTTGCGGTCATCTTCTGGAATGCCATGTGAACCGGCCTCGAACATGCTATGAAGGCGTCACGCCTTAATTAAAACTTACGACGCGGGGTTGACGCGATTTCTTTAATAGACCACGCCATGCTTGTACCTCGTGTCGCGTGTCGCCACGTACTTGAAACTTGCCCTCGCAGCCAACCTCTGGGGGACCACCTTCGCGCTGAGCAAGATCTTGCTGGCGACGATCAACGTGTTCGCGCTGATCACGCTGCGCATGCTCTTCGCGCTCGCCGCCCTCCTGGTGTACCTCGCCGCCACGCGGAAGATCGGGCGGGTCGTGCCGATGTTCAAGGCCAACGCGAGGTGGATGCTCGTCATCGGGGTCGCGTTCTTCGCGCTGTCCTACATCATGCAGTACTCCGCGTTGTCGCCGTGGATACCCGGGGAGTCATCGACGTTCAACCAAGCGGTGCTGCTCAACTTGCAAGCTTTCTTCGTCGTCGCCATCAACAGGTTTTATTTCAAGAAGCGCGCATCTCGATACGTCATCCTTGGTGCGATGGTGGCCTTCACGGGTGCCGTGCTCATCAACTTCAAGCCCGACGGCTTCTCCCTGGCCGAGACCATCTGGAGCGACTTGATGACGATAGGGTGCGTGGTCCTCTGGGGGTGCTTCACCGCGTTCTCCAAGCCGATCACGGAGAAGGAGGGGAGCGATCCCATCGTGTTCAACACGATCATCATCATCATCGCCTCCATCGTCTTGCTCCCGTTCGGCGCGCTCGTCCCCGGTGGCCTCGCCAACGTGCACTCGTTCGGCATCGGGGAATGGCTCGCCGTCGCGTGGCTCGGGGCCGCGTGCGTGGGCGTCACGTACGTGCTCTGGTTCTCCGGGCTCAAGGAGATCGACTCGTCCCGGGTCGTCGTCTTCGTGTACATGGAGCCCATCTTCGCCGGGATCCTGACCTTCTTGATCCCGTCCCTCGGGGAGCAACTCAGCTGGTTCTCGGCCATCGGCATGGTCTTGTGCTTCCTGGGGGTGACGTTGGCTCAGCGCGAGCCGCGGCGAAAGGGGATCGAGGCAGCCCGACCAACGATCGCCATCGGTGGTGGGGCGGCGGCATGAGGGCGGGGCAGCTCGACTTCCTCGACGACCCGGAGCGGTTCAAGGCGCTGCGCGGCCGGTTGCGCTCGATGCAGCGGGCAGAGCGCGACGCCTTGCTGGCCTCGCTGGAGGCGTCGATGAGGAGCTCGGCGTGGGCCACGAAGGACCTGTTCAAGCCCGGCATCCGGAACTTCTGGTTGCAGGAGCGGCTCGGCGGGCGAGGAACGGTAAAGCAGTACGAGCACTTCCTAGGGGATCAAGAGTACCTGTTCAAGTTCTTCTTCCAGAACGCGTTCGCCAGCGGGAAGGTGCCGGGTGCCATGGACCTGCTGCGCCAGGCCATCAACATCCCGTCGTTCCGGTTCCGCCTCGAGTCGATCGACATGCTCGTCGAGCTGGACGGGGCAGTCGCACTGCCCGCGCTGTTCAACCTCGTGTCCGGGCTCGAGGCGCGCGAGGTGGGCTCCAAGGACTTGCTTGCACGCATCGAGGCAAACCTCGACGCGCTGGGAGAAGCCAGCACGGCGAGCCCGAAGCTCGCGGGCGTGTTCACCCGGCTGCGCCTCCTGCTCGTCGAGAGGTCGTCGTAGTGGCAAAGGCCCGATCAATAGGCATTTATGGGCGGCGAGCGACCGGGCAAACACCACTTCATGGAGTGAGTTCGATGTCTTACGTGCCAAAATACATCATCAAGAGGATGGTGCCGGCGGACGCGTTGAAGAACGTCGACATGGACGGGAAGGGCAGCGTGGACGGGTTCGCGCTCAAGTACGTTAACGTGCTCGCGCCCTTGCAGATCGAGAAGGACTTCGACGTCGAGGATCTCAAGAAGCAGCTGTTCGACGCGGAGGTCAGGGTCGACGGATCAGCGCTGGACGTGAAGAGGGGAGCCATCTTCGCGGTTGGCAAGAAGATCACCCTGGACAACATCGCGGACCTCGGGGGCATTTCGTTGCCCGTCGGGGGCCACTTGTTCATCTACTTCCCGCAAGCGGGCGGCCTCGGCGCGGGGAAGCACACGCTCGTCTTGACGACCAAGTACATGGAGCGTGTAGAGGAGACCGTGCTGGAGCGGGACATGGCCGGGGTCATGAATGGCAAGGAACTACTGGGTTGAACGACACAAGCGACGTGAGAGAACATGACAGACGTGCAGTTCCAGACGACCAAGGGCAACATCAACGTGCGACTCTTCGACGAGGAGGCACCGATGACAGTCGCGAGCTTCCTGTTCCTCGTGAACAAGGGCTTCTATAACGGGTTGAAGTTCCACCGGGTCATCGCCAAGTTTATGATCCAAGGTGGCGACCCGCTAGGCAACGGAACGGGTGGCCCGGAGAACGTCGGGGTAACCTCGTTCCCGTACATGGGCCAGACGGTCGCGTACCCGTACGATGACGAGTTCGGCTCGGGCCGGCGGTTCGACAAGCCCGGCATCTTGGCCATGGCCAATGCCGGCCCCGCGACGAACGGTTCTCAGTTCTTCATTACGCACGTGCCCACCCCCCACTTGAACAACAAGCACACGATCTTCGGCGAGGTCATGGGGCCGGAAGATCAGGCAGTCGTGAACGCCATCCAGCAGGGCGACAAGATCAATATGCTGGTTGTCAAGGTTTGAAGCCCCTGCCCCTCCCTCTTCTTTTTTTGTGCAGACCCGCGTTGCCTGTTGCCGGTGTGCACGTTCGTTGGGTCTTCGTCGAACCCACAAAACGTTTCTATTCGGCCGAGGTATCTGTATCTGAGAAGTGACACGGTTGTGCAAAAACGGGAAGGAGAACGTGGTCGTTGATGAACGAAGAAGCGAAGGATCTCTTGAGAAAGCTCATCATGCTGCTTTCTGAGGTGCGGCAGCAAGAGACCGAACGGTACGAGAACCACGTCCGCTTCATGGGCGATGTCACGAAGCGGATCGAAGCGTTCACGTCGGTGATCAACGAGCGGTGGAAGAAGGTTCAAGATGAGCTCGAGGATCTCTCGAGCGCCTTGATCGTCAAGATGGACGACATCAAGCGGAAGGCATACCAGTGAGAAGTGGCGGCCGTGAGCGATGGCGAACGGGATCCGGGCCAGGACCAGGACGAGATACCTGACCTTGCAGAGTTTATGCTGGACTATATTAAAGCCCACGAGGCGTACCGGGACGCGGTCACGAAGCGCGTCCACATGTGGGAGCAAAGCACGAGCGCGGTTTTCGAGGTCGTCAAGCAAGTGATGCAGGTGTCTGAGAACAACGCGGCCATCGTTATGAGGTCGCTGGAGGGCATCAACAACTTCCTCTCGCAGCTCGTGGGGCTGGACCGGGCCGGGCTCGCGCGCGTGCTGGAGTCCACGCCAGTCCCGGCCTTCACGGCCAAGCTCGAGCGGGTCGACATCAGTGCGTATCGGGCACGGCTCGAGGTCGGAGAGACCGATGGCAGGCCGGCGGGTCTGGAAACGCATGGGATGAAGAAGTTCCTCAAGTACATGGCGTAGTGCTCAAGGAATAAAAGAAAAAGTAACGAGAGGGCCCGGCTGTTCACGAGATTTGCTTCGCGCCTTCCTTCGCGGGCTTCAAGGACTCGAGGTACGCGTCCTTGAGCTGCCGCAAGTGCTCGGCGATGACCTTGGAGCTCTTGGTCTTCTCGTTGTGTGCCTGGCGCCCCACGTTGATCAAGTATTCGGGGAAGATCCTCTGGACGAGGATGTCGGACTTCAGCGCGAAATACCGGTTGTGGTCGGACTCGTTCTTGTACCCCGTGACGACGTTCGCTTCCCCGAGCTTCTGCAGCGTCTCCATCACGTCGGTCACGCCCTTCTTCTTGAGCTTCTCGAGCGTCTCGAGCGTGACGACCGACATGCGGAGCAGCTTGATCACCTCGTAGCATGCCGGGTTCACGAGCAGCTCGCAGAGCTTCAACGCGTCCACGTCGCTTGGCACGTAGGTGCTGAAAAAACCGGCGCATTCTTGCTTGTACCCGGCCACTAGGCTTTCCGGCATGCCGCGCGCGACCGATTCGTTGAGGATGGCAGCCGGCGGGACGCGCGAGATGAAGAGCAACTTCATGAGGAACAGGAACTCCGCGCTGACGCCCTTGACGGTGCCCTCCTTGACCAGGCCATACTTCACGAGGCCGAGGAACTCCGGGTTGAAGTCTGCCGTCTGCTCGAACTGTTCCTTGAGCCACACCTGCAGCTCGCCCTTCGACACGTGCCCTTCCTTTTCCAGTCGCTTCAAGATGGCCCGCTTGACGTCGTTCTGGTAGAGCAACGCGAGGAGCTGCGCGACCTCGAACCGCGGGAAGTTCTCGATGCGGCCGAAGACGCCCGAGATGATCAAGGGGAGGGTCTGCTGCTTGATGCTCGTGAGGATCAGGCGGCTCGAGTCGATCAGCGCCTCCTCGTACGGCTGGCTCTCGTCGTCCGCATCGAGCACGACGAGGATGTAATAGCCGTTCTCTTCGCCCGTGTAGTAGCTCAGCATGTTCAGCGGCCCGGCGAGGAGCGACACGACGCCCGATGCCTCCTCGTAGCCGTGCTGGGCGTAGACCTGCATGAGGGTTTTCTCGGAGATGTCGAGGCCGTCGGGGTACTTGATGACGATCTCGGCCCCGCTCCGCTCGTCCCACTTCATTACCATCATTCCTTTCAGCACGTTCAGCTCACCTCCTTGTACCCAGTGCTGCCCTCAGCCGCTCCCTTCTTGGGCGCGGGGGCCCCTTCCGTGGCTTTCTTCGCCTTCGGGCGGTAGGGCGACTCGATACCGAGCGCCGCCCAGGCGTCCTTCGTCTCGTCGTTGAGCTGGTCATCCAGCGACCGCACGATCGCCACATTCTGGATGCTCTTCTCTTTGCCGAGCTGGCCGATCGTCGCGTCCATGATCCTGACGAGGCGTGGCACCTTGTAATACCTGACGGCCTTGCTCAGGACCAGCGCGAGGGCGACCGCCACCGCCGCGACGACGATGATGAACATCCACGGGAACGACTGCGCGACGGATACCGAGAGGTCGAGGTACGCGTCGCGGTAGTTGCTCGATGCCCCGGGATCCGCGTGGACGACCACGGTGTACGTGCCGTCAGCGAGGCCCGATATGGTGCCGCGGTAGAGCCCGGTCGAGACCTCATCCATGGGGACGTCGACGAGCCCCGAGACGGTTGCCCCCGAGGCATCCACGACGGAGAAGGTGACGGTCGCACCGGCGAGGTAGGTCACGTGGAACGTGATGCTGGCCCCCGTCTCGACTTGCGGGAGCGCCTTCGATACAACGTTCCCCGACTCGTCGGCCGGCAGGAGGGTCGAGTCGATCCGGGTGATGTTGACCGCCTGATCGACGGCCACGCTTCTGAAGAGGGGTATGACCGTGCCGCTACGGTTGTACCAGGCGGTGACGTTGAAGCGCAGCGAGTAGAGCATCGCTTCGTTGGCGTTCAACTCGGCCGGGGCCTTCAACACGACCGTGAAGTACCCGAGGGTCTGCAACGACGCGTCGACGCCGATCACCCCCGTGATGTCGCCGGCGGGAACGATGGGTTGCGTCCCGTTAAGCCACCTCGCCGTCACGTTGATGTGGATGTTCGAGACCGTGGGTACGTCCTGCGACCCCAGCCAGATCTTCCCAAAGTCGTCCGGGTTCACCCAGAAGCCGTAGGTCTGCGTGGCGGTCTGGTTCCACCCGACGCTCTGCGGGATGCTGGTGAAGCTCGTCTGGAGTGCGTAGTCGACGATGCTGACGGTGATGTTCTTCGTCTTGCTGGAATCGATGCCCGGGCCCGATGCAACCAAGGTGAAATGCAGGAGCGTGCCGGCAGGGTAGGCCAGGTGGTCTTCGGTGTCGATCAGTACCCACCTGGTGACGCTGTCAACGATGCCCTGGTCGATCACCTTATTATCGGTCGTGTTCACCCAGGAGATCGACGATGCTGGCTTGAACGCGTATCCCGGCGCGTCCAGGTCGACGAGCTGGAAGGTCACGTTCGTGTTGAACCCGACGGGGGTGCCGAGCGACGGGAACACAACCCATTCGATCATCTGGAGCCTGACGAAGAGGGTCTGCGCGAGGCTCGCGTTGAGGTACATCGCGTTGTCAGTCACGACGAGGGTCGTGATCGGTTGCGCTCCCACGGGCAGCGTTATGTTGGCGAGCACGACGATATATTTTCCAGCAACAAACGTCCAGTTCCCAGCAGTGAACAAGAAACTCATCGTTCCGAACTGCACTCGGATCTGGCTTACCCGGTCGGGTTGGATCACCGAGGCGTTCAACCCGTCAAGCAGCGTGATGCTGTAGCTGACATCGTGGTAGACGGGAATGCTGGTCTGGTTGAATTCCCCGAAGCAGATGACGGGGCGGTCGTTGATTGAAAAGGTGGTCGACGCGGTCGCCGTGAACTCGAACGTCGCAAGTGACGGGATCGACACCGACGCATTCACCGAGACGAGGAAGCTGCCAGCGCTCGACGCGAGGGTCGCGCCCGCCGGTATGACGTAGGAATAGATCCCGTTGCCGCCGTCCACGAAGTTGACGTGCGTCGCGCCACCCCACGTCGCTCCCGCAATGCCCGCGATGGAACCTTGCACGGTCGCCCCGGGAAAAGAGGCGGAATGCCACGCGTCGGTGAGGGTCAGCGACACGTTCAGATCCTGGTTCTTGTACATGGTGTAGAACGTCTGCGAGAACGTGAACGCGACAGGCCAGTCCACGACGGTCAACGACAAGTAGACGCTCCGGGGGTTGTAGATCGATTTGGCGAGGCCGAACTCCAGCAAGAACGCGCCCTCCCGGGTATTGTCTAGCCACGGCCGCACGGTGACGTTGTAGGTGCCGTTACCGAGGCTCGTGACCGAGTATGAGCTGGCGAGGGCCGAGGGGCTCACGAAAGTCATCAACGCCGGGTCGATGACGTATGACCCGTTGTACCGGTCTCGCACCGTGATCATGTAGATGGCGGTGTCGTTCGCCACGATGGCTTGGCTGGTCGGGGTGATCGACACGTCGAAGTCCGACTTCCCGACGAGGACGGTGAGGAACGCCTGGCGTTGCTCGTACCTCTCGCGATGGATCGTGACCGTGACCTCGTAGGTGCCGACCTGGGAGCCCACGAGGGTGAAGTTGTACAAGCCCGGCCCCGCGTTCGAGAGGGTGCCCGTGCCGTTGCTCCCCGTGTCCTTGTTCTGCCAGGCGAAGACGGCCGTCGCGTCTTGCAGCGTGGCGCCGGTGTCGCTGCGGGTGTACAGGAGGGTGAGGTTCCAGGATTGACCCACGATGCCGCCGAACGATGCCGTGTAGGTCTTGGAGGCGTTGATGAGGGTTGGAACCTCCGTGACCGTGATCGAGATGGCGGCCGCCTGGAGGAGCATCGTCTCCTTGGACAGCGTGATGGTCATCGTGTACACCCCGAGAGCGAAGGGCGTGGAGTCGAACAGCAGCGAGTAGTTGCCCGCGACCGACGGTGACGGGATCATCGCGTATGGCCCCCAGGTCTGGCCGGTCGACGGTCGCTGGACGACCCAGCTGGTCGTGGCCCCCGCTATGGCCTGGGAATGGATCGCATCGGCGTACGCGGCGGTCACGTTCAACTGGTACCCCCAGATCAGGGAGACGTCGGACGCGTTGCGTGCCAAGGTAGTGTTGAACGGGAGCATGTTCAGCGTCGTGAACTGCGTGCCGTTCGGCTGGAACCCGTCCTTGATCGCGTCGAAGAAGAGGTTGAAGAACTTGCCATATTCCTGGCTGCCGGTCGTGACGCCGAGGGTGGTGACGTTCACGAGCAGGTTGTACCGCTCCGTGCTGGGGCTGTACGTGAACGCGGACGTGGTGTGTATCGTGGTCGACCCTTGCTTGACGACGAGTGCAACGTCGGCATCGACGACCGACGTGGGCAGCGGATCGTTGTAATAGTACCGCAGCGTGATGTTGAGCAGGTCGTTCCAGTAGGCCACGCACGACTCGTTGTTGTTCGGGTATTCGGTGGGCCCGCTCGTCAAGTGGT
>JAFGBX010000328.1 GCA_016932935.1 Promethearchaeota archaeon | reverse complement strand
CCACCCCAGGGCGCCGGCGACGAGCGGGGGGAGGACGATGCCGACCATCGAGGCGGCGAACGCGAGGAGATCCTTCACGGCGACGACCGATGCCCGCTCGCCCTCGTCCTCGTACATCTCCGTGTAGAGAGCCGACCACGCGGTCATCACGAGGGTGAACCCGAAGTCGAACACGAAGAGCATGACCAGCCCGTGCAACAGGACCGCGGCCTCGTTCGTCCAAGGAACCCACCACAGGAACACGAACGCTATCGTGAGCGGGATCGTGCCCCAGATGATGTACGGTATCCGCCGGCCGCGCGCGGACTTCCGCTTGTCCATGTAGTAGCCGATCAAGGGATCGTTCACGGCGTTCCAGATGCCGTAAAAGATCAACATCAACCCCGCCAGGTCCAGGCTGAGCCCCGCGCTGGTCGTGTAGAAGAACACGAGGTACGATTGGATCATGTTGTAGGGCAAGGCACTGGGCACGGCGCCGAGCGAGTAGAGGAAGTGCCCCATTCCAGAGTGCACGTCGTGCCCGCCTTCGTTCTTCACCGAGACATCCCCTGGAAACCGTCATCACAAGTCCGAGTAGTCAACCAGCTGCAAGCCGAGCAGCCGCGCGGCCATCCTGAATTCGTCGCACCAGTCGCCGACGAAGCTCACCCGGTGCCAACCAAACGCGGGCCAGTCGTACCCGTCCAGCAATGCCCTCGCGTCCTTGACTTGCACCACGACCTTCGTGACGCACCCTCCCTTCTCGTCCGAGTTGCCGACGACCTTCCCGAGGTACAGGGCCAGTTTCCGCTCGAACACGCTCACCTTGACCGTGGTGAGCGGCTCCCCCACGGGGTACTTGACCCGCGGCGACGCGCCGAGGATCCCCGTCTCCCCGTGGTGCACGATGTCGAAGCCAGCGCGGGGGCCACCTTGGCCCTCCGGGCAGCAAGGCGCCACGCAGTGCAGGTAGGTGACCTGGTTGTTCGTGAGGTCGAACGCGTGGTTCGACACGAAGCCGGGACGCCCGCCCGTCAACGCCCAGCCGATCATGTAGGAGACCGTGGCGTCCAGGTCGGACTCGCAGATCCCGTAATAACCATCGCTTGCCATCTCGAAAAAGCCCAAGCACGGGTATGCCGGCATGCGGCCGATCAATAGCAGCGTGCCGCAGTCCGGCGCCATGAACCGGGCCCCAGCCTCGTCCAGTAGCCGCCTCATGGCGAGGTGCAGCCGGGCCGAGTTCACGACGGTCTGCGGGGCCGGCTCCGTCGAGAGCGCCCGTTCTTGCCATAAAGCCGCCACGGACTTGGCATCGTCGGCGCTCGTGGCGTCGTAGGCCCGGAGGATGTCGGCGGGGTCGTTCCGCTGGATCCGAACGCCGAGCATCGCCTCCACGATCCCGGCGTAGCCCTTCTCGTCCTTGCGCCACTGGTGGGCCTGGTCGAAGCCGTCGAGGTCGGTGTAGAACTCGAACTTCGCGTCCTTCATCTTGGAGACCTGGTCGAAGAAACCCGGCGCCGTCTTCGCGATCCTTGACATCTCGGGCTCGAGCAGCTCCGAGATCCGCGTCCAGTCCATGTCCCGGGTGTCCGACGCGTAGACGATGACCTTCTCGCCCTTCAGCGCCAGGATCTTGCACAGCAGGCCGATGGCGCCGTCGAAGTCCGAGATGTCCTTGGACGAGAGGGGGTAGACCTGCAAGCCCTCGTCCTTGATGCTCGTGTAGAGCTTGGTGAACGTGTGGTCACCGTGGTAGACGACGTTGGCGAGGATGGTCGGCACCCGCTTGTGCCTCACGATGTCGGCGCCCGAGCTGATGAGCCCGGGATCGCCATAATGGCCGATCGTGAAGACCAGGAGGGCGTCCATCTCGTCGATGCGGCCCTTGATGCTCTCGTTCAGGCCCTTGTCGAGTGTGGTGATCATATCGCTCCTTGAGAACTCGACGCCGGGGAAGCGACCGACGAGGCGGTCAATTATCACGCCCTGGATGTTGCCCGGGTCGTAACCGAGGTACGGCCAACCTGCCTCCCACTGGGGCTTACCGATGAAGACGGCGTGGATCCGAATCTTTTTCTTCTCCATACCTTGTCCCCTCCATTCCTCCCCGCGAGACGATTTGAAGCTTTGTTGCCCGCGCGTCCTCTCGCAGCCGCTCTCGGCCACGCTCGACCCGTTTTTTAAACTGCCCGAGCGATCCAACATCATGCCAAAGGTCACGGTTCACGACGGGTACATCTGGGTAGGCGACCAGAGAATCCCACACCTCCAAGGCGAGTTCCACGCGTGGCGAAACGTGCGTGCGTATTGGCCGCGCATCATCCGCTCCATAAAGGACATCGGCTTCAAGCACATCGCCTCGTACGTGGAGTGGGACTTCCATCGGATCACCCCCAACGGCACGCCCCTCGGCGAGATCAAGTACGACTTCACCGGCGAGACCGACCAGCAGCGGGATCTCGCCGGTTACCTCGACATCATCGACAAGGACGACACGCTCTGGCTCACGATCCGCCCCGGCCCGTACATCTACGCCGAGACCGAGTTCGGCGGCCCGCCGGAGGAGGCCAGCGACAACCACTACCACCGGCTGCACCCGCGGTTCCTCGACCTCGCCGACCACTACATGAGGGCAGTCTGCAAGGTGATCAGGCCCCACCTGGCGACGAATGGCGGGAAGATCGTGCTCTGCCAGCTCGACAACGAGGTCTCCATGATCAAGAAGAAAGGACAAGTCATCGGTGCCGGGGTGGACGTCGTCGGGTCGTTCGCCAACTTCCTCCGGGGGAAGTACGGCGACCTCGACGCCGTGAACCGGCTATACGGCACCCGGTGGGAGGGCTGGGAGGAGGTGGAGCCCGCGATGGCATGCGCGAACAAGAAGGACTTCGTCGCCCTCGTCGACTCGAACGAGTACATCGAGTGGTACTGCAAGGTGTACTTCGAGCACGTCGAGGGGGTCTGCCGCGAGTGCGGGATCGACGTGCCCTTCTACGTGAACTCGACCGGCGGCCCGTTCCCCCACAACCCGGCCATGCTCGGCGACACGATCTGCATGACCGACCTGTACTTCCTCGGGGCCATGCAGACTATGCTCCCGTTCAACGCCAAGCTGCTCAAGGCGACGCAACCCATCACGGCGGCCGCCGAGTTCCGCTGCGGCACCTTCGGCCAGGCCATGACCGAGTCGCTCTATGCGAACCAGGCGATGCTCTGGATGGCCTACGGCTTCCACGGCGTGAACTACTTCATGGTCGTCGACAGGCACCGCTGGGCGAACTGCCCCATCGACGCGGTGGGCCGCCCCGGCACGCCGTCTACGTACTCGCTCTTCAAGCGCATCTGCCGGACATACAACGCGATCGACTACCCCCGGTTCGCGAGCGGCCTCGTGTCGGACGTCAACTTGCTCTGGTGGCGGCCGCACGCCTACACGATCAAGCCCGACCCGACCGAGCCGCACTCGGGCGGCGAGCTGTTCGACAAGGACACTACCCTCAACCACATGTACAAGGCGCTCCTCTACGGTAATATGCAGTTCGAACTGCTCTATCCTGGCGCGAGGTTCAACTCGGACAAGCCGGTCATCATCTATGCTGGGCATGACTTCTACGACAAGCGGCTGGCCGAGGGGTTGCTGGCCCACGCGATTGCAGGGGGCACGCTCATCTTCTACTACAACCACCCGGTCAAGACCGTCGACGGCGAGGCGATCGACACGTTCAACGGGTCCCTCGTCCCCCCGAGGGCGATCCACCGGTACTCGGGCAGTGTCTTGCTCCAGGTCGGCGAGACCGACCGTGAGGCGATGCCGAGGCTGATCTCGACGGACACGCACTGCCTCGCGGACTACGACGTCTCGTCGCTGGAGGGTGCGGTCACTATCCACCACCAGCACCTCAACGCCGGTTACGTCGTCCCGGCCGGCAAGGGCAAGATCGCCGTGGCCGGCTTCGACCTCACGCCCGACTCGATCCACGCCTTCATGGGCCACCTCGGCTACACGTCTCCCGCGTCGACGAAGGCGCGCGGTGTGCTGTGCACGCTGCTCCGCGACAAGGACGAGTACTTGGTTGGCCTCGTCAACCTGGGGAAGGATCCGGTCGAGAACCTCCACGTCGAGATAGACCCGGCGAAGCTGGACATGTCGAGGATCTCGAGCGTCCAGAGCGCGTTCCAGGGGGCTCCCGTGGCGAAGCGCCAGGGCGGGGTCACGTGTCGGCTCCCTGGTGGCGAGGGCGACATCGTCATACTGTCCTGATCCGTGCGAGGCTGCCGAAGATGGCTGGGGAAAAAATCATCGAGAACGACCGGTTCCGAGTCTACATGGACCGTGAACGGCTCCGCGGCCAGGAGAAGCCGCACCGGGTCTACACCGGCGACGACCGGGTGCTCGTGCAGCAAGTCGGCGCGGACATGGCCAAGGCGGTGTCCGAGGGCATGGGCCGGATCGGGGCGGGGGACGTGCTCGCGCCCGGCGATCTCGTCGCCATCAAGGTGAACCTGGGCGGCGGGATCCACGGGGTGCTTCCCACCTACACGGATCCAGAGATCGTGGAGGGGCTCGTGGACTGGCTCCGCGCGGCCGGGTGCAAGCCGTTCGTGTGCGAGGCCAACATGCGCGGCCACACGATCACCCCCCAGTTGCTCCAGGTGCGGGGATACACGGGCTTCATGACGGCGAAGAAGGTGCCCTTCGTCAACCTCTCAACCGTCCGGCGCGTGAGCTTCTCGTTCCTCGGCATCCACAAGCGCGTCGACCTGCCGCTCTTGCTCCTCCGGCCGAACGTGAAGATCATCAGCTGCGCCCCGCCCAAGCACCACTGGGAGTGCGGGATCACGTGCGCCCAGAAGAACTTGTACGGGGCGATCTCCGAGCACAAGAAAAGCAGGTACCACCGTGCCTACGAGCTGATCGACCACGTCGTTGCGGCGGCGGCGCGCGTCATGAAACCCGCCTTGTCCGTCATCGGGACGCGCCAGCTCGGTGCCGGCCTCGGCCCGCACTTCGCGATACCATTCGACTTCAACCGCATCATCTTCGCTCGCGACATGCTATCGTGCGACATGTACTGCGCGGAGATCCTCGGGTACCCCGTCGACCGCATCAAGCACTTCCAGATCAACTCCCGGGGGCGTCCCGTATCGTGGACGCTGATCCCCGGATCGGTTCCCCCCGATCCGGCGGCGCTCGCCAGGATCCGGGCGAACGCGATCCCGCCGGGCCGCGTCGACAGGTCGAAGAAAACGCTGTTCGTCCAGTACTTCGTCCCCAGTTTTCTCCAGACGGCGGCCTACCACCACTTCGAGTGGCTGCTCACGTGGCTCAACCGGAGGTTCTACGTGCCGCGCGGCGACCCGCCACCCGGGCCGCGCCGCCGAGGGGCGCGATGAACGGCCTGGAGGCTTTAAAAGCCCCAGCCGCGATACCGGCCATGAGATGGCACAATACGGCTGGGATGACTTCTGGAGCGTCGGGGACGACAGCTTCTGGGCTGGGCTGGAATACACGATTTTCTCGGCCGTGCTGATGGGCGCTGCCGGCATCATCGCGCTGGTGCTCAGCCTCAAGCTAATCAACAAGTATAAGTCGAACAAGAAGCGGAGCGTGCTATTCCTGGGACTGGCTATGCTCGTTTTCGACGTCGCAATGATCGCGTTGCTGCCGTCCATGCTCGACATTTCTTACCTGGCCAAGATGATAGACGACCTCGTCGCAAGGATGATCGGCCTGGTGGCCGTCATGCTGTACTTGAAATTCGCCATCGAGATCTTCGTGCCCCGCCGCGAGGCGAACAATCAACAAGTGATGGCCTTCCAAGTCGTCTTCCTCGCCGTCAACGCAGCCTTCATCGTCGCCCATTACTGGATCGAGCTCAGCATCTGGTGGGAGACGGGAACGGAGTTCAACCAGGCGACCTTTATCGTCATGCAGGAGTCAATCGCCTCGACGCCGTTCTTGTACATCTTCGTCGTGGCGTGGCGCCTCGCCGAACGGGTCGACGTGCCCGGCGAGAAGAAGGCCCTGATGTACATCTCCTTTTCCGGGCTGCTCTTGTTCGTGTCGTACGCCATGATCGCGCTGGACGACTCCATCGGCCTGGACAACCCGTCGTCGCTCCCCATGTGCATCTGCCTCCTGCTGGGCTTCTTCTGCTTCTACATCGGCGTCGCGCGGCCGGGGCGGTTCTTCGGGCCGGGGGTGGCGTAGTCTGGCCTGCCCAAACCATAAATGCAGACGAGGATGGCGATCGAGAGATGTTCTGTGACACCATTGCATCATGGCGGTCCGCCGGGGCGGGGCTCCACGCCTCCATCAAGGCGGCGCTCGGCTGGATCGAGGCGAATAAGGAGAATCCCCCCGCGGACGCGACGATCCCCCTGGAGGGCGGCGCGCGCGTTATCGTGCAGAGCTACGAGCCGAAGGGGCTCGGGGACGCGCGCTTCGAGAACCACCACAAGTTCGTCGACGTCCAGTACGTCGTGTCGGGCGCCGAGGTGGTCTATTGGACGAAGGCGCGGCGCGGCCCCGTCACGTCGTTGTATTCGGAAGAGAAGGACGTCGAGTTCTTCGAGATGGTGGATCCCGCCGCCAACTCGACCGGGCTGCTACTCGAGGCCGGGATGTTCGCCGTCCTCTGGCCCGGGGACTGGCACCTGCCGTGCATCGACCCCGCCGTGGCGCACCCCTCGTACGCGCTGCAGCGTGGGATGGTGAAGAAGTTCGTCGTGAAGGTACCAGCGTGATGGTAGCCCGTCACGCGACCTCCGCGTATTCCTTCTGCCACGGGAACACGGCGCGCGCGCCGCTCGAGCACGCGATGGCGTGGAAATCCGGTTCGAACGCGGTGCCCTCGCCCATCACGACGCACGCGGTGCCGCACGCCAGCCCCCTGTCCTTGAACTGCCGCGCGACGGACTG
>JAFGBX010000327.1 GCA_016932935.1 Promethearchaeota archaeon | reverse complement strand
CGGGTGCTCCGCGTATAGCGACGCGTTCCACGGCCGACGCTGGTACGACGCGTCCTGGTACGCGCCCGCTGTCTCGTTCCACCAGCGGACCGTGTCCGTCCGCAGGCCCTGGGTGAGCACCCCGTAGCCGACCTCCAGGTCCGCCCCCCCGCCGCCCGTGCAGAAGTACTGGACGGCGTGGTGGCTCCACGTGTGGCCTTGCTCGTACACCAGCCCGTTCCACCCGTACGTGTAGTTGTAGTGCTCGTAGTCGTGGTCGTGGCCGTAGAACACCGCGTCGACGGGCAGCCGGTCGAACAGCGGTACCAGGACGCGCTGCAGGTCCTGGTACATCCCGCTCGTCGCGGTCGTCATGAGGCTGAGGTGGAAGTAGCAGAACACCCAGTCCTGCCCGCGCGCCTTGGCGGCCGTGATGTCTTGCTCGATCCACTCCAGCTGCTTGTTGGACATGGAATACATGCGCTCGAAGTTGTCGATGGCCACGAAGTGCGCGTTGAGGTAGTCGAACGAGTGGTACTGCGAGAGGTGGCCGCCCTTGTAATCGTACGTGAAGAGGTCGTGGTAGTTGAGGCTCCCGGCCATGCCGTCCCAGTCGTGGTTGCCGATCACGGTCTGGAGCGGGACGTGCGCCCCCAGCCTCGCGAGATTCGTGAGCACGAGGTGCCAGTCCTCCAGGTCTGCCCCGCTATCCGCGATGTCGCCGATCTGGAGCGTGAAGTCGATGTCCCGCTGGAGCAGGCCGTCGATGACGAGGGCGTTCGTCCGCATCTTGTCTGACGTGGGGCTGTTGGGCTGCATGTCGCCGAACGCTGCGAACTTGAACGCCCTCGGCGTCGCGGGCGCGGTCGTGAAGTTGAACTGCGTCGACGTGTGTAGCGTCTCGAACGCCTCGGGGATCGAGTAGAAGTACGTGGTGTCCGGGCTCAACCCTTGCAGGAACGCCTTGTGGAGGTACACCTGGTCTGCATCCGAATAGACTTGATCCAGCAGGGCCGGGTTCGTCCCGTACCGGACGACCGTCGAGTTCGGGCTCGCCGTCAGCCACGTGATGCACGCCGACGTCCGCGGGTCGGCGTTCCACGTGACCCACGGGCCCTCGTCGTGCCCGTTGCCGCCACGAATCTGGCTCACGACCAAATTCGAATGGAACAGGTCTATCGCGTAACCGCCACCGATGATGACCAGGATCCCGAGAGCGGCGAGCGCGGTGCTTTTACCCATCATGCCGCCGCGGGACCGGCGGCTGACCACCACGGCGCCGCCCTTGCCGACGACGAGCGTCTTCACGCCGAAGTAGGTGAAAAAACATGTGGGCGCCACGATGGCCATGACCACGGTGAAGATGACGAACGCGCGTTGCGGTGCTATGGTCAGGTCGAGATCCTCCACGATGAGGTCTTCCAGGTCGAAGTTTTCCAGGTCGAGGGTTTCCAAGCGAATGAAGTCCAGTCCGAGCCCGGACATGTGGAGATAGATGAAGAACACGCCCGCGGCGATACCGACGACGACCGGGGTGATGACCAGCCATTTCAGGTTGACCGGCCCCGCCTGGCATCTTCGGGTAAACCGCTCACTCCGGTCGAACAGGTAAGCAACTGCCATGCCGCCGAGGCCCACGGCGATGCCGCTGAAGACCGCGTGTTCGTAGCCGACGAGGTCGGCCTGGAAGAACCAGAGAACGATCCCGTCGATGAGGAATAATAGGGCCCCCGCCGAGACCGCCATCAGCCCCACGAAAGCCTGGAAGATGTTCTGGGGCGCTTTCTCTCGAGATGCATCGTTTTCTTCCATCGTCACTCATCCATTCTTGGTGTGCCTTGCGTGTTGCTATGGAGGGTTTTTTCTCCTCAAGTGCGAGGAGGAATGGTGATCAATGGTAATTGATGGATTCACCTCGAAGTGCGATTATGTATATCTATCGAAAAACGCGTGAGGGCTCAGGACAGCATTAGCGAGCATCACAGACAGGTTCTATAAAGAAAAACGATGCTCCTTCGCCCGAAAATGTCCCGCGCGTGCCAAAGAAAAACATCAAGATGGTGGTTCCCATTCACGTCACGAAGGACGATGGCTATCGAGGCATCTGGTACTCCAACCAGCCCACCGGCGACGAGTACGCCTTCAAGTACAGCGGCGGCCTCGGCACGTACCCCTCCAACCACGCCCCGTTCGCCTGGCACGCCCGCGAGGTTCGGAAGACCTTCTTCTGCTACGGGGCGTCTGCGAAGGGCAGCAACCGGCTCCTCCACGCGGTCTCCTACTACGACCACGAGAAAAACGGCGTGCCGCGCCCGACCATCTTGCTGGACAAGCAGACGAGCGACGCCCACGACAACCCGGTCCTCGCCCTCGATCCCGGTGGACACGTCCTCGTGTTCTCGAGCTCCCACGGGACGGCCCGCCCGTCGTACGTCCACCGCAGCACCGAGCCGTACTCGATCGACGGGTTCGAGCGCGTGCTCACCACGAACTTCTCCTACCCGGAGTGCTGGTGGATCGACGGGCACGGGTTCGTGCTCCTCTTCACCCGATACGTGAAGGGAAGGCGGTTCTTGCACTGGAGCACGAGCGTCGCCGGCAAGAGTTGCGGCTTCAAGTGGCAGCGGCCGCGGCGCATGGCATCGGTCGAGAGGGGGCATTACCAGGTCGGTTGGAGCGACGGCAGGAGGGTGGGCACGGCCTTCAACTACCACCCCGAGGAGGGCGGCCTCAACGCCCGCACGAACCTCTACTACCTGGAGACCGCCGACTTCGGGGAGACCTGGCTTACCGCGGGCGGGGAACGGGTCGACCTGCCCCTGGGACGGGTGCAGAACGCCGCGCTCGTCCGCGACTACGCCAGCGAGAGGCTGCTCGTCTACCTCGTCGACATGGATTTCGACACGCGCGGGCACCCCGTCGTCCTCTACGTGACGTCAAAGGGCTTCGGGCCCGGCCCGGCCAACGACCCCCGCACGTGGACGGTCGCCCGCTGGACGGGGCGGGACTGGACCTTCTCCGGCACCATCACGTCGACTAGCAACTACGACGTCGGCGCCCTGCACGTGCTGGGCGACGGCACGTGGCTGCTCGTCGGCCCGACCGACCCCGGGCCGCAACCATACAACCCGGGCGGCGAGATGGTCGCCTGGGAATCGCGTGACGGGGGCAAGACCTGGAACCGCAAGCGGACGCTCACGAGCGGCAGTGAATATAACCACACATATGCACGGAAGCCGGTGCACGCGGATCCCGCGTTCATGGCCTTCTGGGCAGACGGGGACGCCCGCAAGCCGTCGCCGTCGAGGCTGTACTTCTACGACCTCTCCCGGGACGCGGTGCGCCAGCTCCCGGCCGAGATGGAGGGCGACTTCCACACGTTCGACCGGCCCTGATGACCCGGGGCAGAAAACGAACCTTCATAACCACCAAGGCCGACCGTTATGTCGAATTGAGGATCTCCGATATATCAAAGGAATGGCGAAAGGGATGAAGACATCGGACAAGATAAGGCGACTCGTCCCGATCCTCGTTATCGTCGCCACCTGCACGTGCCTGGGGCTGCACCTTGGGCTGAGCTTCGGCCCAGCGGGGGTTGAGAAGGTCTCCATCGTCGACAGCGGTGACGGCTGGGTCGTGAAGGGCGACCTTTACGTTCCGAGGGCCAGGGCCGCGCCGCTTCCGGCGGTCATCCTATCCCATGGGGACGGGGTAGACAGGTCGCAGATGACGCAGATCGCGACCGCCATCGCAGAGAAGGGCATCGTGGTCTTGAACATTGACCTCTCTGGTTACGGCGAGAGCCCGAACTGGTGGAGCACGCAGAACCACCTCCACGATTACAACGCGTCCTACAACTACCTGGCGGGCCGTTCCGACGTGGCGCCAGCGCTCATCGCGGCGGTCGGGTTCTCGCGCGGCGGTCAGGCGGCCCTATGGAGCCCGACGGTGATCCCCGTGAAGCACGTGGTGTCGCTCGGCTACACGTGGGATTCCTACGCGTTCAACGCGTCCTACCCCGCGAACGTCATGTTCATCACGGGCGTCGACGATGAAATGATGTACCCGCACGTGCACCAGATCATGCAAGTCATGACCGGCCTCCCCGCCGTCGATGAGGGCATCGTCTACGGGAGCATCTCTACGAACACCGCACGTGTGTTCAAGACCTTCAACTGCGGCCACGGCGACACGGTCGTCAACGCGGGGGTCATCGATGAGACGGCCATGTGGCTCGACCGCAGCCTAAACGGGAACGACAATCCTGCCCCTTCTACCGCGACCTTGAGGTACACCACCCAGTTCGCCGCCATCGCGGGCGTCGCCCTCGTCGCGGCCTGGCTAGCCTTCATGCTCGGAAAGCGGATCCACTCGAAGCTTGACGCGGGAGGCGGGTTAGTCGTCCCGCAGGCAGGGCCGAGCACCGATGCCATGTCGCGGCCGACGCCTAGTGAGGTCGTGGTGAAGGGCATCGTGTTCCTGTCGCTCTACGTCGCGTGCTGGGTGCCGGTGTTCGTGTTACACTACGTGAACTTGGCGAGTACGTGGAACATCTATAGCGTGTCAGCTAACCTCTCCATCACGTTCCCGTTCATCACCGGGCGCCAGGCAAACGAGGTGTTGGCCATCCTCCTCTTCACGACACCACAGTTGATTTTAATCGGGCTGTTGGCTCGCTCCTTGTTCCAACGCATCGAGCACGGCATGCGAAAGGCTGTCATCGTGCAAAATCCAGATTCCCAGCGCGAGCCGGTTCCATTCCTACCCCTCAGGGAGCCAGGAGATGCCCTCGCCCGCCATCTCGCAGGAGGGGGTCTCATTCTTGGAACGATCGCTGGAGGCCTCGTGCTCGCCCTGCAATTCACCCTTTACAAGATCGTCCCAGAAAACTCGGACCAATGGTTCACGTTCTTGCTGCTCTTGCCCTTCACTCTCGCCTTCTCGCTCGGCGACCAGGTGTGGTTTGGTGCCGTCGTGCAGCGCAAGTCTGCATACCAGCAGAACCGGAAGGTTTTCCTCGCCCTCCTCGCGGCTTTCTTGATGAAGGCGGCGATTATCGGCGTGTTCCTCGCGATCGGAAGCATCAACTACATCTTGCCGCTCGTGGTATTGCTCGTGCTCTCGCTTCCCTTCAATTTCTGGCTCACGCAGTTCTTCAAGTCGATTTACCCGGGCGCGCTGGTCACGGGCACGCTGATGGCACTGGTCATCCCGATGCTGTCGATCGTGTAAGTAGCGTAGTACGATCACCTTTTTTTCTCTTCTCGCCCATTAGTGAGCCATGGCCAAGTACACGGTCGGCCTCGGCGGCTCGTTCGACCACCTCCACGCCGGGCACGAGCGGCTGCTCCAGGTCGCGTTCGACTTCGGGTCGAAGGTCGTGGTCGGGCTGGCAAGCGATGCTTTGCTCAAGGACAAGAAGTTCAAGGAAAACCTGCAGGCATTCGAGGAGCGCAAGCAAGGTTTGATCGAATTTGCCAGGAGAATCGGCCGCGAGAAGGACCTGGCCGTCATCCAGCTCGACGACCCAATGGGGCCCGCCATCACGAGCCCCGACCTCGACGTCCACGTCTCGTCCGAGGAGACGGCACCCGTCGCACAGAAGATCAACGAAGAGCGGCGCAAGCGTGGCCTCAAGCCGCTGGTCATGGTCACCATCCCCATGGTGCAAAGAGCAGACGGCGACCGGTATTCTTCGACCGATATTCGACAGAAAATGGCAAAGAAGCCGTGAGATGCGCTCAGGACTCAAGATCTTCTTCATCCTGCCAGCCAGGCAACAATCGGCTGCGTCCGAATAGGGTCAGTCATCACTGCGCAAGCTACCTCACCCCGCCGGATGATTAAAATGCTTGGACGCGCCTAGTCATCCATCACATCCACCCTCGTGTCCTTCGATGCTCGACAAGGTTTGCGACCGCCCGGCGTTTCCCGGGAAAGGGCGTCTCGGCGTTTCCGTGCGGGGAAAGCACATCGCGGTCTTCAAGGTCGGCGACGAGTTTTTCGCGCTGGAGCGGTACTGCTCGCATGCAGGCGGGGATTTACTCGACGGCATGGTCGAGAACGGCACCGTCGCGTGCCCCGTGCACGGGGCCACGTTCGACTTGCGATCGGGCAAGTTCGTCGAGTCGGAATACGTTTCGCCGCACCTCGCCCGGGCGATGCACGACACCAAGGCGTACCGCGTCGTCGTGAAGGACGGTGCCGTGTTCGTGGATGTCCCTTGAACGCACGGGGGTGGTGACCATCAAGCCGGGGGCTGAATTCTGGATCGTCGACGTGTTCGCGGAGCGGAAACACGCGGGGAACCAGCTGGCCGTCGTGCTGGACGACGGTTCCATCTCGGACGACGAGATGCAGCGCATCGCTTGCGAGATGCACTTCTCGGAGACGACGTTCGTCAAGCCATCACCGTGTCCAGATGGTAGTTTCACGACGCGCGTCTTCACGCCGAGCGAGGAGGTGCCCTTCGCGGGCCACCCGACCCTCGGCACTGCATTCGTCATCCGGCACGCTCTCGGCAAGAACGGGGGGAAGACGATCGTGCTGCGGGAGAGGGGCGGCCCGATCCCCGTCACGTTCGCGCCGGGTGAAGAGGGGGACGACGAGATCGCGTGGATGGTTCAAAAATCGCCCGTGTTCGGCCGCGAGCACGGCCGGACGAGCTTTGCCCCCGTGGTCGGCCTCGACGTGTCGGCCATCGACGATCGCTTCCCGGTTCAGGAGGTGTCGACCGGGCTACCGTTCACCATCGTCCCAATCAAAAACCTCGCGGCCATGCGGCGATCGCGCGTGGTGAAGGAGGCCTATGATGCCTTCACCGCGACGACGGATGCGAAGGGACTGCTGTTGTTCTGCCCCGAAGTCTATGATAAGGCTTGCCAGGTGAACGTGCGGATGTTCGCTGACGCGTACGGCATCGCCGAGGATCCTGCCACGGGCAGCGGCAATGGCTGCCTTGCTGCCTATTTGGTGAAGCACCGGTACTTCAACGATGCCTCGATCAACATCCGGGCCGAGCAAGGCATGGAGATCGGGCGCCCGTCGCGGCTATACTTGAAGGCCCGCGATGCGGGTGGCACGATCGACGTGAATGTGGGCGGCAAGGTGATCCTCGTCGCCAATGGCACGCTGTGGTGATGCAATCGTGGATGTCGCACGACACAAGACCGTACCGGTCATACCACTCCCGCGGGACGTCGAGGTGGGCGAGGGAACGCTGGACCTGGGCGGATCGGCCCGCCCACCCGTGAGCGTCGCGTTCCCTCCCGGGCTGGAGGGCGCCGGGCACCTCGTGAAGGAGATGCTACCCGCCATCACGGGCAAAGAGGTCAACGTCTTGGCCAACGCGGATGCCGGCGAGGCGGGCGTGGGGATCGCCCTCTCCATCGACCAGTCCCTCCCGGTCGATACGTACCGCGTGGTCATCGGGGACGCGATCGCCCTCGCTGGAGGGTCCACGAGGGCGCTGCAATGGGCCATCGCCTCGTTGCTCCAACTGGTTGACCGCCCGGAGCCCTCCGGCACCCCGTGGCGCGCCCCGCGGTGCAAGATCACCGACGCGCCCGCTTACCCTTACATCGGCCTCCTCGTCGACCTGGCGCGGCGTTGGCACCCGGTCGATGACGTCAAGCGATGCATCTTGCTCTGCTGGTGGTACAAGGTCAAGTACATCCACCTCCACTTCACGGACAACCAGTCCTTCACCTTGCCCTCACCATCCTTTCCGAGGCTGCCGACATGGCGGCGAAATTACAAGCGCGGCGAGATCGCAGCGCTCAACGACTTTGCCAGGCACCACGGCGTCACGGTCGTCCCCGAGATCGACCTGCCGGGCCATTCCCGCGCCCTGGTTCGCGCCTACCCGAGGCTGTTCGGCCTCGAGCCCCTCAAGCTGGGAAGGCCCGTGCACGACGGCGTGGTCAACATCGGCAAGGAGGCGGCGATCGACGCGTTGTCGACCATCATCAAGGAGACTTGCGATCTCTTCCCCGATAGCCCGTACTTCCACCTCGGCGCCGACGAGGTCGACTATCGATCCCTCGAGGGCGATCCCGACGTGGTGCGAGCACTCGAGGCGCGCGGGCTCGGAAACGTGGAGGAGCTGTACCGGGAGTTCATCGACCGCATGCACGGCGTGGTGGCCGCGTGCGGGAAGCGGATGTGCGCCTGGGAGGGCTTTGGTCCGGAAGGGAAAGTCCCCATCCCGAAGGACATCCCCGTGTTCGTCTTCGAGAGCCTGTACAACACGGCCGATCGCCTCGTCGCCGACGGGTACCAGGTCGTGAACACCTCGTGGCAGCCCATCTACGTGACCCGCAAGCGCCACTGGACGCCGGAGAAGATCTACACGTGGAACCCGACACGTTGGGAGAACTTCGTCG
>JAFGBX010000326.1 GCA_016932935.1 Promethearchaeota archaeon | reverse complement strand
GCGTGATGCTGATCGACTTGTTCACGCGCGTGACGATCGCGCCCTATCGGTTGCTCCTCTGGATCCACTACATCGCGACGCCCGTCCTCGTGGCATTCATCATCGCGATCTACCTGCGGGCATTATTGAAGGCCGCTGGGAGCATAAGGACGAACGCGGTGGTCATGCTCGTCGCGATCGTGCTCTTGTCCCTTTCAGAACTCGCGAATTCGACCATAGCGAACCAGCTACTCGGGATCGTGGCGAAATACCTCGGCCCCGCCTTGATGGCCGCGGCGCTCGTCGTGCTCTACTATGCCGTCGTGAACCTCTCCATCTGGAAGAAAGCGGAGCAGAAGGAGACCGGGCCCGGGAACATTGGGGAGTAGGAACGAGCTGGCGTCCCCGTATCTCCGGGATCACCCCGCTTTCCGTCGTAGTCTAAGGTCGACGCGTTCCCGGCCCGCGTGCGAGTTCAAGATGTCGTGCAAGACGCGTGCTTTCGCTTTCTGGTCGGCCGGGTCGGTTCCAACGCCCGTCGTCTTCTCGTCGGCCTCCTTCCGAGCGACCCCCAGCGCGGGGATCGAGAGGAGCGTCGAGGCCAGGCAGTAGAACGACTTGGAGCGGCCGTCGTCGTAGTGCCCGAGGAAGTGCTCGAGAACGCGCAGCCTCTGCTGCTGCTGTGCGAGGTACCCGTCGATGCCGTCGCCCTTGACGAGCGCCAGGTTCGCCAGCGAGTTCTTGTGGCTCACGAAGGAGTCCCCCGCGTCCCAGCCGGAGAGCCTCTGGCAGGGGAACTCTTGGCAGTCCCCGCACGTCTCGAGGCCTTTCTTTTTCACGCAGCACGTGAGGATGCCGCACGACGGGTGCTTTAAGGGGAAATCGGGGCCGCCGCAACCGGGGCACCTCGACTGCCCTCGGCCGTGGTGCTGGGGACACAAGCCGCAATCGATCCCGCAGCATCCCAGGGTCGGGTGCTGCCGCTGGTTCGCGTTATTTTTCTGGACTTTTTTCCCTTCCATCTCGTGATTCTTCTCCTTTTTTGAGTTCGAACACCGTGTCTCGCACGCGACGGGCGCGCGTCTCGGTTTTCTCCGCCTGTCCGATCCAGGCGATGTACCTGACCTGCCGGGAGGGAGAGAGGCTGGTGAACGCTTCCCAACCGCCTCGTTCCTCGCGCAATGCTCGGGCCAGGTCGTCCGGGACGCCCGGCGGTTTCCTGGACGTGTATGCCGAGTCCCACCTTCCGTCTTGCCTCGCCGTCTCGACTGCCCGGAGGCCGCTCGCCGTCATGAAGCCTGCCTCGATCAGCCGCTCGGCGCGTTCCTTGTTGATGGCCGACCAGGGGCTGTCCTTTCTTCGACGGGAGAAATAGAGCACGAAACGGTCGTTATCGACGCGCCGCATCCCGCCGTCGATCCAGCCGAAACAGATGGCCTCCTCCACGGCCTCATCGAGCTTGATGCCGGGGCCCGTCCAGTGCTTCTTGTGGATGGTCAACCAGGCGTTCCGCACGTGCTCGTGGTTCCGGAGCAGCCATTCCCGCCAATCCGCCCGTGAACCGAATGTTTGGGCTTCCGGCAACCTATTCTCGCTGGCCTTCACAATAAAATGAATCGCAACGTTCCAGATAAAGCTCGGGCCACGGCCCCCTAAGGGAAAGGCTGCCTTAAAGGGGCTCACCGCAGAACTCGCAAAGCCGCGCCTCATCGGAGCACGTGTTCTGCAAGTTCCCACATCTGGAGCACATTTTCGGGGTCGGCAGCGGCGTTTTGGTTGTCGGCGTTGGCACTGTTGCCACAGTTGGCATCAGCGATGGAACGACCACTTCCGCTGCATTTGTTTGTGGCTTGATACCATCCTTGATGCCTTGGTTCACGTTTGCATCAGAAACCGCTGGAACCCCGGCAGTACGCCCGGCCTTGCGCTTGCCCGAATGTGCACGGTATTTAACGACCGCAGTGGTCGTAGTGACGGTCATACCTGCACCCAGGATGATCACGATGATTATCACGTAGCCTGGGGGGTCTTCCCCGGGCGGGTCGCCATGACCTGGGGGCGGGGCAACGACCACGACGAGTGCCGTGCGCTGCGTCTGTGCTCCTAAACCGTCCATGGCCAAGATCGTGAAGTTGTGTGCACCCGTGGCAAGCCCGTCCGTGCTCACGTTCACCGGCATGCCGGATATCCACGTTCCATTGGCGACGACCTCTCCATCCTTGTAGGCGACATAGGATGTCAGGCCAATGGACGCATCGATGATCGTCCACGAGATCACGAGGCGATCATTATCGACGGTGCACGCTATGTTCGGTGCCAGGTTGGTGAACACGGCGACGCAGACCACGTCACATGCTTCCCCGCCGAGCCCGTCAATGACGACGATCGTGTAGTTATACCCGCCTGGCGCCAAGCCATCCACGTTTTGGGCAACTGGCGTGCCGGAGCTCCACGTGCCACTGGCGATCGACGTTCCGTTGCGGTAGATCGTGTAGGAGCGCGTGCCCGTGGTCGCGTCGGTGACGGTCCAGGAAATAACGTTCCCCGTCTGGCCTGCCGCGTAAGTGATGTCCGCGGGATGCGTGATCGATGGCTGCGTGTTCGTCAAGACCGTGACCACGGCCGAGTCCTGTACCGACCCGCCGAGGCCGTCCGTGGCGACGATTGTATAGTTGTAGGAGCCGCAGGGCAAGCCATCGACGCTTCGCGCCACCGGCGTGCCAGATGTCCATGGCCCCGACTCCGTAGGGTAGCCATCCTGGTAGATGGTGTAAAAGCGCGTGCCCGTGGTCGCATCCGTGATGGTCCAGGTGAGAGAGTTACCGGTTTGCCCGATCACGTAGGTGAGGTCTGCCGGGTGCGTGATGGCGGGCGGTGTCTGTCTCGGGAGTCCTCCGTCATCGATCCATTGTACGAGGACGAGATCAGTACCACTGGCAGTCCAAGTGCTGGTGTAACCGCAGCAGAACACGTTCTCCCTGTAACCATGCATGGCCCAACAGACATCGTTATGTGCATGTCCCCACAGGTCGAACCAGAGCAAATTACCCGACGCGTCCCACTTCACGATTACCACATCCCTCATCCCCGCGCCGGAGCCCATCGTGCAGCCCGACACGTAGACCGTGGATCCATTCACCCATAGGGCGTGTGCCTCTTCCTCGGCCGTCCCACCCCACGTGCGGTTCCAGAGCTGGTTCCCCGACGCGTCCCACTTCACTAGCAGCATGTCCCATGAATTCGTGGATGCGTCGTGGGCGTTGCCACACGTGTAGATGCTCGTTCCATCTCCACGCACCGTCCAGCCCTGGTCAACCCCAGTACCACCCCACGTGCGGTTCCAGAGCTGGTTCCCCGTAGCGTCCCACTTCACCAGCATCAGATCGGTGGATCCCATGCCGTAACTCGCCGTTCTCCCGCACGCGTACACGCCCGATACGTCACACCAGACGGAGAAACCGCTATCCACCGAGGCTCCCCCCCACGTGCGGCTCCATTGCAGGTTCCCCGACGTGTCCCATTTCACCAGCGCCAGATCGTTCGAGCTTGCGCCGGAACTGTAGGTGTAACCCCCGACGTAGATGCCCCCCGCCCCGTCTCCCCATAAACCATACGAACCGTCGTTGCCTGTACCACCCCACGTTCGGTACCAGAGCACGTTCCCGGACAAGTCCCATTTGATTAAAAGTATATCTAGATCCCCCGATCCATAGGTCTTCGTGCATCCACACGTGTAGATGTTCACCCCGTCCCCCCATATCCCGAAGCAAAGGTCGCTCGTGCTCGCGCCACCCCACGTGCGGTTCCACACCTGGTTTCCATCCGAGTCCCACTTCACGAGGAACAGGTCATAGGTGGAGGAGGCGGAGAAATACGCGTGCCCACAGGTGTACGTGTCGTTTCCATCGCACCACACCCCGTGCCCCGTGTCGTCGCTTGAGATGCCCCACGTGCGGTTCCATCCGAGGCGTTCCGACGCGCCGATGGAAACTCCGTCGTGAAAGGACGTCGTCTCGCGTGCTCCATTCGACACGTCATGGGGGTACATCACCATCCCCACCATAGCTGCGGCAAGACCCAAAGCAGCGAGGGCGGTCAAGACATGCTCGACTCGACGTTTTCTCGACAGGTGCACGGTGGGACACGCTCTACCACCATTTCCGTAGCGATCACTCATAAAGCGGTTTCAACCGAAACCGGCCAGTTCGAGGAACCACGGCGTTCGATTCAGATAGATGGTACAGATCCTCTCCGGCCAAGGCAGGGTGATGGACCCGCACACACGCAAAAGGCAGCTAGCATCGCGACCGCGAGCCGCACGATACCACGCCATTCTTGTCGTTAGAATGGGATCATTGTAAAAACCTCAAGTGACCTTAACTATTGCCCGTCTTGTCGCAAGGCACAAATCTTCAAAATATAACCCGGGGAATCGCAGTGAGTTTGTCGATAAAGCGGTAGGCGTTTCAAGGGAGGAGTCGGTAGGATATCATATGAGCAAGAGAGTAAAATCCACTGCACCCGTGCACGACGTGCCGGCGGATTTGCGAGGGGCCCTTGCCACGTCCCCGGCGGCGAGGGCGGCATGGGAGGACATCACGCCACTCGCGCGCAACGAGTGGATCTGCTGGATCGAGTCGGCCAAGAAAGCGGAGACGAGGGGCCGCCGTATCGAAAGGACGCTCGAGGAGCTCATCGGCGGGAAGCGCAGGCCCTGTTGCTGGGCCGGTTGTATCCATCGCTGAACCTCCAGCCGAGCAAGCACTCTTCGGATCCATCACCCTCAGTTATAACATCGACCCTGGCACCGAGGAGATCGAGCCGAAGTTGGCCGTCGAAACGAAATTGAGGCTTAAGGAATAGAATTATTAAGCCGCGTATACACCGGTATATCAATGGACAAGATCATCCCCCTCCGCATCGACGAGTCCATCGTCTCGAGGATCGATGCGCTCGTGTCCCAAGGATTGTTTCGAAACAGGAACGAGGCGTTACGACAAGGAACGCGCGACATGATTGAAAAGTACCGCGACGACATGCACGAGATGCGGGTGGCCGCGAGCAAGATCATCGCCAATTATCTGGTGTCGAAATATCCCCGCCTCGTCGCTCGGGTGATCTTGTTTGGATCCGTGGCGCGACACGAGGATTCGGAATGGAGCGATGTCGATCTGCTCGTGCTATCGCGGAACCCGGTGGATTACCCGATGGAGAGGGATGTCATTTTCGACATCTATTCCTTGATCGAAGCCGTTGGCTTGATCGTGTCGCCGCATTTTCAAGCAGAAGGCATTTTTCGGGTGCGTTCTCGGGTTCCGAACTCGATAGAGGCAAAGATCCTCGAAGAGGGCATTGTTTTGGCAGAAAACAAGGCAAGCAAGCACGGCGCGCAAAAGACGAGGGCGGTGGGCGAGTAATCGTGCCCGGATCACGATCGCCGTTGTTCGCGAAAGCTTGGGAGAAGCACGACAGCGCCGCCTTGCTGTTCGAAAAGGGATTCCTTGATGACGCCATCTCACGCGCATATTATGCCGTGTTTCACGGCGTCGCCGTGCTGCTGAGAGACAAGAACGTGAGATTGGCCGTTCACAAGCACGTGTACATTCTAACTCAATTCCAAAAAGAATTCATCATGTCCGGCTTGATCAAACAAGATACGTTCAAGACGATCATCGCGATCAAGACCCGGCGCGAGATTGCCGATTATTCGTTCGAATCCCAACCTTCGGTGAATGATGTTAGGCTCATCATCGAGGACGCGCGCTCGTGCCTGGCTGAATTTGAAGCCTATATTGCAGGCCGTGCGCTGCCACCGCTTAGAAAACCAGGAAACACGGCGTGAGACGAAATGGTCGTCGATGGGTTGAATCCAAGTTGAAGGTAGAACCGGATAAAACATGATTATTATAAAAAATATGATCATCATGATCATCATGAGATGGCAACAACAATCCAAATCTCGGATGAGGTGCAGAAACGCCTTTTCACGTTCATGAACCAGAAGGAAAGGGAGTTGGGGCACCGGCTCACTTACAACGATGCGATCGAGCTTCTCCTTGAAAACCAAATTGAACATATCGGAAAAGATGAATTCATCAAGCATGTAGAGAAATACCAAGGCATCATCGATTATAATGGTGCAAAAAAGGCACGGAACGAGGAGAGGCAATTAGAACGTGAACGTGAACGGGAACAAGCGCTCCAGCACTAATGTCGCTGTCCTTGACACGAGCGTGTTGATGGAGATCCTTGGAAACACGCAGCTGGGCGAGACTGTCAAGAACGTGGTTCTCAAGGATCCTGCAATGGAGCGATTCTACATCAGCCCCATCGCTGTCACGGAGCTTTTATATCTTGTCGCCAGGACGGCGGGATTCCAAATGGCGCTGCAGCAAGTGGAGGGATTCACCAAGGTGTTCACGATTTGCGACGAGAAAAGGCTCCGGATTGAAGCTGCCCGGATAAAATCTGCCTTGGCGCTTTCTCTCGCCGATTGCTACGCGCTCGCTATCGGTAGCTTGCGAGGCATCCTTGTTTATTTCAAGCGGGAATCGGAATTCGACGCGATATTGAAAAAAGGGCCGATACCCTTTCCCATTGACTTGCGATTCGTCGATGACTTGTAAGCTGAGACCGTGTATCGACGTGATCGGATCAATCGCTCCCACGGAAGTCGCAACGAGATTCTGAATCCAGGGGCAAGCAAGATACAGCATCTAACGAGTAATAGGTATCCATCTTTATTGGATCACACCATAGGGAAATGCGTCGGCGTTCTGTATTGCGGGTTTCCCGTGCGTCCCCAGCGAATTTTTATATGGCCAGCCGCAATGTTGAGAACAACTGTTCGTGATCGCAAGTATCGGAAGGGAACATTGCGCACGAAGGCGGTGACGTGAACCATGCCATACGGACTCATCATTCTCAGTTATCGGATCGACCTTGACGCCGAGGAGATCGAGCCGAAGTTCGTCGTCGAATCGAAGGACAACATGGAGGAGGACGTCGACGTCGAGAAGATGTTCTCGCTCGACGACCGGTTCCGCGTGTACTACGCTCACACGGCGGGTGAATCGGGGGCGTCGGGCGGCACGGGCGCGGGGTACTACACGGGGCGACTCCGGGACTCCCGGTGCTCGATCATCTCGTACTACTCGGGGTTGATGAAGGATTCCAAGAAGCCGGAGTACCTGGTCTGCGCGCTCATCCAGCCGGACGAGTCGTTCGACATCTTCAAGGACATCATGGAGGAATACCGCAACGAGGCCATCCGGCTGCTCGACAAGCTCGGCGACAACGACGACAAGCTCATCGGCACGAAGCTCTGGAAGGAAGTGCACGACAAGCTCGATTCGACGCTGAAGTATGTCCTGTTCCAGATGAGCAGGCTCGTGAACCTCAACAACGAGCAGAAGATCGCCATGATCTTCAACTCGCTCGAACGCATCGCCATCCTGCGGAAGCTCGCGCAGGGGCCGATCGCCAAGGAGAAGCTGCGGGAGTTCATGGAGCAGACGGCGCTCACGCTGTACCCGAACATGGAGCTGCTGCTCAAGCCCTTCGTCGCCTGCGACCTGATCCGCCAGGACTGGTCGAAGGGCGAGAAGGACGCAAAGACCGGGCGCATCAAGGGCCGCGGCGAGTACATCTACCTCGTGAAGGACATCTCGCTCATCCGCGTGCCGCCCGAGGAGATGCTCAAGAAGGTCAAGGAGAAGAAGTCGCCGTTCGACGACAAGGACTTCACGAAGGCCTACCTGTCGTCGATCCAGGACTACTTCTACAAGTACAACCCCCTGGACGACCTGGACTACAAGGACAGCGGCGATCTTGCGAAGATCCTGCTCGATCCGGACACCTACGACTTCCTGGTGCTGCTGCGGTTCCGCGCATATCCAAAGAAGAAGATCCCCAAGGTCGGCTACGGCGAGACCAACATCATCCTCAAGAAGCTCGTCGACCTCAACATCGTCACGCTCATCAAGGACAAGAAGGACGAGGACTGGGTCATGCTCCTCAGCGACCCACATGCTTTCATGTTGTTCCCCGAATATTTACTGGAGAACATCCGCCAGCGCCTCGACCCGCAGGCCGTCGACCCCATTCTCAAGCAGGTCGCCCTCCAGCACCTCAACTACCTCGAAGGCACGTACTACGAGAAGCGCGAGTTCTGATCCCTTCTCCCGATCCTTCCCATCTTCTCCATTTTTGGGGAAAAGCGCAGAGCATCTAACAGAGACTCTCACTTCGTTATCTCTTTATACGGCTCGAAGCCACCCATCGATCGCGCGCCTTCTACGAGGTCTTCGCGCGTGGAGTGCGCACCGAGCTTTGCATCCAACCAGGCCGGCACGTGACAGTGACAAGGTTCGTCTTCGCTGCCTGCCACGGCCTGAAGCGTTATCTCTAGTGCACGCGTGTCGATTCCGCCCTCGGCGAGTAAAATTTCACGGAAGACGCGGGGATATCGAGGCCCATCCATCGCGGTGCCATAGTGATCCTCGATGTACCAAGCGATCTCGATCAGTTGTTCCACGCGCGGGTGAATGCAATGAGGAAACACGTGCTCGTAGAAGTGGCAAGACACGCTCTCGGCGTTCATCTCGTTCGGCGTGAGCATGGGGCTCCAGGCCGTCATTGCCCCGTGGATCACCCCGGCGGTGCCCGGGGAAGCGCCCCGGCCCACGTCGTGGTGGGACAACTTCAAGCTGATCCTCACGGGCACGCCGACGCCCAAGCCGGCTGGTTACGCGTGGGGCGTGGCGAACTGGGTCTCCCAGAGCCTCCAGGAGTCGATCGTCGAGGGCTTCATCTCGACCACGCTCGAGAGATACGGCGGCCCGTTCTTCGGCGACCCCATGATCGCCGACCAGCTTGCGGAGGCCATCTCCTTCGCGCTCGTGGACAACGCAATCGAGATCGGCGAGGCCATCTCGTCCATCCCGTCGGCCGTCTCGCGCGCCAGCGTCCGGTTCCAGATCGAGCGGCATTACCAGCGGGAGATGGCGATGGAGGCCGACATGCAGCGGATGGACGCGCGCGTCATCCGTAGCACGAACCCCGCGGTCGCCGAGACGGTCCTCCAGCTCCACGCGGCGAGGGTCGCGCTGGTCGAGGCCAGGAAGGCCTGGTCGCTCGACGCGCTCGCGGCCACGCTCGCCGCCGGCGGCAGCATCCGCGACTTCCGCCGGGCGTCGCAGGTCTGGCCGCAGGTCGTCGACCGCATCGAGTCCCGCATGGTCGACTTCCCCAACGTCGACAAGCAGCAGGACCGCCTCCTGTCCACGCTCGTGAACCAGGTCCTCAAGACCAAGCTGCTCGCCAAGGCCATCGCCTACCACGACGCCGGGCTCACGTTCGGCCAGTTCGCCGCGATGGCCGACGTGAAATCAGCGTGCTACCTCAACCCCGGCGCCACGATCGAGGCCGACGCCGCCTACGTCGACGAGCACGGCCTCCCCCGCGTCGCCACGTGGGACGAGCTCGCAAGCATGGACATCGCCACGTTCCTCGCCACGCGCCGCGGCTTCACGCTCGTGTTCAAGGACAGCGACCCGAACGCGCGCACGACCTTGGGCAAGGGCAACTGGTGGACGCACGACCCTGACCTGCACCTCTGGGTGCCGAAAAAGCTCGTAAAAGAATTCGACCGGTTGTATCCAGATCGGAATGTAGATTGTAATGGGAACCCGGTAACTCGATGGGTGTGCCCAGCATGCGGTGCGAGCCATTCAGATTATTACCACGCGCGTGCTCATACAGGCGGGTACGTGGTTGATACAATAAATAACAAAAGGCTTGATCCAGGCCAGAAAGCCACGAGAATAGCAGAACTGTTAGAAGAGGGGCGCGACGAGGTATATTACGACAAGGAATGGTTTGCCACCAAGCTCGGCGTCACGCAGAAGAACAACCCGATCATCTACGACATGATCATGCACGCCGAGAAATTGCCCGCCAGCGTTTTCTATGCCGAGCGCAAGGACATCGCGACGCGGCTGAAGACTAGCCCCGAGTTCCGGCGCCTTTTCGGATCGGTGTGGCTCGGCGGCGCGTACTGCGAGGGCCAGATCGTCGCCCTTTACAAGTCTGGCACCCATGCGATCCCTGGTGGTGATGCGGAATGGCACTTCAAGGTGAAAGGTATGAAACACTTCACGACGGCTGATGGGATGGCATACAAGCGGACGGAGATTCATGATGCGCAAGGAAACCTCGTTGGCTGGGACTATCAAGCCGCCATCGCGTTAGAAGGCAAGTTCAGGAAATTCTGCGACACGGATGATTTCTTCAAGAGCTTCATCCACGATCTCGTCGCCACGCCTCGCACCACGGGGCTCATCAGTGGCGTCGCCTTGGGGGTCCTCCGGGACACGAACGTTGCCAATTATTTTGAACAATTACTCTCCCCGACTGGTTACATGCGACACGATTATTGGCGTTCAAAAATCGAAGTGAATGGAGAGCGATGGAACATGGCATTCATCGAGGAGGGCAAGAAAGGAAGTGGAATAGGTACCCACGTCCAGTACCGTCTCGTTCCCGTGCCCGGCAGCACGGCCTTGGGCCACCCGGATTACGACGTGAAGGATGGCATTTCGGCGCATTACGACGTCGAGTACCGCATCAGCCGCCCAGCCACGCCCGAGTTGGCCGTCCCCAATGGCCAACCCATCCCAGCGAGCCTCATCGAGCGCCAAGGCACGTGCTTTTACCGGTTCCACCGCGATGCATTGAGCCATGGCCAAGCCATGAAGGTCATCAATGGCTTCATCGATGGCATCATCGCCAACCCTGGCGCCACGGTTCAAGCCCCGTCCCTCCCGAGCTCCGCCCCCCTCGTTAAAGAGCTCGACAAGCTCCGGCTCGGAACCGACAAGTACGCCATCTTGGAATACATCGCCAAGTTGACCAAGTTAGGCTACGCGATAACCGGGCACGAGATCAACGTCGCGTTCGGAATGACTTCAGAATCATCGAGCTGGTTCCTGGACAACTTCATGAACAAGATCGGCGTTACCCAGCAGATGAGAGACCAGCTGGTAAAATTCCCGGTCAGCACCAGGGCGATGGCGGTCGGGAAAGGCCTCTTCTGGACGCTCGCCTCGATCGACGGAATACCCATCACGAGCGCGCAATTTGACTCGATGATCGCCCAGCACAACGCGCTGCGGCAGGCGTGCCTGGATCTCGCCCAAAAATTAGACGTCATCACGCGCTTGGGCCAAATGCTCGGCGAGATCGAGTGGGCGACGAACCCAAACCCGAAAATCGGCCATCCGGGCACTATTCGGAACAAGATCCTCTACCTGCAGGCTGCGTACGCACAGAGTATGTTCGATTACTTGATGACCGTCCGGCCCGACTGGTTGAACCCGAATCCAACGTGGCACCCATGATAAGCCGGAACTTGCGAGCGTCCCATATTTTTTTTATTTCATTTTCGACAAGTTCTTGAGCATACTGGATGCTCGTTTTATCCACCGCCGTGCCAGAAAAGTATAAATACTTGAGCATTTATCAAGTAACAGGAAGAATCGAGGCGAAAACGATGGATCCGAAACCAATCTACTTCAACACCTACGAATTTCCCATCGATGTAAATAATGGGGATCAATCCCTCTCCATCATCGACCAAGGCATCGAGCGCATCTCGGATCTTAAAGGACTTGGCGACCTCACCGGTCTTACTTACCTCAATCTCAGCACGAACAACATCAAGCGCATCGAAGGGCTTGAAAAGCTCGTGAATCTCGAGGTCTTAAAGCTTTCTGAAAATGAAATCACCCGGATCGAAGGACTTGGCACATTGACGAAATTGAAAAGGATCGTTCTCGAAGGCAACAACATCGCCGCCATACAAGGCCTTGATGGGCTCACAAACCTGGAGGAATTGAATATCGGCCGCAATAGTTTAACATGTATCGAAGGACTCGAAGGATTAAGCAATCTCAAGAAGCTTACCTTGTATGAGAATCGGATCACGGAAATAACAAGTTTGGAGGGTCTTAGAAATCTCGAGGAATTGGACTTGACGTATAACTTCATACGCAACATTGATGGGCTTGATTCCCTTCAGAACCTGCGCAGGCTCCGTCTCGGCGAGAACGTGATTGAGAGTATCGATGGGCTTGAAAACCTAAAAGAATTGATCGAGCTTCGCTTGAACACGAATCGCATCGGTCGCATCTGGGGACTGGAATCATTGGTCAACTTGGAAACATTAGTACTGTCGAAGAACTTCATTCGCGAAATCTGCGGTCTTGGTAAACTCGGTAAGCTCAAGGAACTTTTCTTGGGGGACAACCCGATCCTGCCCAACATCGAAGGTCTCGGCGGGTTCCGTGCCAACCCGACGATCAGCATCGAGGTGGCCGATGCGCAAGCGTTCGTCCGTTACTGCCGCGAGCACGGCCTCTGAGCCCCGCCCGGCGCCCGCCGCGCGACGGTACCGGTTCGCCGGCATGCCCCTTGATCCGCGCAAGAAACACGTTTTTACCGCCGATGCCGAGATGGGCTCCCGCGTGGCGTTCCTCGGAGCCCACCCCACGTGAAAATCGTTCCCCTATAGGTCGATCGCGGGTCGGTCGATCAATGCTGGAGAACATCCGCCAGCGCCTCGACCCGCAGGCCGTCGACCCGATCCTCAAGCAGGTCGCCCTCCAGCACCTCAACTACCTCGAAGGCACGTACTACGAGAAGCGCGAATTCTGAGCCTTTTTCCCGTTTTTTATTATCTTCTACATTTTTCACGATCTGAGAAACCCGGCATCGTGTTGCTATGGGATAATGCAAGAAATAATCGATAGAGAACGAATGAGCAGAATGATCGTCATTCTCAGGAAAGGCGTCGTTTCAATTCAGCGATCTCCTTGTCCTTGTCGGCGATCTCCTTGTCCTTGTCGGCGATCTCCTTGTCCTTGTCGGCGATCTCCTTCTCCACTTTCACCTTGTACTCGGCCAGCTCCCGCTCCTTGTCCACGACCGTGATGATGTTGTCCACCGGCACCAGGATCTTGCCCGGCACGCCCAGCTTCTTGGCCGCTTGCTCCTTCGCCTTCTGTACCATGCGCACCACCAACCTTGCGGTCTGGTCGAAATCGATGTCCAGGCTATCAATCGCTATCCACGTTAATAAATACTGGCATGGCGGCTTCGGGCTGGCGAACCCCTCGAACGCGTAGAGGAAAAAGATCCACGTCGTGTTGGCGGGGTTCCCCTCGAAGGCCGCCATGGCCGTGCCCCGTATCGTCTCCAGCGTCGCCATGGAGAGGGTCTTCACCTCGACCGAAGCCATCGTGTCGTCGAGATAGATGTCCACGCGCTCGCTCTTGCTCGCGACTTCCAGCCGGCCAGTCGTCCCGAATTCCGCGTGCTTTCCCAGGATCTTGAACACGTGGTGTTGGGCGCCCATTTCCTTGCCCTTGGTATGCTCCCGGATGTACTCCACGATGTCCATGACCCCCTTGCAGAAGTAGACGCGGACATCCACGGGCTTGCGCCGCACCCGCACGAGCAGCGCGTCGCGCAGCGCGGGCACGAGCGCTGCGATCGAGTTCTCGCGTTCCCGCCACGTCTTGTCCATGGTGGTGGTACATCGCCCCGGGGGATAAAAACGTTCGACACCGCAGAATTTCTGGAAATGGTATCAAGAACGTCCATGGCCGTCGTGCCATGCTGCCGCGAGCACGGCCCCTAAGCCCCGCCCGTCGCCCGCCCCGCGGCAGTACCGTTTAGCCGCCATGTCCCTTGATTCTTGACAGCCCAATATTTTTCCGAGATCCTGCCGAGATGGGCGCCCGCGCTTGGTTCCTCGTGTCTTGCCCATTACGAGAAAGTATTTCCCTATGGATTAACTTCGTGTCGATCGATCTTCGCTTTAGAACATCAGCCAGCGCCTCGACCCGCAGGCCGTCGACCCCATCCTCAAGCAGGTCGCCCTCCAGCACCTGAACTACCTCGAAGGCACGTACTACG
>JAFGBX010000325.1 GCA_016932935.1 Promethearchaeota archaeon | reverse complement strand
GTGACGTTGCACGAACGGATAAAAATCCCGAGATTCCGTGCATGGTGTCCAAGTTTGACTAAAAATCTAACGATTAGTCACGACTGTTATCATCCCTGGGACGTACCCCGCAGGCACGAGGGCGCTCGCCGGATCCGCGCCTCCAACCTCCACGCCATCGGCGATCCCATCGAAGTCCGAGTCTAGAAGGCTTGGGTGGGTCCTGTGCACCAGTACCTCGTCCATGTCGCACAATCCATCCCCATCCGAGTCGAATCCGGGAACATGTGCCCGGGCGAGGTAAACCGGGGCAAGATCCACGCACGGGATCGTACCGCTCATCCCCCACGTGTACTCGAGGGGTAAGCTCTCCCCGTCGCGGCGCTCGGTCGCGTCCAGGCCGGGATATCTCGCCGCGAAATAGTCCGTGTAAGCGTTTCCCCCGATCTCATTACCTTCATGGAATACCTTGACGATCGCATCTATCCACGTGTCAAAAAAAATGTTTCTGGTAATTTGATTACCAATCGTTTGGCTGGAATCAGCAGGAACGATGATATGGACGGTGTTGTTATGAAACACGTTTTCCGTGATGTTGCACTGGATCGTGGCATCCGTGAGCTCGATGCCGTGTTGTAAACTGCCTGAAATGAAGTTCCGGGTTATCTCTGCAGCGATCCCGTGATCGATCCAGATCCCGTGCTGCATCACCCCATGCCCGGCGATGGTGTTCGAGCAGATGACCGTCCCGCTCGGAAGGTGATTGCTCAGGTAGATCGCCGCCGCATCAGACCCGCACGAATCGAAGATGTTGTTCTCGATGGTAGCATTCATAGAGTTCTGGATCCAGATCCCCGTGTTGGAGACATCCTGGAACCTGCTCTGCATTATCTTGAAGTTCGAGCAGGCACTCACAATCACGCCGATGTACGACACATTGATGATGCTGGCCTTGTAGACGGCCACGTTACTCGCGTTTTCCAAGACGATGGCAGCTTCTTTCAAAAGGGGATCGTTCGGGCCGCCTCCGATGGAACAGTTGGCGATGACAACGTGGGCACGGGTGTTCTGGAGCTTGATGCCGTATGATTCGAACCCCTGCACGGCCTTGGATTGGATGAGATATGGATCTCGTGCAGTACCCGATCCTTCGATATCCCCGCGAGACCGGGCTTGCCCAAGCGCGAGGTCACCGTCGAAATGCAAGGTCGTCGATTCGGGCGGGGATGGCATCGCGACCTGCCGCTGGTACGACATCACCTTGAAATTCAAGCTCGCCTGGCTGAACAGCAGCAGAAGCATCGATAGAATGCCCAGGGAAAGGAACGACGCGCGCCATCTCCACCCAGGTAATGAATGCTGCGGACGGGTCAAGCTCGCGGGCGTCCTCCCAATGTGCCGACGGGGGGGCCGGGAGGGCAACGGATTGAACATGTGAAGGAGGCTTGGCATCGCATCCCTTGCTAGGCTCTATCCATCGAATTTGACTGGATCGAGGTTCAGAGAACGCGCTTCAATGAGATCATCCACGAGAACGCCTTTATATGGTTATGGGTTCATCTCCTCTATCGATGGCTGCCTTCACGGCGGCTCCGGATTCCTCTCGCTGCAAGGCTCTTGCTCACGATGGTTCGGCGCTCCTGGTGCCGGCTTGATGCTGGACCATCCCTTAGCAATAACCGTTGGCGCGGCTCGCGGCCGTGGTGATTGGCAACGGCCACCGCTGTCCACGCCCTTGCACTCCGCCAGGCCCGCGAAATCGCCAGCTACGCCTCCCCGGGTGCTCCCATCGCGTTTTCAGCAGCCCGGACTGTTTGCCATCTCGCCGGCCCCCGTTCACGCCGGCGCGGCGTAGTTCACCGGTGCAGCGAAGGAGAACGGCCGCATGTAGAACTCACCCTGGCGGGCGATGCCCCGGAGCATCGTGTCAGCGAAGTCGAGGAGCACGCCGAAGTCCTCCAGGGTCTGGTCGTGGCCGCCGTCCCGGTAGTGGATGCCGTTCCGCGCCGACGCGTTCAAGAAGTCGAACACGGGCATCGATGCATCGTAGATGGCCTGCGTCCCGACGGGGTTCGCCCAGAAGTCGTCCAGGGCATCGGTGGACAGCATCAGCCTCGGCGCGACCATGGCCCGGAGGAAGTGCTGGTCGAACGGGAGCTGCGCCTCGTTCCACGCGAACCGGCCGAAGTCATCCTCGAACCACGCCTTGTACAGCGTCGACGAGGTCATGGTCGCTATCGTCTCGCACGCCGGCCCCAGGACGAGGAAGCTGCCCGCGCCGCCGCAACCGCTCCCATTCGGCACGACTATGGTGAACCTCTCGTCCAGCGCGCCCGCGAGCAGCGCGGTCTTGCCCCGGCGAGAGTGCCCCGTGATCGCGAGGATCCCGGGGTCGATGCCGGGTGCATACGATGTCCCGATGTCGATCCACGGCTCCCCGAGCAAGTAATCGGCGAGGCGCATCGCGCCCCATGCCCAGACCGCGACGCTCCCCCACGAATGCTCCGGGTAGGCGACCTGGGCGGGCCCGTCGGTGTCGTAGCCCTCCGTGTCCGGGTCGAGGTCGTGGTTGTCGTAACAAGCGTACAAGTACCCGCGATCCATCGCCGACTGGTTGAACCCGTCCCCGTCCTTGCCCACCTTGACCACGGCAGGGAAGGGGGCAGCGCCGGCCGGCACGAACAGCCACGCGGTGAAGCCGAACGAGACGGCCGGGCTGGCGTTGCTGGGGACGACCGTGAGGGCCACGACGTGCAACGTCCTCCCCCCGCCGAGGTCGATGGTCGAGGTCTCGGTGCCGTTGATGCGATCGGGGTGGCCTGGCATGGTGCCGTATTCCGTCTCGAGCAGCAAGTCCTTGATCTCCGCACGCCTCGCGTCCCAGTCCGATCCCGAGTCCACCCGAGTGCCGTTGTTGAACATGAACGGGTCGGGAAAGGGCTTGATGACCAGCGGGTGGTCGCTGCCGACGACCAGGTAGAACAGCGGGGTGAATATCGCCGCACCGATGACGAGGTACCAGGCGATCAGCGCGCGGCGCTTGTCGACGGGTCGCCGGGGCTTTCGTCTGAAAAGGTG
>JAFGBX010000324.1 GCA_016932935.1 Promethearchaeota archaeon | reverse complement strand
GTGAGGTTGTAGACGCTCGTCCACATCGTCCAGTCCTCGACCGACACCGAGGCCATCACGTCGAGCATGCCCGGGACGTCGAGGTCGCCGTCGAGCGCGGCGAGGCGGTCCGAGGCCTTGCGGTATCGCCAGCACGCTTGGTCGTTTTCCGCCTCCGACTTGCCGAAGAGGCGATCGTTGGTCGACACCTGCCACGACTCGTCGGTGCCGGTGACCTCGACGCGACCGTCGAGGAACTCGACGGCGGCCGTCTTGCCCGCGGCGTCGGCAATCAGGTAATGACACGTGCTCGCCGGAAAGTGCAGGTTGTAGTTGCGCAAGACGTCGACGGCCTCGTCCGTGTTCCGGGCGGTGTCGAGAATGAGGCGGATCGCGATCGAGTTAATGAGCGTAGGCTTCGCGGGGTCGAACGGGGCCTCGGTGCCCGCCAGCGACATCTCGCCGATGGCCACGCCGTGCTCGTTCACGCCGTCCATGGCGATGTACGGGGTGAACAGCAAGCGGAAGCGCTCGGCCAGCGAGGGATGGTCCAACCGGTCGGCGTCCAGCCCGAGGTAGTACGGATCGACAACGGCCACGGAAGACGCCCCGGAGCGGTTGTGCGTCCGCAGGACGAGGCAGGCGTCATGCTTCCAGTCGAAGTTGCGGCCCAGCAACTCCTGGCCGTCGCGGGTGCGGAAGGCCACCGTCGTGCAGCTATGGCGAGGGCCCGGGGCGATTTTCCCTAAGGGGTCGAGCGCGGGCGACAGGCGGCCCTTGTTGACCGACGGGACGGTCTTCCGCATGGGCTCGCGCACGGGCGGCAGGTCCTTCTTGACCGACGGGATGATCCACGCAGCGAGGAAATCGGGCAGCATGGCCCGGGCGAGGCTGCCCTCGGGATGGTCCACGTCGATGCCGTTCGCGGCAAGCTCGTCGAGGTTGTAGTCGCCGTAGTAGTCCAGCACGAACATGTTCGTGTCCGGCACGCGCTGGAGCGACCACATCGTCCGCACGTGGTCCTTGACCGCGATCGCCAGCACGATCGTGCCCACCAGCAGCACGACCGCCAACGTCAGCAGCGTTCGTCTTACGATCCGCCAGAATCGCCGTCGGCGTGGGGGCGGAGGCACCGTCTCGCCTTGCGGAGTATCGTTCATGGGATTGCCTGGGGACTTTCTCGCTAGGCCGGAACAAGGACTTCGAGCGACATGCCCAAAACGAGGTCCTTGACCGCCTTGCGGTAGTCGAGCATGTGCGGCGCCATCAGGTGGGCTTCAAGGGCGGCGACGCTGGTCCATTTCTCGACGATAACCACCGTGTTCTCTCGCGCGGCCGGTTGGGCGGGCAGGTTGGTCTCGAGGTCGATCATCGGGCCGTACTCCAGGCAGCCTTCCTCCGCGAGCACCTTGGGAACCAACGCCCGGAGAATGATCAGAAACTCGTCGCGACGACCTTCGGCGACGTCGATGGTGGCAAGGACGCAGAGCATGGTGAGAGTTAGGGATTGGGGGTTAGGGGCTGGGGATTAGGGGGTCGGGCGGTCCGTAGAAAACGCCCGCCGACTGCGTCGGGGAAATGGTTGCCACGACACTCGTTGCGTTTGACAACCATGCTACGCCATACGCGCATCGCCAGCAAGCACCCACTATTACGATGCGTACTGCACCCCCCGGCCACAAAAAAATCGTCTGCTCACTGACCATGCCCATGGCCCTAAACGGGGTAACGTGATACTTTCCACGTTATTCGCTTCACGAACGCAACGGAGGTTCCTCCATGGGTCGCGATCACGTCGAGAGGGCCTACGCCCTGGCCAAGGAGCAATACGCCTCGTTGGGCGTCGATACGGACGCCGCGATTGCGCGGCTGGCCGCCGTGCCCGTCTCGCTGCACTGCTGGCAGGGCGACGACGTCGGGGGGTTCGAGCGCAACGCGGCGCTTTCCGGCGGGATCATGGCCACGGGCAACTACCCGGGAAAGGCCCGCAACGCCGAGGAGCTGCGCCACGACGTCGAAAAGGTCCTCGGCCTGCTGCCCGGCCGGCACCGCCTGAATCTGCACGCCATCTACCTGGAAAACCAGGGCCGGCCGGTCGAGCGGGACGCAATCGAGCCGGCGCATTTTCAGGGCTGGATCGACTGGGCCAACGACCTCGGGATCGGCATGGACTTCAACCCGACGTATTTCTCGCATCCCAAGGCGGACGACGGGTTTACGCTGTCCCACCGCGACGAGGGCGTCCGCCGGTTCTGGGTCGATCACGGGATCGCCTGCCGGCGGATCGGCTCGGAGATCGGCCGGCAGCTCGGCTCGCCGTGCGTGACCAATTTCTGGATCCCCGACGGCTACAAGGACGTGCCCGTCGACCGCAAAGGCCCGCGCGAGATCCTCCGGCGGTCGCTGGACGAGATCTTCGCCGAGCCGATCGACCCGGCGCTGAATCGCGATTCGGTCGAGTCCAAGCTCTTCGGCATCGGCTCGGAGAGCTACGTGGTCGGCTCCCACGAGTTTTACCTGGGCTACGCCGTGGCGAACCAGAAACTGCTGTGTCTCGACGCCGGGCATTTCCATCCCACCGAGACGATCTCGGACAAGATCTCCTCGGTCCTGACGTTTCTCGATGAGATCCTGCTGCACGTCAGCCGGGGCGTCCGCTGGGACAGCGACCACGTGGTGACCGCCACCGACGACCTTCGCTCGATCGCCGAGGAATTGGTCCGCGGCGAGTATCTCGATCGGGTCCACGTCGGCCTGGACTTCTTCGACGCGAGCATCAACCGGATCGCCGCCTGGACGATCGGCGCCCGGGCGATGATCCGCCAGTTGCTCATCGCGATGCTCGAGCCGATCGGGCGGCTGCGGCAGATGGAGATCGACGGCGACTTCACGTCCCGGCTGGCGATGCTCGAGGAACTCAAG
>JAFGBX010000323.1 GCA_016932935.1 Promethearchaeota archaeon | reverse complement strand
CTTCTCATTCAACCATTATAGGATTAAAACTGCGGAGGAGCGTCTCGATCGTGTTGACTTGTCCGACCTTCTCATTCAACCATTATAGGATTAAAACGGCGGTGTTGCCGGTATAGGTCTGGAACGCGTCGCCTTCTCATTCAACCATTATAGGATTAAAACACCGGCGACGGCACCGGGCAAGTGCGGCTCATCAACCTTCTCATTCAACCATTATAGGATTAAAACCCGTCCGGGATATGGGATGATTGCGTCAAATGTGCTTCTCATTCAACCATTATAGGATTAAAACGCCGATCGCCAGGGCCAGGCCCGCGCTAACAAACGCTTCTCATTCAACCATTATAGGATTAAAACAGGTCGTGCGCGCCCGCGATGAATGCGAGCCGCCGACCTTCTCATTCAACCATTATAGGATTAAAACTGCTCTGAAAACGCGACGACATCGAAGTCGTTATTCTTCTCATTCAACCATTATAGGATTAAAACCTATCCGAGCACGGGAGCGTGTGGTGCGACGAGTACTTCTCATTCAACCATTATAGGATTAAAACAAATACCTGAACAGCATAGGCGTTCCGATTCCAAAAACTTCTCATTCAACCATTATAGGATTAAAACACCCGTGCCGTCCCGAGTGTGCCCCGGCCGCCCCGACTTCTCATTCAACCATTATAGGATTAAAACTCGCTCTGAACCCGGAGGACGACGAGTTGCATCTCCTTCTCATTCAACCATTATAGGATTAAAACTACGACAGCTCGGAGATATACATCGACAAGCTCCCTTCTCATTCAACCATTATAGGATTAAAACTCTTGTTTCGAGATCGAGGTCGTCTACTACGAGCACAGCGGCCGGTCTTCTCATTCAACCATTATAGGATTAAAACGGAAATGCTACGCCCGTTCGTGCCATTCCAGAAATCCTTCTCATTCAACCATTATAGGATTAAAACATGTTGATACGAACCACATGCCCACCCGGACTATAGCTTCTCATTCAACCATTATAGGATTAAAACATAATAGCAGTAGATGTTTTTGCGTGATGAATGCACGCTTCTATTCGTTCGAATAGAGATCAACCCGCAATTCCAGAGCCTTGCCCAAGATATCAAGGATTATTGTGGCTGCTTGATCCACTTCTTCAGGTTGCACGAGTCCAGTTCCAAGATGCAATATCCCAACATGAGGATCATCATGAACTGGATCATCAACAACCTCCACAAGCGCCTCATCAGCTCCCCCTACGCTCTGTACTCGTCCGTCGTGAAAATGGTTAACCAGAAAAAAGAGGACATCGCGAAACGAGAGGCAAAGAAAGACGGCATGCTGGCGGACTGGACGATCGATGACCTGGGCTTCCAGCAGGAGCAGATCACTCGAAACTTGTTCGACGCGGACGTCGACGTGGAAGAAAACGAGGACGAGGTCGACGAGACCCTCGTCAAGAATTACATCCGCGTTCCCCTGGAGTACGAAAAGGTATCCCTCCCGTATCTCGAGATTCTCGCCAGCAACGCCAATCAATTCATGGGAAAGTCAGGTGTCGTGATTCAAGAAATCGTGCGCTCGATGGAAACGGAGGAGATGTTCGGCGATGACGAGAAAAACGCATATGCAGAACACTTGAAACTCGTCTTGAAGCGGCACGGTGTCGACCTCGGGCAGAAGGCTCATCGAGAATCCTTCAAGGCAAGAATCATCAATGACAACCAAGACACGAAGATGAAACGTCTTTTAACACTCGTGCCCGAGATCGCGAAAAAGGCCAAGTCAAAAAAGGTCATCATCTTCACGCGATTCATCGACACGCTCAGTTACATCGAATTTTACTTGCAAGTCGCCAAGCTGCTAGAAATGCCTTATTTCGCGAGCGCCGAAATCTTCTCCATCAACGGGAAGCAACCAGTCTACGTCCGGGAACAAGTGTATAACAAGTTTCGCCGGTCAGACGACGGGATCCTCGTGGCCACGGATTGCATGGCCGAGGGAATCGACCTGCAATACAGTGCCAACATCTTGATCAACTACGAGCTCACGTGGAACCCGAACCGCATCGAGCAGCGAAACGGCAGGATCAACCGGTTCGGACAACCGTTGCCGTGCTAGTTCGTCCGCTGTCCTTCCTTCTGGATTAAAGCGAGCGGGATCGATGTCATCTGGCACGTTCATACTCGATTGTATTCATCCGGGTAACCATATAAAAGACGAAATTAACGGGCTAATACCCGCAGATTTATACAAGCATTCGACATGATGATAGCCTTTTTGCACTTTTGATAACGAAGGATAACGTACCTACTACTCGGATATACATTTCTCCGATTTGTTTTTGAGTTTAAACCTTGTTTAAACAATATTTTAAGCCCCTTTACCAAAATATTCTTTAATTTAAAAGACGGAGAAATATGTGTAACACACATATTATTTGCGGTGGTTTACTCTGTGATAACAAAAAGAAAGAACTTCAAAGTGCGGTTATTAGACGATCTTTCCCTTCGACTCGAAAAGGTTCCACAAGAATTCATGTGGCTGGATGACGGACCCGGATTAGTTAAAAGAATAATAGACTTGATACTTGAACGCGAGATGTCCGCGGATATATATATGACACTGCATCTAAAAGGTAAAGAGCCAGAACCAGAATGTAATAAACCAGAACCCAAAGTGAAAGAAGAACACATCATCTACAAGGGCAAGCTCGGGATTCCAGAACAAGATAAGCCAGAATCCATTACACAAGAGGCACAAGACTCGCTAAGGAATGTGATACACAAGCGTTTCCCATGTATCAAACTTGAAGGTTATCCATCGAGAGAAGCAACGGAAGAAGCACTTGAACGAGCTGTCCTATTGGTGTGTAACATCCAAGTTTTGCAAGAACTCGTGCGTTTTATTGCAGCGCTAGATATCAAGGACTTAGAAATAAAAGAAATAGTACTCTCGCTAGAATCTTGGGATTGATCATTAGGAGCCTTTCGTTTAACGCGCTGGCGTTAAACGCCACGGGGTCGCCTTGAGCGTCCTGAAGTCGGCGCCGACCCGCTCCGGCAGCACGACCTTGAGCTGCGTTTGCGACATGCCCCACGAACTAGATATGCGCGTGCCACTCGTCACGAGCGCCTCGTACATCACGCGGCGTTTCCGTATTAGCTCAGGATCTTCTCCCTTCTGCATCCAGATTGCATCCAGGTTCACCGCGAGGGCTTTTATACTATTTGCCCGAAGTGGCACTTGCATTTCTTGGATTAATTAAAAAGGGAATTACTTGATCTCCCCGAGCTTGGCCTGCCGCTTGGTCAGGAAGAACGAGCTGGTGATGATCAGCGCGATCCCGGCGATCAAAAGGGGCGTTGAAACCGCCGTTGGCGGGGCGAGCAGGAAGATGCCGAAATACACGAAGACGGGGGCGATGTTGACGGGCACCTGTTGGAGCGGTACGACGTTGGTCGCCTGGGCGCAGGTGAATGCCTTCTGGAGCACCGAGATCCCGATGACGTTCGTGATCGCCAGCATGAGCCCGCCCACGAGCCCGAGGATGAACTCGTCGGGCCACACGAGCGTCCCCCCGAACAGGTGCCCGAGGTTGATGCTGAACGGGCTCACCCAGAAGTTCGCCAGGGCCAGGTACGTCCCGGACTCGAGGGCCAGCAGCACACCGCGGAACCGCTCGGCCCTCCGCTGGAGGATCTCGCACGTGGCGACCGCTGCGAAAAGGACGACTGTGAAGACGGACACGCGCCAGAGGAAGCCGGGATCGAGGAGATCCTGGCCCTCCACGTCCACGGAAAGGCCCGTCATGGCTAGAAAGACGATCGCGAGGATCATGAGGGCGATCCCGACGAGTTCCGCCCGCTTCAGCGTCTCTTTAAGGATCCTGGCGGCACCAACGGCCATCGCGATCAGGCCCGCCGCCATGAGGCCGGGCAGCAGGGCCGGCCCGATGAAGAACTGGGCGATCATGACCAGCACGGCGCTGCCGAGGATCTGGACGACCAGCCCGACGAGCCAGATGGGGGTGCGAACGAGCGTCCCTAACAGCTTCTTGGACCTGGCCTCGGGGGGGATGTCGTTGACGGCCTTCTTCTGGAGGATGAACCCGATGTTGAGGCAGACCCCAGCCGTGATGCCGAGCACTATGCCGATTGGATAGTTCTCCAAAACCTGATCTCACCAATTCATTGGTCATGACATCAATCAATCTTCCCCCCCGTGCGTTATATCCTTGAATACTCCGTGATGGTGGGGCTTGAGTTACGAAAGGCGATTTCAAGGATGTTGCCAATTGCAGTCGAAAGGGCGGTGGATTCTATAGGCCAGCAATAGAAATAAGTACTGCTATTCATTACATTGGAGCGCTCATGAACAAAACGATTCAGACAATGATATTCGGAGTCATATCGGCCAGTCTTGGCATAATTTCAAGCTTTGTGTGGGACTACTACAAGATCCTTGCCATTGTAGCGATCATCTTGGGATTTGCTGCGACAGCCCTTGCAGTATCGAGGAAGCCAGTGGAAAGGATGGCGTTGATCGGAGGCATCCTTGGGATAGTGGGCATCCTCTCAGGCTTTGCGAGCTTGATCGGCTGGTATATCATTTCTCTGCTCTTCTGGGGATGAACGCCCCTCACGATAGGATTTCTTTCTTCTTCACATCCGGTTTTTATTTAGTCCCAGACTCCCGGGCGGTTGGAGACAGCAATCGCGGGGGATTCTTGCAGGCGATCGAGCAATGGGATTTCATCGCGGCGGGCATGGCCGTTCATTCGTGTCGCAGCCCCAGCGCCTCTGGCGAGGGAAGGTAATACTCGCGGGGATACCCCCTGGTCGCCCGGGCGAAGAAGTACCACCATGCCCGCTGCAGGAAGCCCTCCAACTCGTTCTCGCCCGGCTCGAACGTGGCGCGGCGGAAGCCGTCTGAAAAACACATCCCGGTCTTCCGCCACCGCAAGATGTAGTAGAGCGGACGTAACTTGCGGAAGAGCTCGTTCCGCAGCGGCGTCGACTGCGACCGGTGGCGCTGCCAGGCACGCGTCTGGATATCGAGGCTCGGGAAGGGGACGTAGAAATCAGGCGCCGTGGAATGGTAGAGCAGCAGCAGCGGGCGACCGACGGTGGGGAAAGCCTTGACCGCGATGTACGCGAGCCAACCCGTCCGCATGTGGTCGACGTGGTAATCCAGCGTGAAGAAGCTGTCCGGGGCGAGCACGATGCGCGGCCGCAATTCCTTGATGAACCCAACCAGACGTCCCAGCACGCCCCGGTCGAACGGCAGGTAGCCGTCGATCTCCCCGAACCAGTGCAAGTGGATCTTCGGGCTCCCGTCCGGGTTCGTGCCGTACTCCTTCGCCGCCGCGGTCATCTCAGCCACGCGGATCCGCTTGATGCGCATGCCCTTGAACTCGTTCCTCGGAGTGCCGTACTCGTCGCTGGTCATGAGCAGCTCGTGCACGTCCCAGCCCAGGCGCACGGCCTCCTGGCACGTCCCGGCACACGTGGCCTCGGCGTCGTCGGGATGGGGGCAGATGATGAGCAGTCGCGCCATATTTCAAATGTGCAATAAGAGGATATATCCATCGCGCGATTCGCGGGACACGAATGGTAATGCTGCGCGTCTCCTTCGGCCGTGTCAGCGTCACGCCCGACGATCTCACCGGCGTCTCCCTCGCGGGCTTCTACCGGAGGCACCGCGCCCAGGGCGTGCTCGACACGCTGTATGCCCGCGGCATCATGGTCGAGGACACGATCCTCGGCAACGTCAAGAAGCGCGTGCTCCTGATCTCGGTCGACACGATGAAGGTTCCCCTCAGCTTCACCAATTATATCAAGGAGAAGATCTTCGACGCGTACAAGGTGCCGCCGGGCGCGATCTTGATACACCCGATCCACACGCACGCGGGCATCGACCTCACCGGCGAGTACCACTGGCCGGGCGGCCTGGGCAACACCGTGCGGAGCATCATGTTCGGTATGGGCTACAACGACCGGATGCTCGTGTGGATGGCACGCCAGATCGTCAAAATGGTCGGCGAGCTGGTCGAGCACCTCGAACCGGCCCGCATCGCGTGGGGCCGGTCGGTCATCGGCGACCGCGTGATAGTGAACCGACGCCACTGGACGAGACCCTATCACGCCGATCTCGGCGTGATCTGCTTCAAGAACGCCACCACGGGCAAGATGATAGGTGCCATCGTGAACTACGGCGCGCACCCCACGATCCTCTCCAACAAGAACCACAAGCTCTCCGCCGAGTGGCCGGGGCGGCTCGTGGAGAGGTTGGAAGAGGTGGGGGGTTTCAAGGCGGCGTTCTTCAACGACGCAGCCGGTGACGTGAGCCCCTCGTTCCGGGAGTTCAGGATGATCTTTAAAAAGCTGCGCGCCGCGCGCGGCCGTTTCCGCATCGCACCGGACGTCCGCATAAAGGCCATGGAGGGTTATGGCTGGATGATCGCCGACCGTGCCCTCGCCCTTGTCCAATCCATCCCTGACGAGCATTATTGCGACAATATCGAATCGAAATGCTACACGCGCACCGTATGGTTTCCCATCGAGGACTTCAAGGGCAGATACAACGCGCTCGTCAGGATCCAGAACCGGTTCTGGCACCTCAGCAAGAAATATATCCTCCTCCCCATCGTCTTCGCCACCACGAGCGGCAAGGAACCGAACTTCCCCGGCCTCGCGCTCAAGCACCGCGGCCTGATCGACGTGCAGTGCTATACGAAGATCCAGTACTTCCAGTTCCGCGCGCGCGATTCGAGGAGCGGGGCCGAGCGCGCCTTCAACATCATCGGCCTCCCCGGCGAACCGCTGCGGCATTTCGGGCGTAGCTTGCAGCGCAAGACCAAAGAGGGCTTCGACGATTCCTTCCTCTTCCAGATGAGCAACGATTGGATGGCGTACCTCCTCGATTACAGCGAGTACACGTACGGTGGGGGGGAACCCATGGAGAGCCTCGCCCCTGTCGCTGGAAAGTACTTGAAGCGGCACTTCGTACAGCTGCTTGCCGACGTCGATGCCGGGCTAACCACGGGCCATTCGTGAACGCGTGATAGCAGATAAAAACACCCGCATATCCATGGTACGAACGGAACGAGGCAAACGAGCATGCGAGTCGCTTTCGGCAAGGTGGACATCACCCCACCTGGCATCCTGGAGAAAGGCGAGGCCGCGCGCGTCCCCATGGCAGGCTATTCCCGCCCGCACTACGCACGGGGGGTGCTCGACCCGATGATGGCCCGCGCGGTGCTCGTCGAGGACGTGGTACTCGGCAACATCAAGAAGCGGTTTCTCTTCCTGTCCATCGACACGCTCAAGATCCCCCTCAAGTTCGCCGATTACGTCAAGGAGCAGATCCAGAAGCACTTGACCCACCTCACGATCAACCCGAACCAGATCCTCGTGCACGCCACCCACACGCACGCCGCGCCCGACCTGACCGGCGAGTACCACTGGCCGGGCGGCATCTTCTCGATCATGCGCGGCATCATGTTCGGGCTGAACCGCAACGACAAGTACATGGTCTTCATCACGCGCCGGATACTCGACATGGTGGGCCGGATGGCCGAGGATCTCGTCCCGTGCAGGGCCGCTTTCACGAAGGTGGTCGTCCCCGAGGCGGTCATCATCAACCGGCGCCACCCCACCCGCCAGTCCAAGTCCCCGCTCGGCATCATCGCCTTCAAAGACGCTGGGACGGGCGACCTCGCGGGCTTGATCGTCAACTTCACCTCGCATTCGACTACCCTTTCCAACATGAACGACAAGCTCTCCGGTGATTTCCCTGGCCGCATAGTGGATCACCTCGAGGAGCTGACTAAGGGGAAGGTGAAGGCGGCGTTCCTCGGCGGGGCGTCGGGAGACATCAACCCCATCACGACCTGCGGCACCGACTACGAGCACCTGTCGGTCAACACGATCCTCGGCCAGAAGGGCACGAAGGAGCACATGTACCGCATGGGCAACTTCGTCGCCGAGCGGGCGCTGGAGGTCGCTCGGGCCATACCCGAGGGAAAGTACCACGACACGCTGGAATACAAGAGCTGGGTGCGCACGATATGGGTTCCCCTGAGGGACTTCACCCATTACCACAACGCGTCCCCATTGAAGGCGGCAATGGTCAAGCTCCAGAACCGGGTCGTCTACGGCGTGAAGAAATACTTCCTCCTCCCCGTGGTGCTCGCCACCGCCGGTAACGAGGACAGCAAGCCGAACTTCCCGGGCCTCGCCATCAAGCACCGCGGGATGCGGATGAACTGCTATTCCAAGATAATGTACTTGCGGTTCAAGATGTCGTCGAAGGGGCGCAAGGGCGCCGACGAGTTCAGCATCATCGCCGTGCCCGGCGAGCCGTTCGAGGACATCGGGAACTTCTTGCTCTCCAAGTCTCACACCGCGCCGGAGAACACCCTTGTCGTCCAGCACGCCAACGACTGGTTCGCGTACTTCTTCGACCTCAACGAGTACACGGACATGGGCGGCATGGAGCCGCTCGAAGGAACCACGCCCGTCGCGGGTTATTACATCAAGAAGGAATACGCCAAGTTCCTCGAGGACATCAACGCCGGCCTCACGACCGGGCACTCATGAGGTGACACCACGAACATGTCATACGAAGAGTTCAACAAGGTCTCGCACTACCTCAACGAACACGTCTCGCGACACGCGCGGGAGCGCCCGGACGACTATGCCATCATCGACGCGGACGACGGGCGCTTCATCACGTGGAAGGACTTCGAGACCGCCATCAACATGATCGCGTTGAAGCTGCTCGATATGGGCTTCGAGAAGGGCGACATCGTCATCTCCATGCTCCCGCTTTTGCCCGAACACGTCTTCCTCGAATACGCGTGCTTCAAGCTCGGGGTCATTTTCGCGCCACTCGATTCACGGTTAAAAGAGGACGAGTTGCTCAAGTCCATCAAGCTTCTCCAGGCCAAGGCCAAGATGTTCGTCCACCTCGACAACACGGACACGGAGGATCGGTACGGCAAGAAGACTTACTACCCGTTCAAGGATTACGCCGTTCTCATCCACAAGAACGTCCCGTCCATCAAATATTTCATGCAGTTCTCGCCCATCGAGGATGCGCCGAGGGGCTGGCTCAGCTGGCTCCTGTTCGCGAAGGAGGCACGCGATGCCTATTACAAGCACTTGCAGGGCGGCGACCTCCCCCGGCAGCTCCAACGCCTCGCGGACGCCGCGTCGGCCGTGCGGGAGGACGACCCGATCTTCATCATCTACACGACCGGGTCGACCGGCTTCCCGAAGCCCGCGATGCTCACGAACGTGGGCATCGTGGCGCAAAACTTCTGCATGACGAAAGCGTTCAAGATGACGAGGGACGATCGCATGCTCGTGAACCTCCCACCGTCGCACGTCGGCTGCCAGACGGAGCAGCTCATGACGACCTTGTACGCGGGCGGGATCGCCGTGATCCTCCACGCCTTCTTCGCGGACAAGACCATGCGTGCGATCAACGAATACAAGGTCACGTGCTTCGGCCAGATACCCTCCTTGTTCGTCATGGAGTGGCGCCTGCCTGACTACGCGAGCTACGACATCTCGTCACTCCGCTTCGCGATCTACGGCGGGCAGGGCGTCTCGAAGAAGTTCCTCGAGCGGCTGTCGGCCATGGCGCCCACGTTCGGGACGGGCCTCGGGCTCACCGAGATCTCTGGCTTCTGCTCCTACACCCCGTTGGAATGGAAGATCGAGCAGATCGTGCAATCGGTGGGCATCGACTACCCCATCTGCCCCTTGTCGATCCGCGAGCCGATGGACCAGGATGGCACCGCGGGCAAGGAGCTGCCGGACGGCGAGATCGGCGAGATCTGCTACACCGGGCCGCAGGTCTTCAAGGGATACTTCGGGAACGAGGAGGCCACCCGGAAGACCATCTCCAAGGAGGGGGTGCTCTACACGGGCGACCTCGGGTTCAAGGACAGCATGGGGCTGCACCTCACGGGCCGCGCCAAGTTCGTGATCAAGCCCAAGGGGTACCAGGTGTTCCCTCCCGAGATCGAGGCCCACGTCGAGAGGGTGCCGGAGGTCGCGGCGTGCGCCATCGTTGGTGCAAAGCACGAGGTGTTCTCGGAGGGCGTGGTCGCGTTCGTGCAGCTGCGCAAGGCCAAAGACGGGAAACCGGTCGACCAAGAATCCATCCGCAAGAAGATCAACGACCACTGCAAGAGCCTCACGTCCTACAAGCGCCCGAACTTCATCGTTTTCCTCGACGAGATCCCCCTCAACCGCGTCGACAAGACGGACTACAAGGAACTATACGGCATCGTGGATAAATACGTGGAGGAGGAACGGAACAAGGGCGGCTGGGACGCGAGGAAGTCGGCCGAATGACACATTTCCTTTCCTCTTCCCATCAAGCTTCTGCATTCACGATAAGATCCGGCTGATGATCGTTGTGGCGGGCATGAACTCGTTGCTGTCCCCGTTCCAGGTGGGAAGCATGTCCGCGAACGCCTTCTCGATTTCCTTGCGGATCTTGCCCACGATGAAATCGAGGATGTCGAGCTCTTGGCTAGCGACCACGACGACCGTGATGTACGTCCCGGATTCGAAGAAGAGCTTCTTGTCCTTGAAATCGATGACCTTCAACTCCCCGGACTTGGCTGCTTGGTTGAGAAGCAAGCGTACCGCTTCTAGAGCACTAACGGCGACCGATGTTCGTGCTTGACCAATGCCGCGGGATGCTTCGATGAAATCATACTCGTAAGCGAGCACGCCACCCTTGTATATGATGTACAACGAATCGAGGGCGGTCTCCCACTCGAGCTCCTTCCACGAGGGCAGCTTCGAAGAGAACCAGCCGACCATGATGATTCCCACGAGCTGGAGGACATCCGCGATGAGACGTACCCCGAGGCCAAGGGATCGCTGGATCACGTCCGTGGAACCCAATATCCCCAGGATCAAGATCGAGAAGCCAAGCGCGACGAGCACCGATAACCGACGCAATTTACCGATCGACAATCGGTTGATCTTGTATATGTAGACGAAGATGAAGCCCAAGTTCGGAATCCAGAAGCTAGTCGCAAAAAACTGCACGAAAGTGTCAAGATCGACGAAGAACGCGATCACGGTCATAGCGATGAGCGCGATGTACAAGATGCCGAACAAGGTCGTGAACACGCGCCGCCTCGCGATATAGGCGAGCTGCTCGATATAATAGATGAAGAAGAACGCGCCCGTCGCGGCGCTCAAGTACCCGAGCCGCAAGAGGAGGTACCGCTGGTCCATCGTCGTCGTGTAGAGCGCGCCGACTAGGTAAAGGAGGATCATCACCGCATATCCCAGGAACAGGGAGGCCCACGCGGCGTGCACGCGGGTGCCCTTCATCGAATCGCGGAGCGTCACGTACTTCTTGATGTAGATGAGCGCCACGTTCAAGGCAGCTATCACGATCCCGATGTTCAAGAGCATCAAGGGCAACCGGAACGGCCCAGTTAGGGGGACGGAATCGGGATAGGCGAGGATCAAGCGGCGCCACCCCCTTGGAATATGCGAGCCGCCGCAGTGCCAAGATCAACCCGCTGCGACTCGCTCACGGCGCATTGCTTCACCAATTCACCGAATTGCGTTATGCAGTGGTTCTTGAACTCGGCCAGCTTGGCCTTGATGACGGGCAGGTTGATCCGCGAGATGGCAACGAACAGCAGCTGCTTGTACCACGAAAGCATGAACTTCAAGCCCTCCTTGTCGATGAGCTCCAGCCTGCCGCCGGAGTCGTTGGTCATCTCGCGGACAAGATCGTCAATCCCGCTCAAGCCACCCATGAGGGCCGAGTCCCGGTCGCTCGGTTGCATACCGGACAAGGCCATCTCTTCGACATGTTTGAACTCCCGTTTGAACACGACGCTGCCCGTTCCCGCGTCCACCACGTAGACCGCTAGAACTGCCTTCCTCCAATAGATATCCTCAATATAAGGCATCACGTAAACGGTACCGAGGAAAATAGCGACTCCGGTGACGGAGAACGCCATCGACACGAAAGCGGTCGCGTCTAGGCCGATGCCGATTCCCGCCAGACCGTCCTCTATGGGGACGAGGTGGGTCGCGCCCCCAAAGCCGAGCATTGCAAGAGCCAACATCATGAACTTGTAATACGGTTTGATCTCCCGATCGCCGTGCGCGTACAAGAATACGACAAGTATGATAGGGCCGACGATGATCGGGGAAGCCAATCCGATGCTGACAAGGTCGGGAAGGATCGCGATGGAACGAACCGAGAGCAACTCGACGGCATGGAAGACCAGGACGACGGAGCTCAAGGCGATCTCCAGCGGTAGGACCACGCGGAACAAGATCGGGCGGTTCCGGACGAAAGGCCGGAGCCTGGCAAACAATGCTACGCAGCCAACATCGATGATGACGAGGAACATCAGGTAAATCAACATGCGGGACTCGGGAATCGTCCCATAGAACAACTGGGAGACCAATTCCACGCCGTTCATCGCCACGAACGTCCTAACGCCGACCAGGCAGGCACGGATCGCCGGGACGCCGCTCTCCGGGTTCCTCCGCCGATGCATTACGAGAACGAGGGCGATCTCCGATCCGAGTACCACGAGGACGAACGCCGAGATGATGTGCATCTCGACCGAATAAGGCATCGTGTCCAGCAGTAACACCATGGCAGTGTTTCCCGCGCCTCGGCGCGTCGATGCCGTGAATGACGCGGGCCCCCTTATTGAAGGTTTATTATCCGGTCGAGAAGATAGGAATTGCGTCGCGGGCTTCCATAGTTGCGATGTTAAACCTGGGCAACCCCGCTATCCTTGATGTTAACGAACTCACCGAAATACCCGAGCAGCTCGTCGCGGAACGCCTCGAGTATGGGGATCTCCTTCTGTCCGGCCTCGAAGAGTTCGACCTCCATACCGGACATGAACGCGATGGCCAGAACCCGGCTGCCAGGCCGGGGGTACTTGACGTGAACGGAGAGCAGGTCGCGTGCGTGGTAGTCGCGTGCCTCGCTGTCCTTCTCGCCTTGCACGCGGATGGTCTCGTTGTTCATGTCGATGACGAGGAGCTTTACCTTCAGGCTGTGCGACTTGCGCCGCTTGATGCACATCCGCCTGGGGGTGATGGCCTCGATGTCGATGCCGGGGATGGTTGCCGCCACGGGATTCACCATGATTTCGTGTCGTGTTATCATCATACACGGACATTGAACAGCCCATCACAACCAAAAACGGTCAGTCGGTGGGGAGCTGCCGCAGCGCGGTGGAAGGCATTTAGGCTCGGGCCGTGGAACTGATGTTGATAGCCATGAACGTTCCCTTTTTCTTCATCCAGCTCTTTACTGGTCAGGATTACTGGGATCTCAACGTCTACGTGGTCATAATCCTGGAGATCGTGCTGTGCCACTCGCTCGCGTTCCAAGTCGTCTCCCAGGCCAAGCAGAACCCCGGTGCCAAGGTGGCGGGGGGCCAGGTCGCATGGCTCGCCATGAAGGCGGGTCTAGCTGGGGCGTTGGCGTTCTTGAGCCTGTGGCTCGGCATCGGCATAGCGCTCTACGCGTTTCTAGCGGCTGGCGCCGCGTCGGCGCGGCTCGCGAGGCGAGCGGAACGCAAGGCGTGGAAGGGGCTCCACGGGGCCGCCGCCGTGCTCTTGCTCTTGCTCGCGCCCGCCGCCTTGTTCACCGCGGGGATGCTGCTGCGCTTCACGATCGAACTGCTGTTCGGCATCGGGGGGGTCGTGACCTTCGTCGCGGCCAACGCGCGCTCGTTCAGGACGCCGGCGAGGCCTCCCCTCCGGCGCATTAAAGAATGGCCACTGGCCGAAAAGGCGGCGCTCGTCGCCGGCGTGTGCTTGGTTTCTCTCGCGGGCGTGACAGTGCCGGCGGCACGAATGACCGTGGACGAGGTGATGCTCCCGATGCGGGACGGCACGATGCTCGCCACCTCGGTGTACCGGCCAGCCGTGCAGCTCGGAGGCTTGCCCGTCATCCTCATACGCACGCCGTACAGCAGGGCCTACCCCGCGAATATGGGGGAATCGTGGTACAACAAGGGATACATCGTCGTCATCCAGGACGTGCGCGGAACCTTCGACTCCGAGGGAACGTTCGACGCACTCGTCAGTGGCGGCAACGACGCTTTCGACACGTGCGAGTGGATCCTCGCCCAGCCGTGGTGCGACGGGCGCATCGGCTCGACCGGGATGTCCGCTCTTGCCATCACCCAGTACCTCGCGGCGGGCGCAGGCAGCCCCGGCCTGGTGGCGCAGGCCATGGAGTTCGGCACCGCCGACATGTACGACGCGTTCTTCAGGGGCGGGAAGTACGCGGAGAGCGACATCGGCTACTGGATCTGGCTCAACTCGAAGGGATCGAACGCGACGATCGACGAGTTCCTCGCGCACCCGGCCAAGGACGCGTGGTGGGACAACGCCTCGCTTGACATCGGCGGCGACTACGCGAGGGTGGACACGAGGGCGGTGCACCTGGCCGGTTGGTTCGACATCTTCCAGCAGAACACGATCGACGCGTTCGCGGGCTTTTACTACAACGGCACCGCCCGGGCGCGCGGGCACCAGAAGCTCGTGATCGGCCCGTGGGGGCACGGCGTGGGAAGCAGGGCCGGCCAGGTTCCGTTCCCTGACTGGAAGGATCCGGCCTTCTCGAGGTGGCGGGAGGCCGTCTTGACCGAGGCCCTCGAGCCGCCCAAGCTGTCGAACGCCTTGTTCGACGTGCCTTCCCTGTGGAGCGAGCCGAACATCGCCTACTACGTCATGGGCGACGTGCTCGACCCGAGCTGCAGCGCCAACGAGTGGCGATACACGAACGACTGGCCGATCCTGCACGTCGACGCGCCGCTCTACCTGCAAGCCGACGGCACGCTGGCGTGGGCCGCGCCCGTGGTGGCAAAGAACTACTCGTACCTTTACGACCCGCAGCACCCCATGCAGACGATCGGCGGCACGAACCTGGTCTTCGACGAGGGCCTGCCATACAACCCCGCTTCGGTGCACAACAAGAGCATCGGCTGGGGCATGTGGGACCAGCGCCCCTTGCTGAACAGGACGGACGTGCTCGTGTTCAACACGAGCGTGCTCACCGCGCCTCTCGAGGTGACGGGGCGCGTCAAGGCACGGCTCTGGATCTCGTCGAACTGCACGGACACGGACTTCGTGGCCAAGCTGTGCGACGTGTACCCGACCGGCCAGAGCATGCTCGTCTGCGACGGCATCGCCAGCGTCCGCAAGCGGAACGGGCTGGACAAGGACGAGCTGATGGCCCTGGGCACCGCGTACGAGATCGAGGTCGACCTGTGGTCGACGGCCTACCAGTTCAACGCGGGGCACCGCATCCAGCTCGTCGTGTCGAGCTCGAACGCCCCGAAGTACCAGCCTTGCCCCAACACGGGCGACCCGATCGCCCGCACCTACGCCAGCACCGCGGTGGCGAATAACTCGATCCTCGTGGGTGCCGCCTACGCCTCCCGGCTCGTGCTGCCGGTGGTGCCGTGATCCCGTGCGCCCCATCTACCCTCCTTTCTTCACGCCAGCAAGACTTGACGTGGCACGACGAGCTCTGCGAGGCCGGCCGTTGAAACGTATTTATGCCCCGCGGGCGAGGCACACCATCATGAGGTCGAGGATCCGCGCGCGGCGCACCCCGCTCGTGGCGACGTGCCTCGCGTTCGTCGTTTTCGCTTCGACGCTGGCAGCCCCTGCTTCTGCCCAGTTGCCTTGGATCCCCGAGCCTCCCAAGCGTGTAGCCAACGTGCTCGTTTTTTCAAAGATGGCAAGTACGCCACTCATCCGCGCGCTCGGCACGGACACGGAGTCCATCAACGTGACCGTGATCACGAGCGAAACACTCGCCTGGATGCCCCTTTACACGTTCAACGAGTCGTTGGCGCTGGCGGACGTCATATACGTGGATCGCTTCATGCCCTGGGGCATTGACCTTCTACAACTGCTCGTGAGCCACGTCAATGGAACTATTAGCTACGATGGGCTCATCATGTTCGGCATCATGCAGAACGGCAGCGTCCCCGGGGAAGGTGACCTCACCCCATCGCAAGTGGACGCGATCGCACCCGTGTTACCCGTCAGCCTGTCCACGAGCTACGTGAACTCGACGGGGAACTCGAGCGCCCCTGGCTATGCCATCGAGGTCAAGCCAGCGAGCGGCGTGCCCGAGAACTCGACCATCCTGGCGAATTGCATCCCCTGGGACACGTGCCCGCTGGTCGACCGGCGGCTCGTGGTCTCGGCGATGCCGGGGGCGGCCGTCGTGCTCACTGACCAGACGGGCTCGGAGCCAGTCCTCGCGGAGTGGAACATCAGCGACAACGACTCCAGCGTCATGGTCTTCTCGATGGAGATTATCGAGAATAACCGGTTATTCACCTCGTTCCCTTGCTTCGCGTACCTCATGTACGTGTGCACGTTCCACGCGATGTACAACTATTCCGACTCGCTCATCGATTCGTGGGAGGAATGGCCGTTCTCTCCTGGCTATGGGGGGGACCTACCTTGGGCATGGCTCATCTTGACCTTGGCACTCGTCGGGGTCGCCCTCTGGCTATATTACCTGTCGCGCAAGGTAGCTGCAAAATCACGTGGGGGGGGCGGGAAGGCAGCTCTGGGGAGCGACACGAGGAGGGGGTGGAGGAACAAGACGAGGATTATAAGAAAGGAAACCAGCCGAGACGGGAAGGAAGATACGCCCGGTGATGGCGTAGGCGCCACGGACGGTGCCATGTGATCTCCTCCTGTCTTCGTACGCCCAAGACCTCCTCCTCTTTCTCTTCGACGACGATGCAAGCCTACGTGCGAGGGGGGTGGTAGATTTGGAAAAAAAAAGATGGGCTTAAGACTAGATGCCAAGGATACCCATGAACAGCACGAAGATGATGACGCACCCCGAGATCATGCACACGAGACGCATCTTGTCCTCGTTCTGCGTGTTGAACGCGCAGCCAAGGAAGCCGAGCAGCGCGAGGATCAAGCCGAAGACTACAGCGACCTGGCCGATCGCCCGGAGCAGCAGCAACGTGGCAAAGAGCCAGTTCATACCTTGAGTCAATTGGCTTCCCCGCTCGACGTACTCGGCATAGCTGATGAAACCGCTCCAGAAGTTCAGCTGGTTCTCGTAGGTTATCGCGCTGTACAGGTTGTACGTACCGGAGGTCATCGCTGTCCGGATGGAACCGCTTGCCAGTATGATGGCGAGCCCAACGGCCGCCAGGATGAGCCCGGTGGTGATGAACCGCAGGAGCTTCACCCCGTCCATCTGGAAGACGTTGTCGAATCGCGTCATGGTCAGCGTCCCACCTCCAGCGTCTTCTTGATCCAGAACAACATGCTGAGGATCCCACACGAGATGACGAGGATCCAGCCGACCGTGTTCACGATGCGTCCCCAGACCCGCCCGACGACTTCCGTGGTGATCTGGAGCTTGAACCTCACGTTCCCAGTTCCCGTCGTGTTGTCCCCGTACACGACGATCACGTAATCACCGGGGATGTACACGATGGTGCTCCCGGAGGTGGCCCCGCCGAAGTCGATGTTAGCCACCCGACCGTTATTCGAGTCAAAGGTGGTCGTCGATGTACCACTGGGGGTGTTCGGGAATTGTGGTACCGAGTAGACCATCGACTGCAAGCTGGTGCTAGTCGGGGCGGTCAGGGTCGTAAAAGTCACCGCCTGGTAGATGCGGACATACACCCGGCTGTCCTGGCCAGTAACCTGTATCCTGAGCGACACCTGGTTGTCGCTGAGAACCGTGTGCCTGAAGGTGTACGCCTGGGTTATGTTGGTCTGGCTCGTGTCGGGGATGTTCATCTCCGTCTCCGGAACCGAAGGCCACGCGGACAACGCTTGGTTGAGGACTGGCCCGGCGACCGCGACGCAGAGGATGCCGATGACGAGCATCGCGTTCGTGAATTTCTGTACCTTGTTCCAATCTACAAGGAAAACCATGGTATTCGCCTCCAAAAAGTGCATGTCATTATGCGGCAGTTGGGTATTTAAGGATTGTCTCTGAGCCCAGGGTGGCGGTGCCACATAACGCAGCGCCGAGGCGTATTGCATAACCAGTCGAATCGGCGCCACGGGCACTCGCGCCGGCCGCGCCCCGCAGCTCGAGGCGCAGGGCCGAAAGCGGGGATGGCGGGCGCTGGCGGCGCCTGGAAACCTTGAGGAAGGGCATTTCTAACCGAGCGCGTCGATCACTTGCCGACACCCCCTTCGCCGGCGGTGAAGGAGCACGATGGAATACGATCGTCCGTTCGGTAAGAACTCGGGCGACTGCTGCCGGAACCGGGCTTCAGACGAGGTTCTCGTCGTAGGGGATATTGTTGTAGTCGAAGATGGCCTTCACGAGCAAGCGGAACGCCTCGTCGACCTTGTCGCCGGTCTTGCTGCTGGTCTCGATGTACCCCTGCATGTCGTGCGACGCGATGAAGTCCCGGCCGTAGTTGGGCTCGATGGCGGGGAAGTTCGGGTCGACCATGTCGAGCTTCGTGCCCATCAAGATGCACGGCAGCCTCGCGTCCTCCTTCCGGATGATCGGGAGCCAGCTGGTCTCGAGCTGGAACGTGCTCATCATGCGCGTGAGGTCGAACAGCAATAATGCGCCCTTGGCGCCGGACGCGTAGGTCGGGAGGAGAAATCTAAATCTCTCTTGCCCGCCGAAGTCCCACAATTGGAGCGTGCACTCGACGCCGCCGAACGTGATGTTCTTGAGGTGGAACTGGACGCCGATCGTCATGCTCGTGTCCGCGATGAACCTGTTCGAGACGTACCGATGCAAGAGCGTCGTCTTACCAACTCCGCCTTCACCAGCGGTCAAAACTTTCAAGACAAATTTCTTCTTCGTCTGGAGCATGGCAATCTCGTTCTCGCGGTTTGGATTCCCGTCATTATCGTGAAATATCGGGCGACCATCGTGTCGCTTCTAGCGATTCAGCACGTTCGGAGTTGATTTCTCGCTTTTCCAAGAGAGTGGATTTCCTTGTCAAATAATGGTCTTTAATGTTAAAAACGCTTCTTCATCCTCGCTTCCTTCGGACAGATAGGAAAAGCGGCCTCGCATCCATGGCGACCGATGGTAAGACAAGCCCGGCCGAGCGGATATAAGGCCTTCGTTGTACCGGATCGGCCCGCCGGATCGCCCGCCCAGCCGGAGGGCGGCCCTCCCGACCCGCTCCACGAGCGACTCGCCGCGGTGCTGCGACGCGCGTGCCTCGACGGGCCCCAGCTCCGCGTCGATCGTCGCGCCCGTGCTTGCGCAAAAGCAAAAGCGAGTCCACCACGCTCCCAAGCCCCTTAGAACAGCACGGGGAACCGCGCCCGGATGACCTTCATGGCTTGCGGGGCGAACAGCTGGATACCGGCCAGCACGCTCTTGATCGAATTGTCCGTGGGCGGCTTCCCCATGAACATGAAGTACCGCCCCGCCGGGATCGGTTGCTTCGCCGAGAACAGCTGGAGCCGCTGCAGCGTCGACTTGAGCAGCTGGGCCTGGCCCTCCCACGCGCCCGCCGACTTGTCCGCCGACCACGTGAAGTTGACGCTGAACGACGGCTCCAGCGGCAGCTTTCGCTTGACGATGCCGTGGTTCCGGAACACCAGGTTGTTCTTGTGGATGCCCTCGTGGAACTTGTTGCACTCGCCAAGGTGCTGGAGGCTCGCGTCGAAGTAGGCGAACAGCCGGGAGATGCCGCCGAGCTGCTCGAGGTACGACACGAACATGACCGTCGTGTCCGTCACGAACATGATGCCGGGGATGCCGGACGCGTACATGGGGTTGCTGCCCAGTCCCACGAGCACCCGCCCGGCGGCCTGCAAGTAGGCCTCGCAGTCCCACGACGTGACCACGCTGTCGGGCATGACCTTCCCCGTCTTCTCGTCCGGCGGGAGCAGGGCCATCGACTTGATGAGCAGGTCGACCTCGTCCACGGCCGGCTCCTTGAACGTGGCGTCGATCGACTGCCCCGCGATGTCCTGGTCGCCGACCTTGTACCCGCCGTAGTCCCTCGTGAACGTCTCGAAGAGCTTGGCCTTGGTGGCCCTCTTCTGCTGGTCGTCGAGCTTGAGCTTGAGGGCCTCGATCTCCTTCTCGAGGTCGGAGCTCGACTCGTCGAACTCCTGCTCCGGGTCGAGGCCGAGTGTTCGCGCGACGTGGGCCACGTTCGTGTCCCGCGCGGTCTCCGCGAGGCCGGTCTCCGCCAGCACGTCGAGCTCGTCCACCCCTTCTTGTGCGACGAGCTTGACCGTCCCGTCGTACTTGGTGTTGCGATTGCCGCACCGGGGGCATTGCCTCAAGTTCCGCTCCACCAGCGCGTTGCACCTGTCGCAAAACGTCCGGATGATGAACCGGCACTTCGTGCACGCGATCTCATCCGGGTATACGAGCGTACCGCAGCCGGGGCATCCGAAGACCTTCAAGGAGATGCCCTGGCCACCGAGCCGGCCGAGGTGCTCCTTGATGAGCTCCGAGAGCTCCTTCTTCAGCTCTTCCTTCACCGCGCCCTCCTGGCGGCCGGCGGCGGCGCCCGCCTCGATCGCCGCTGCCACCAGGTCCTGCAGCGCCTCCAGGTCCGGCAGCTGCCCCGCCTTGTAGGTCTCGATGAACGGCGCGGTGACTTCCAGCAGCGAGTCGGTGACCGTGTAGCTCGTTTCCAGGGGCACGAACAGCACGAGCATGAACGGCCGCCGGCTGCCCCGGACGGTCTCGTCTGAAATCACGTCGAAGTTGACGACGGCGAGTTTTTTTATCGTGATCATCGGCAAGTTGAAGTGTATCTTCGAGAACTTCTCCTTCGCGAAAATCGACTCCGCTGTCACGTAACACCTCGTCGCGATGATCTCCGGCGTGTTAGCCGTGTTCCCCGAGAGCGCCGGGAAGATCGCCTTCACGATGATGGGGCCGATCTCCTCGTCCCAATCCGCCAGGATGACGTTCGGCTTATCCAAGTGTGGCCCTTCCATGCTGATCGCTCTCGGCGGGAAATTGCGGGTTGGGAGTCTGACGGCCCGCGACATATATCAATTCAATGGGCCTTGTAATTATGTACTCTGCTACTGGAAATATTCTTGCGACGCATCGATTGGCATTCGACCGTCATCATTGAAAATACGATTCTATATACTTGTTCCATATACGAGATGCACGATATGGCAAAGATAAATATTTTCGTTTTCGGGCTTAATAAAGTGGGCAAGACAACGCTCGTCGAATACTTGCGCGAGAAAAAGTTCGTCCCGCAGTCTCCCACCATCGGCGTGTCCATCTCGCAGATCATCTTCGCGAACCTCACCATGGAGTTCACCGACGTGGGGGGCCAGAAGCAGTTCCGCCAGATGTGGGAGGAACATCTCAAACAGCCCCACGTGCTCGTGTACGTGATAGACGCCGCCGACAGGGACGAGGAGCGCGTCCAGGACGGCAGGTACGAGCTACACAAGCTGCTCAAGAACCCGAAGGCGACGGGCATCCCGCTCCTCGTCTTGCTCAACAAGGTCGACGTCGCGACGCGCATGCAGAAAACCGTCGTGGAGAAGAAGTTCGCGCTCGACTCGATCAAGGACCGCGAGATGGCCGTCTACGAGGTCTCTGCCATGACCGGGCAGAACCTCGATTCGGTGCTCAACGCCATGACCACGATGGTGCTGAAGGACGAGGGCATCGAGTACTTCGTGAACGAACAGGTCAAGCAAGAGTCCAGGCAGCTCCTCGACCGGTACAAGAAGTTCTCCGATGCGGGAAACGAGGCGTACAAGCACGGCCAGCACGAGCAGGCCCTCGCCAGCTTGAACATCGCCAAGGAGATCGCGGCAAACCTGTTCCAGCTCGGCATCCTCACCCGGGGGAAGGACCTCCAGAAGCTCGCGAGCCTCATCGCCAGGATAGAGAAGCAAATGGATGAGGCGCGCCAGGCGAGCGAGGCCCTCGCGAGCCCAATGACCATGGAGGAGCAGTTGCTCGACGTGGGCGGGGAGGCGCCGAACCAAGCAGCGTTGACGCCAATCCCAGTTATGCCCAAGCCGGTCGCCCAAGAGCCCACGCCCCAGTCGCTGGAGGAGCAGCTCAAGGCCCCGAACGTCCTGGTTCCCACCACGCGCGCCAAGGCCAAGGAAACGAAGGCCAAGCTGAAGCAGCTCAAGGCCTTCTTGTTCGGGACAGACCTCGCCGGCGCCATCAGCCTCAAGAGTTACTTTGCCGGCGAGAAGTTCTTGGCCAACACGAGCCCGTTGACCATCAACATGCCCGCGATCACGCTGGGCAACGTCGAGTTCGCCTTCAACGACGTCGTGGAGGTAGACGAGCACGTGCAGAACGTCATGGCTGGCTGGAACGAGCCGGACATCCTCATGTTCATCGTAGACGCGACCAAGCCGGACACCTTCCCATTCGGGAAGCGGGCCTTGTCCACCGTCCTCGCCAAACCAGAAGCCAAGGACACGCCGGTCCTCGTGCTCGTCAACAACTTCGATGGCGTGGAAGCACAGCCGCTCGCGTTCATCGACAAGGTGGCGGAGATCAAGAGGACGCACGAGAAGGGCGTCGGCATCTACCAGGTGTCAGTCAAGTACGACTACAACATGAACGAGCCGCTCAACTTCATCGTCTCCACCATCATGAAGGACAAGGCCATCGAGAGGGTCGTTTCTGGCGAGCTCACCCGGCGTATCGAGAACTTGAAGCACATGTACGCCGCCTTCACGAGCGAGGCGAAGTCCCTGGAGAAGGCGAAGCAGTTCCAGGAGGCATTCAACCGCGTCGCGAAGGCCAAGCTCATCCAGGAGGAGCTCTTCAAGTACAACCCGAAGGTGAGCAAGGAGATCAAGGCGTGCGAGGAGTGGATGTCGAAGCTGCGCGTCAAGTCCATACAATGAACGGCCAGGCCATCCCGGTCTCAGGTCCTCGTACCCGTGGCTAGCAAGAGGTAGACGCCCGCCGCCACGAGGTCGGCCGTGGTTCCGGGGTTCAACTTCCCCCTTGCAGAGGCGAGTTCCTCGTCGAGCGCGCGCACCTTGGCGCGGCCCGCGTCCGACAGCATCCCGCCCGCCTCGACGACGAGCCGGGCTTGATCCGACACCCGGACGGCGGCGGCATCGCCGTTCTTCCGTTTGATGAGCGAGTCCGGCTGGCGGGCGAGCAGCTCGACGAATGCCTGGACGATCGCGTCGTTGATCCCCACGCCACTTTGCACGAGGCCCAGCAGCCGGGGTAGCGTCCAGGTGAACGTGGTCTCGAACGAGCTCGTCCACTCGCGGCAGATCGCATCCGTCTCCTTGTTGATGGAGAAGGCGTCCTGGAACGTGGCCTTCCTTGCCAGTAGCTCTTCCCTGAACCGGGGGGACGTCACGTCGAGCGCCTCCACGTTCCCCAGCCCGCCAGGGTTGCAGGAGCGGATGCCCTCGTATAGCGCGGTCACGTCGCTCGCGTCACCGGAGCGGGTCACCTGCCCCACCAGCGACCGGAGCTGGGCGATTGACCTGCCTCGCACCCCGAGGATGGCCCCCGTCGCCGTGGCGAGGGGGACGAGCAGGAGCACGTGGCCGAGTAGCAGGTTGCCGGCTCGCTGCGACGCGACCATCGCTTCGCAAGCGCCCTTGATGGCAGGGCCCATGTGCAGCCCCTGCTCGATGCTGTTGCCCCCCACGACGCATCGAAAGCCGGTGTCGGCAGCCTTGGTGAAGTGCGGGGACATCGCCACGATGGCGGAGAGGAACTGCTCGTACGTCTTCCCGTGCAGCGACGGGTCGGAGAACCGGTGGACGTTCCCCGGTTTGGGCGACGCGCTGACCTCCAGGAGGGACGCGAGCGTGCAGAACCGCCCCGCCTCGGCGGGGCTCGCGACTCGGACATCGAGACCGGCCATATGTACGGTAACTAGCGAAAAGACCCATCTATAGTTTTCAGCGCGGCCATCCGTCGTGTTCCGCAAGTGATACTTGCGACATACCGCCATTAAAAAGGCTCGCGGGCCGCAATGCATCCATGGAATGCGACCACGAGCAAGGTAAGACCCGTCTGCTGACCACGTGCCCGGCTTGCCAGAAGAAGATCTTCTTGAACCAGATCTTGCAAGTCGAGTCAAAAAAGCTCAAGGAGGAGTCCGCCGGCTCGATGATCACGCTCACCATGATCCACGGCACGAAACCAAACCGCCACGCCCTCACGCTGTTCATCGACAACAACATGAAGGTGCGGGGCACCCAGGTGTCGAGTGCCGTCATCGTGTCGAGGAAATGACGCGCCAATTGAATCATAAAAGTCTTTAATGCCATCATTTTTTCTAATATATCATGGAGGCGTCAAAGCTCCGCATCCTCGACTTGCAGGCGTTCATCACGCTGGTCAAGGAGAAGAATTTCTCGAAGGCCGGCGCGAGGCTCGGCATGACGCAATCGTCGGTCACCCAAGTCATCCAAAAGCTCGAGGAAGACCTGGGAACCAAGCTGATAAGCCGTTCGTCGAAATACTTCACCCTCACGGGCCCTGGCAAGGTCTTCCTGGACGCGGCAACGGACATCGTGAGCCGTTTCGTCTCCGCGAGGCAAGAGATCGGCAAGCTCGACAAGGACGAGCGCGACAAGCTGAAGATCGCCGTCTCCACCACGCCGGGCGAGTTCATCCTCCCGCCGTTCTTCAGCCAGTTCACCGCTGACGTGCCGGGCGTCCGCCTGATCATCGAGATGTGCGACAGCAAGAAGGCCATCTCGATGCTGTTCGCCAAGGAGTGCCAGGTGGCAATCGTCGGCAGCATCATGGAGAGGATCGATGCGGATCACGAGGAGAGGCCGCTGTTCAAGGAAAGGCTCGTCGTCATCGTGTCGAAGAACGCCGAGCTCGACGGGGACGGGAGGATCCCCATCGACGCGCTCGCGAACATGACCCGGGTCGACCGCGAGGCCGGCTCGGGAACGCAAAACGAGGCGGGCGGGTACCTTGAGGCGATCAAGGCGGCGATCGAGGCGCGGTTCCCCGGGCACGAGGACAGGGCGCTCCAACTCCAGTCCGTGCAAGCGGTAATGGCCGCCGTCGCGTCGAGCCCGAACACGTACGCGATCGTCGGGGAGTTCCCCGCGACGAGGTACTCGGAACTCGGGCAGGTGCGGGTCGCCAAGGTTCAAGGGGTCGACGTCGACGCGAGCAGGATGATCTCGGCCGTTTACAACAAGCACGAGGTCACGGAGAATCTGCGGGTGTTCCTCGGGAGCATCGAAAAGTTCCTAGAAATGCGGTCAATATGGGAAAAATCAGAAGGCGGGGGCTAGAAGTAGCTCCTCCACTCGCGCTCGAACGCGTCGTGCATCGGCATGAAGCCTTGCTCGCTGACGATGCTGTTGTACAAGTCGGCCTTGGTCGTGTCGAATGCCGTAAAGTTTGTATCGAGAAGTCCACTATCGATGAATTTCCTCAAGTCGATGCCTTGCCGGTTGGAGATGAGGCTGTCGGTGACGTCCCGGCGCTCCGTCTTCACCAGCCCCCCGTAGAGGGTGCCTCGGGCGTACTTGTAGGTCTCACCCAAGAAGTAGACGGGCAGATCCTTCGTCTTTGCCAGCGTGGCGATCATGCGCGTGCCGGACTTGTTGAGCACGATGCCCTCGATGGAAACGGCGTCGATCCCGAAGAGGAACATGTTCACGCGGCGGAACTCCACCCCGTATTGCTCGAGCGCGATGAGCTTGACCTTGATGCCCGCCTCGCATAGCTGCTTCGCCGTGAGCATGCCTTGCTGCTCGGGCTCGGTCTTGGTCACGACGACTTGCTGCACTTTATCCCTGGCATTGATGATGGCGTTGATCACCGCACCGCTGTGGCAGTGGGTGCCGATGGTGATCTTCGGTTGCTCGTATTCCTCGCACCTGTCGATGATCCTGGCGCCCATGTGCTTGCCGATCTTCTCCCGTGCCGTGTCATAGTTATCCAGGTGGTGCTTGCACTCGGCCCGCAGCGCGACCTTCAAGTCGTCGACGAGCATCGTGGGCGGGTTGAGCTTGCCCAACTTCTGCAGGATGAAATAGGACGTGTTGAGCGGGACCTGGCTCGTCAGCCGAACCTTCAGGAGAAAGTCGGTGATGACGCCGATGTTGTCGTAGAACTTAGCAGAGTCGATGATGGTGGAGAGGTCGGCATACCGGGTGAGCGCCTCGAGCATGCCCTTCGCGTTGCCGAGCGCCCCCTGGTATATCCGGTTTTCGGGAAGCATGAAGTTCTTGATCTTCATCCCGATGTCGACCACGTAGTCGGGAAACGGCTCGTCCGCGCCGTGGGCAAGGTTGTTTTTCTTCCAGCTCGCCTTGAACTCGTCTATCTCGTCCTCGAGCTCGCCCCCGCTTGCCGCCTTCATTTCCAATCCTCGTCCTCCCCGTCCTCGTCGGATTGCGAACCGTCGGGCCCCCCTCCAGCGGCCTTATCATCGTCGCCCGCCCCGGGCTCGGGCTCGTCGAGGCTCTCCACGAACTCCTCGGACTTGAAGTCGTCGAGATCGTCGTCCAGCTCGTCCACGTTCAGGTCGATCAGCTCGCCGACGACTTTCTGCTTCCGGCCGCTGAAGACGACGACCTCGGGCGCCTTCTCCTTGCCCGATCCGACTTCCTTGAGCTCGTCCCCCTCCTTCTCGAAGTCGTCCGAGAAGTCCTCGACCGCCGCCTTCGGCTTCTGCTCGGCCCCCTGGCCGAACGTGTACTCCTTGATGCCGCGACCGACGACGGCGGGCTCTCCGGCTACCGTGACGGCCGGCCCGAGGCCCTTCTCGATGACCTTCAAGTAGTCAGCGTGCACCTTGATCGGGATCGGGTTGTCCGAGCTGACGAGGGAGAGCGTTACCTCGTCCTTCGACTCGTCGATCCTGGAGACGAGGGCCTTCTCGCCGGAGAAGAGGCCAGCGATGATCTCGACCTTGTCCCCGATCTCGAGCGTCTCCGTGAGTGGCTCCGGCTTGAGGAAGTGGTCTAGCTCCTCGATCTTGATCTGCCCGACCTTGCCCTTGACGTGGCGGATCTCGCTGAGCGCGAGCATCACGTCCCGCTGGTGAGGGGCCTCGAGGAACACGTAGCCCCTGAGCTGGTCGATCACGACGATGCTCTTGACTTCCGGGCGGGGGTTCCGGTTCTTGAGCTTGCTCTCTATCATCTCGGCCACGCCCTTCTCGTGCGCGATCGAGGTCTTCACCGCGAACACCTGCATGCTGCGTTTGATGTCTTCGAGCCTCATGGCGCGTTACCGTTGTGTGCTGGTGTGATGACGTCTGGTGTGATGACGTTCATGCCGCCCTAATTGCCATTCCTTGCTTGACGATGGATCCACGTACTACCAAGCAAAACGAGGGCTATTATGTCTATGTGTAAATCCCCGTTGATAAAGTCATTGCTCTATAATCCACGAAAGGCGCTCGACCTCGCCGACCTTGTCGCCCTTGGCGCCGCGGAAGACGATGACGTTCTTGATCGCGTTGTCGTACGGCAGCGAGCTCTCGATGCCAACGACCCTCGCGTTCAGCGGCAGCGTGTAGATGCTCTCCACCCCGTATTCGAGCGTTGCGGCTTCCACACGGGCCTCGTAAACGTACGTGCCACCCAAGCCGACGTCGGCGCTCCACGCGACGAGCCACGTGCAGACGGGGTGGCTCGGCCCGCCCCGGAACGCGATGAAGGCGGTCAGGACACGCGGGAAGACCCGCTCCCCGTTCACCACGTTGGTCTCGTCGTCGAGGAAGCTTTGCATGTTCCGCTCGAGCACCGAGAGCTCCTCCTTCACGAACCGCGGATCGGATGACACGCGGCGGTGGTACACGTTCGTGCCGGAGATGTCCTCGTAGTCATATTCGAGCACTTGGGAGAAGTCGACCACCCCGTCGCCCCGGTGCGAGATCTGGATGACGCTACGCGCGTGGACGGGGCGGAGCGGGTCGCCTTGTGCGTTCGTGTCGCTCACTTTATATTATTATTGCCGGGGGTGATGATCCTTCCAATATTCCTCGATAAAAATAATTGCTTAAATATCCCCAGGGGCGCTAGTTCCTTGAGGCAGATTGGTTTCGTGAGGCCATAGGAGCTCCCCAACGTGCCTCACCCCACCTTGCACCGAGCGGAGTCACGATGTCAGCCATTCCGAAGTACATCCTCAAGCGCATGATACCCGAAGACGCTGTGAAGAACACCGATTTTGGCTGGTCCATAGCCATAACGAACGTGATAAGCCCCTTGGCGATCACCGAAGCGCCGGAGAACGTGAACGACCTCTTCAAGATCACGGTCGACGGGCAGTTGGTAGACAACGACCGGTTCTCTGTCGTCTACGACGGCCGGGAGGCCACGGTCAAGAACCCGAAAGCGGCCGTGGGCGTGACCGTCCCGGTCGGCGGCGTGATCGAACTCCGGTGCAATGGCGATAAATTATCCCCCGGCAAGCACGCGTTCAAGATGGAAATACTCGCGCGAAGCGACATGTCGATCGAGTTCGATCGTGTGGTCGGATGATCGAATAGGAACGTTCCCCGCCTCGTTTTCTTGTTAGACACTCCCCCGTTCTTGGCACGGGCAAGGTATGCGCCACGCGAAGTAATGTTATTAAGTTTCCCGCCGGTTTCCTTACCAAGCAGATGGATTTGCGCGTTCCGGCGCTGCCGCCCCTCCCCAATGGGACGAACGAAGATGGCCCAGGAAAACACCTCCAACCTGTCACCCCGCAAGATAGGGGAGCTGATCGAGGACTTGCGCGAGGAGCTCGAAGAGACCCGCATGGAGATCAACTTGCTCGATGGCCGGTTGAACCGCGACCTGAAGCGCGACGAGTACAATAACGAGAAGGAGCGCCTCAACAACTACATGAAGGGCCTGATCGACCGCATCACGAACCTGCAGAAGTCCATCTCCAAGAAGGATCGCGACCTCGCGCGGGAGGTGCGGCAGCTCGAGAACTACTTCCAGATCGAGGAGAAGGGGGGCGACCAGTTCGTCATATACCTCGCCGCCGGCACGGAACACCTCTACGTGATCGACTTCTCGCTCGCCAACTACCCGCAGGCCCCCGAGATCAAGTGGCCAAAAGATGTCTACGACGAGCTCGGCGACCCGAAGCGATTCATCAAGCAGCTCCGCGACTGGGATCCCGCGTACCCCGCGGCCGTCTACGAGGTCTTCCAGGCCTTCGAATCGTTCGCGTTCAACTATTACAATGCCGTCCAAGGGCTCAAGGACGAGCTGCGCTTGATCGAGGGCGAGTTCGTTATGGCGCTGCTCAAGGACAACTACATCCGGGTCACGCTCATCTCGTTCAACAAGCAGGAGTACAACGTGGAGCTCGACCTGGAGCGCTATCCCGACGTCAAGTGGGCGTTCGCGCCAGAAACGGTGGCGCAGATCGGCAGCACCGAGGACTTCATGGCGCGGTACGCCAACGCCAAGAAGGCGCCGACGCTGCTGGCCATCCTCCACGACATCGCCTGGGCGATAGACAAGAACAACCGCCTCGCCTTCGACTACAAGGTTCTCGTCAACAACGTGTCCGAGGCCATCACCGAGCTCAAGATCGACCCGCAGAAGCGGCTCATCACGGGCAACATCAACGGCGAGCTGAAAACCGCCGCCGTGCGGTTCGAGTTCGTCGCCGACTTCTCCAAGGGCTACCCGGAGAAGCCACCGGAGATCTCCCTCACGCCTGTCGGCGATATTGACGCGGAAGTGCTCGCCAAGCTCGAGACTTTCATCGCCGAGTCGGGCGCGACGTGGTCGAACACTTCGTTTTTCTTGGATCTCCTCAACCAGATTCACATGGCCGTCTTCAAGTCGTCCATCATCACGTGTGTCTTGTGCCACAAGCTCTATTGCCCGTCTTGCGACGAGGCGCTGTTCCTCCCCAAGGGCGTGAAGGGAAAAACGTGTTTCGTCGAATGTGCGAACTGCCACAGGCCTTACCACAAGCATTGCTTCGAAAAGGTCGTCAGCTCCATCGGGAAATGCGCTGTGTGTATGCAGTCGTTCCTAGCACAAGGTAAGGACGGCGACCCGGCGACGCTCAAGCTCGATTTCTCAACTTGACTTCCCCCGCTGTTGGCCCTCAAGGCGCGGAACCGATCCCCGCACCATCATAAAGTAGAAAATCCGTGTCTGCCGTAGGTACCTTGTTCAACGGAAGCGCTCAGGTCTCGAAGCATGGAAGAGAAGGAAGGAATGCAGAAGGGCCTCCAGAAAGAAGTGGATCGCATCCTCGATTACCTCAACAAACTTAGCTCGCACTATGACTTGTACCAGCACCGGCCGGCCGAGCTCCGCGACGTCTCCGTCCAGTCCTACTACACCATGGTCGCCCGCAAGGTGCAGAACCAGGCCACCTCGAAGCTGAGGGCGGGGTTCGAGACGGGTGACCCGGAAACCTTCCTCGACGGGCTGCGCCGGTTCGAGGAAGCGGCAAAGATCCTCGACCTGGGCATCGAGAACCCCGAGGAATCGAGCGCTTTCTACCAGGAAATGATCAACTTGTTCCTCCGGCTCATTAAGGACTCGTCCGACGGCGTCGGGCGATTCGAGCCGAAAGGGCTGTTCTTCAAGCTCAAGAGCCTCGAAGCGGTCGCCGAGGTCCTCGAGAACGTTATGAACGACTTCTCCAAGGCCGCCGGGTACAGGAACCAGGCCGCCATGTACGAGAAGCGCTGGAAAAAGACCCTCCAGTTCATCTACATCATCTACGACCTCGTGCTATCCGGCAACTTCGACATGGCAAACCAGTTCCTCGTGCAGTTCGACAACGACGGCCTGCGGCAGGAGATCGCGTCGCTGGCCATGGAGAACGACCCCGAGGCCCAGCAGCAGTACCTCGAGGCCCTCGACGCGTTCAAGTCGCTCGGCGCGGTGATCATCGCCGCCACCGAGCAGCGCACGCAGGACTCGGTCAACATCATCATCGACAAGATCAACGAGCTGCGTTCCCGCGGCATCCCCATCACGCTGGTCACCCTCCAGAAGTTCACGCAGAAGCTGGCGACGAGCCTCGGCTTCACGGAGATCGTGCAGTTCAAGAGCGACGATCAAGTCGCGCTGGAGCAGCTCAAGCCCCCGATGCCACCGCAGGAGGCCGGCGCCCGGGCGCAGGCGGGCATGCAGCCGCCGGTCTCCGCCGATATCTCGGCGCAAATAACCGAGAACATGGGCCCCGAGATGCAGAAGGTCATAGAGCGGG
>JAFGBX010000322.1 GCA_016932935.1 Promethearchaeota archaeon | reverse complement strand
TCACGCCGCGGGTCTTCTTATAGACATCAGGGTCGTCCGCCGAGTCGAAGCTCAAGTAGACACAATCCAGCCCGGCTGCCATCAAGTCCTTCATGTACTGCACGCCGTTCCGCGCAGCGATCTTGAGGCCGTTAGTCGTGAGCAGGACCTCCACGAAGCCCATCTCCTTCGCCATCCGCACGAGCTCAACGATGTCGTCGCGCATGGTCGGCTCCCCGCCGGAGAACTGCAGGAGCACGGGTGGGAGGGGCTTGATGCTCCGGAAGTGCTCCATGATCCGCCGTATCTCGGCAACGGTCGGCTCGACGACGTAACCCTTGGCGTTGGCGTTCGCGAAGCAGATGGGGCACGCGAGGTTGCAGCGGTTCGTCGGGTCGATGACCGCGATGCACGGCGAGCCCTTGTGCTCCGCGCACATGCCGCAGTTATGCGGGCACCCCTTCCCGGTGTTCCTTTCAGCTTGGGTCTTGTTCTCGATGCCGACGTAATCGTGGTAGTACTCCTGGTTCCGCTCGTATTCGGGAGGGTTTCGGCTGATGATGTCCTCGAAAAATCCGTGCTCATCACACTTCTTTCGCATGAGAACTGCATCCTTCCCTTCGATGACATCTAAAACGATGTACGCATCGATTTGTTTGATGCATTCCGGGCACACGCTTTTCGTGTGGCGGTATAGTTTCTTTCCTTCCATCTTTTCCAAGGTAATCCACTTGCTTTACAGTTGTGTCTTCTATTATTGACTCGCCCTCTCCTATTAACTAAGATGGCTGGTGGCTGGTCAGAAGATGTTCAAAAATCAATACAAAGCTTGTCTCGCGATACATATCGAATGAATAAGTCTTACATAAATCTTATATGCGAGTTATGTATGATATTACTAAGAGCGCCAGGAAATTTGAGGTGTCTGGGATGATGGGCATATCCGACTGCGATCTGATTTCCGCTGGGCAAGGCTGTCTCGCCATGAATGGCCAGCCAGCGGCACTGGAGCAACTCTTTGTCATCCATCGCACGAGCTCGATCTTGCTCTTCACGCACCACTTCAAGGAATGCGACGTGCATCATCGCGACGTGGACGATCTCAACGGTGCGGCGATAGGCATGATGGACAACTTGCTCGGGGAGATCCTATCGAGCAGATTGCATATCAAGCAGATCATACACGATGAGCGGGTGCTGTTGTTTCAACATGGCATGCATTGCTGCTTCATCCTCGTCGCCAACGGGCTCGTAAACGAGGCGAAAGTCCACCTGGAGCGCTTCGAAGCCGATTTCGAAACGCGGTTCGCTGCAAAAATGGCAGGTAATTTCAATTGTGATATGAATGAATATGAACAAGCATTATCGCTAGTCAAACAAAATCTTATCACTTGAAGACGTGATGATGATGGTTCGAGCCATTCGTGAAAAGATAATCCTTAAAATCCTCCTCTGGGGAATCAGAGGCTCTGGAAAAACCACTGCAATGGATATCCTGTATAAAATGGCTAAACAAAATCCCGAATATGCAGGTGTTGATATAACGCCCACGGGAGATCTTACCCGGATACCTGCTGATGCGTCGAATGATTTGCTTATCGACAGGGGTGAATTTCAAAGTACCAAGGTAGAGCAGGTTATTTTCCACGCATACACCTTCACGGGTATGCCAGGGCTCGATGATCAAAAAAGCAGAACTGCTTTTGATGGAACCGATGGTATCGTTTTCGTGTTTGATGGCCAGCAATCGAGATGGAATAAGAATGCCGATAGTCTAAGATTTCTAAAAGATATTGCTGGACCAGATTTGATCGATAATATTCCAATGACTGTGTTGGTCACCAAGCAAGATATGCCAGATGCCGTGAATCGAGAACAAGTAGAGCAACTTTTCAAAGAGGAAGGTTTGTTCCACGAGGAAGATGAAAAGCAGAGCATCTTGAACCCCGCAATATTCGTAGACAATCTATCGGCTGATGCATCACCTGGCGCTTATCAAGCATTCGTCGAATGTGCTAGACGCGTCGGGATTCACTACACGCTTGGAAGTGGAAAAAGCATCAGCGATGAAATAAATAAATTGCGCCATTTATACGTCTTCCACGAGGAAAGTGGTGTGTGCTTGTACTACCACCCGTTCACGGATGCCGTGGTCGATCCGCAGCTGATCTCCGGCTTCATATCGGCAATCACGTCTTTCGGCGGGAAATTCGAGGAAACAAGCTTGAAGGAACTGGTATTCAAGGAATACCGCATCTTGATGGAGACCAGCGGGCCATGCAAGTTTGCCGTGCTAATTGTTCGCCAAGCCTCACCTATCTTGAATAACAGGATCGAAGGTTTTATCAAGACGTTCATGAAAACCTACGGCGATGCGTTGAAGGATTGGATTGGTAACGTGCGCATTTTCAAGGACGCGGAGATGTTGGTACGCTCGGTTTTCGGAACAACCAAGCTACTTTCAGAAGGTGAAAAAACAACCCGGATCAACTTGATCATCCCGGAATCCATGAAAAACCAATGGGAACGGTTTTCGAGCGATGTAGTACACGCATCAATGTCCCAAATGATACGCGACGCGGTACGCGAGTACATACAGAAGAAGGAACAGCCCAAGCAACCTCCGGTTCCACAGCCGGCCATGATCCAGAACGGCATGCTGGAGAAGCGGATCGAGGACGTCATCGCCAAAAAGCTCGATGAAATACGGGCAATGTCGAAAGACCATGATGTGACATGGACAATGGTGGCCGGGGGTCCTACAGGCGTTGGCAAAACGTCGCTTATCCATCGATACCTTCATAGCGAATTCTTGCGCGATAGCAAGCCAGCGGTCGGCTGCCAGTTCCACACGCAGACCTTGAAACGCCGGGGGAGAAAGATCCTCATGGAGCTATGGGATTTCGGCAGCCACTATACAACGCAGGGAAAGAAGCACGTCTGCCTCGCCCCGCCGTTTACCGCGGTGCTCTTGCTCTTCGACCTCTCGAACAAGCAATCGCTGGAAGACCTGCGGAAGGAATGGCTCCCGCTCGTCAGAGAAGGCGCACCGGCCGCGATGCCTGTCGTGCTCGTGGGAACAAAAGCGGATCTCGTGAGCGAGGAACAACTCGCCAGGATGCAAACGACGGCACAAGCCTTCGTGAAAGAAAACAATCTCGCGGCGTTCAAGACAACGTCATCGAAATCTGGCCTGAACGTTGACGAGACCATCTCGTACATAGTAGAATTGATCATGTCGCGGGGAATGAATGACTAAAGGTACTCTTCGAAATTTTCAGAGGGAGATACAAGGCAAAGAAAGGCGGCGCAAAGCCCAAGGTTGGTATAAACTTGCTCATCACCGGCGAGCATGCGACTGGAAAGACGAGCCTCCTCCAGTCTTTCGTTGGACAGCAATTCAAAGCACTTTATTATCCAACGACAGCGGGGAACGGGAGACCGCACCTTTTGGACGCGAGTCCGCGCGGTTGCCACGAGCGGTCTGATTCCGCTGCCTTCTTCAGGATTCCACATAGAGGCTTATCTCCGTCGCATCCCAAGATTGCCCTAGCTTGAAGAAACGGTTTGGATCAGGCGAGGAAGCCCTCGCAAGCCATTACGATAAACCGGATCGCCATGGCGGCCAAAATGACCAGGATACCGACCAGGAACTTATCCTTGGGGATCCTCGGGGTCAGCCACTGGCCGCAGCGGGTTGCGATGTACGTGATGGGAAGCCCGACGAGGAAGACGAGCCACAGGTCGACAGGGAACAGGCCCGTGCCCGTGTAGATGCCGAGCTTGACCAGCGTGAGCAAGAACGAATTGAGGGCGAAGTTCTCGATGAACGCCTCGCGCTCGTGGTTTGTTCGCTCGAGGATCACGACGAAGACCGGGCCTGACGCCCCGATCAGCCCGCCCAGGAACCCGTAGGCGGCCGCGCCCGAGTAGAGCCAGGCCGGGGCCAGTGGGCCGTGGACGTGGGCGCGGAGCCTTTCACGTGCCAGGGCTCGTGCCTTGAAGGTGACATAGCAGGCGATGAATACCCCCAGTACGAGCTCGATCCACGCCACGGGAGCGACCCCGATGAGCAGCGACCCACCGATCACCCCGGCGAGGCCGATCGGGACGACTTTCTTCAAGAACGGCTTGTCGATGAAGGCACGGTACTTAACCGCGTTCATGACGTTGAGTAACACCCCCCAGAAGGATGTCAGCACGACCGCGGGCTGGACGGCCATGACCATGGTCAGGAACGGGATGAGGATGAGCGCGTCCCCGAAGCCGAACGCCGCCCCGAGGAACATGGCGACGAACAAGAAGAGCAAGATCCAGGCGGCGTCCATGGATGCATTAAGGCGGCTCGATAAATAAGGTAAGTTGCCCTCTTGACGGGCACCAGTATCGCACGTGCGGGTGCCAGGTGGGAAAAAAGGGAAAGGTGAAAGTCAGCGCTTTCCTTCCTTGAGGGTTGCAAGTGCCTGGGTCGCTTTTTCCACCAGATCCTTGTTTTCGACCTTTTTGCCTATGGCGATCGCTTCCGTGAGGTGGTGGATAGCGGTTTGCACGTCGCCCGCTTCGATGAACGCTTTTGATGCCTGGAACAGGATGTCACCTTTCCGGCGCGGGTCTCCCGACTTCTCAGCGCACGCCATGGCTTGCCTGAACGTGTCCAAGCTCGCCGCGGCTTGTTTCGCTTCTAGCTGGGCGATGCCCATGAAGGCGAGCACCCCGGCAGCATCGCGGTCGTCCCCGATCGCGCGGAGGATGGCCAGCGAACGCTCCCCTCTTGCCATTGCTTGATCGTACCTCTCGAGGGCAAGATCGAGGCCGCATTGCGAGGCAAGAATGTCACCGAATTGTTCCCGGTTGCCCAGTTTTTCTTGTATGCTCGCAGATTTTTCATAGGAAACCAATGCTTTTTCATATTCGCCCAAGTCTGCTTGCATGTCCCCCAAGTACTCGTGGATGACCGCGATGACCTCGTCCTCGCCGGAGCGATCGAACGCTGTCAGCGCCTCGGATAGAAACATGGCAGCCTCCTTGGTCGTGCCGCTATCCATGTAGGAGAGGCTGATCAGCAGGATCGTCCTCCGGAGGCCCTTCTTGTCCTTGCGCTCGTTCGCCTGCTCGCATTGTGTCAGGAGGTCATCGAGGTGCTGGCCGGTCACTTCCCGGTCGAGGAGCTGGTCGGCCTGGTTCTCGAGAGCCTTTTTCCTCTCGAGGTCGCCAATCGCCTCCGCGTCTTCGATGGCATCGATCAACGCGCCGGTCGCCTCATCCGCCATGCCGAGCTTCAACGACATCGTCGCGAGGTCGATGCGCCGGAACATCAGCGTACCGCGATTCTGTGTTGCCATCTCCCGTTCCATGGCGTACTTGTAGTAGTAACGCGCGAGGAAGTAATGCTCCAGGTGCTCGTGCACCTGGGCGATGTTGTGGAATTGTGCTGCGACGCCCGCGGGATCGTGGCAGTCCTGGAATATCTCCAGGGCTTTCTTGTAATGGATCAGTGCTTTCCCGTGATCGGCGAGATGTAAATGCACGAGACCAAGGTTCGAAAGGTCATAGGCCGTCGCTACCTTTACCCCGAGATCCTGGTGCAGCTTGAGGGCTTGCTCGTGATGCTGGATGGCTTGCTTGTGGTCCCCCTTTGCGTCGAGGGCGGAACCCATCAAGGATAGCACGTTCGGGAGCTCGACCTTGTCCTTCAATCTCTCGAATATCTCCCTTGCCGAGCGCAGGCGAGATAGCGCCCCGTCAACGTCTCCTTTGAGGAGCAGCACCTCGGATCTACTGCTGATCGTGGTGGCGACCATGTAAGAGTCACCGAGTTGCTCGAACATGGTCTTCGCTTGATCGAGTTCGGACAAGGCAGCCTCGAAGTCGCCTTTTTTGGCGAGGAGGTCGGCAATGCTGGCGCGAGCCACGCCGGATCCATGGACGTCGCCGATGGATCTCGATGCCTCGAGCGCCCCTTGGTAGGAGGCCGATGCGTTATCGAGGTCGCCCCTCGCCTTGTGGACGTCGCCCACCTGCCGAAGCACACGGCTGATGTGCTGCTTGCTATGCAGCTTTTCGTGGATCGCGATGGCTTGCTGGTACGCATCCAAGGCAGCTGTCGCCTCTCCGATGTCCGCGTGGAACTGGGCCTTGGATTCAAGGATGCTGGCGATGCCTCCCAGGTCGCCGATGCGCTGGGCGGCCCGGTAGGCCTTCTCGTGGCATTCAAGCGCCTTGTCCAGTTCCCCGAGGAAATTGTAGGCGCTCCCGAGCTCCATGTAGGCTACGGGGAGGCCGTCGTCGAAGCCCTCGGCCTCAAACGTCTTGATTGCCCGGATGAGCCCGTCCCGCGCGGCCGCGGTCTGGCCCATCGAAAGGTGGGCAACGCTCGTCGTCACGAGCTGGCTCGCGACCCCCTTCCGATCCCCGATCTCCTCGAAGATCGACAAAGCGCGGTTGTATTGCGGGATGGCGTCTTTTGACGGCAATTGAGCCCCGATCAAGCCGAGCACGATGGCAATGTTACGATTGTCCCCCTGCCGCTCGTAGAACGACAAGGCAGCCTTGAAGTGTGGGAGTGCCTTGTCTTGAAAGCCATTCTGCGCAAGGACCTGCCCCGCAAAGCACTCGCGCGCGGCCACCGTGGGCGGCGGCAGCTTGGATGCAAGCCATGCATCGATGGCCAGGACCGGCGCGTTGGTGGCGGTCGCTTCGCGGGTATCGGTACGCTGGAGCTTGGCGACCACCGCGGCGGTCGGGCCGACGACCTTGATGACCTCGACCCCGAGCTGCCTGGCGATGGCGACCAGCATCCCGTCTTGCGAGGCGGGCCCGGGTATCAAGTCAGGCAGGACCTTGAACGTCTCCACCGCCGACCCTGGGCCATGCGACAGCCAGACGACCGACTTCACGCCCCTCATCCGGGAGAGCATGGGGACGACGTCGAAGTCGTCGCCGCCCGAGTACCCCATGACGACCAACGTCCTGCCGTCGCATATCCGGTCGAACAGCGGGCGCTTGAACACCTCGACCGCGAAGATGTCGCTGTCCTTGCCCTTCCCCAGCGCCGACAAGGTCGTGATCACGGTCGTCGACGTGTCCTCTCTCGTGAGTGGGTTCACGTTGGAGCCGTGGAGCTTGTAGAGGGCCATCAAGTTCTTGGCCTGGTTGGCCTGGTGATCGCCGTGCGCGTCGAAGTCCTTCGGCGTGATGACGTCGACGAGCCGCGGATTGTCCAGGCCGACCGCCCGCTCGATGAAGTGGTCGAAGTTGGTCGTCATGACCGGGTTGCCGGCGGCGAGCATCTTGGCGAGGTATAGATGGATCGAGTTGGGCTTCCGGTCGGGTGCAAGGGATAACTCGTCGAAATATCGCATGAACACGAGTTTATTGTCGATCGCTGCTCGGTATTCCTCCACGAGGGTCTCGTATCGCAGGTTCGGGATCTGGCGTATCTCCTCCGCGGTATACTGCGGGGCGGAGAACCGGATGATGCCTTCCATGAGCTGGCGGGCCGACGCGAGGCCCGCGGGGGCATCCATAGAGATGCCGGCGCCGACGAGGAAGCAGAAGCCGTGGTCGCCGCCGAGCAGCGCGGTGATGTCGATATCTATTCGCTTGAGCATAGGCAACGGATGACCTTCGCCGCGTCCTCTTATAAAGTGAATCGGTCTGCTCGGTAAGTATCGCTATCCGCACCGACGACGGACGACATGGCTCCCGATGAGCACCTTATTATGCCCTATAGGAAGTGGCGTAGGCTTCACGGCATGGGAGCACCGATCTCCCTTAAGGCCTCCTTGAGTTCCCCTAGGATGTTGTCGACGACCACCGAGAGCACCGCCGAGCCCACGTCCGGGCCGCATCTCGATGGATCGACAACTTCCGCCCTCCACGTCCATGTCGACCCCTTCTCCCTCGGCATCTTCCTATTGCCGACGGGATAGAGCGGGATTTTCTCGGTGCCAGGTCGGTACCCAGAGAGATCGACCAGCTGGATGCCGAGGGCCTCACCGATGCTCCACGCGACCGCGGTTTCGCCCTCCTGGCCATGGCCACCAGCATCCGTCCCTAGTCGGTCCAAGTCGGATATGAAGTCCGCGTACCGAAAGCCGAGGAGTCGCACGTCCATTCCCGCGTCCTCGGCCTCTTTCGTCGCCGCGGCCCTGGCGCGCCGCAACGCGTCTTGCTGGCACGTCCCCCAATGGCCCATGAGCACGAGCACGACGCGAAACCCGATCTTCACGAGATCGCGGTAAGTCTGGTACAGCACCGCCTCGGCCGTGTCTTGCTCGTAGACGACGGATCCGGGATAGGTCGCGTAGCCATACGTGCCGACCCAGCAAGTCGGCATAAGCGCCCCGGCGCCGAGCTTGACGATGGCGCGCTCGCATATGTACGTCGAGGCGAGCCCGTCCGTGCCCAGCGGGTTGTGCTCCCCGTGCCATTCCAGGAGCCCGGTCGGCTGGATGACCAGGGGACAGCTAGCCAGCACTTCACGGAGCCTGGCGGGGCGCATGTACTCGTAGCGGAAGGGATCTGCTTCCGGTATCAAAGCGGTTCACCAGCCCGTCTGGAGCGTCATAGGGCATCGGGATTGTATAGTGAGGCCTACGGCTAGTTGCACGCCGCGGGATTTGATCATTGGGATCCCGAATGCTATACGCGTTCTTGGGTGTAGGAACCTTCAGGTGATCAAGGGACGCGGATGGCGTGGGGCGACCAATTATGCCCGAAATACGACACCCCCGTTCCAACCTTAGACTGCCACCCATTATACGTGGTCGATGGCACTCGGGCGAGCCGATTAGCGGGTATCGATCTCGATCGCGTTCACGGCCTGACGAGGTATCGATGGAACATAGTATAGGTTTTTGTACCCGGATAGCGCGATAGTTACGTGAGCGTCTGGACTGGTGGAAAACGTGGAAAAAAGCCTCGATGCACTTCGGAATTCGATACCGGAACCCATCCTTTCCGCCATCCACGCACTTCAAAATCCACGCCGGTTCTCGATCGTGCTGATCTTGCTCGAAAAAGGCAGGCAATCGCTCACGTATCTGGGGTATGCCACTCAAAGCGAGAATGGGGCGTTAATACCGCAGCTCACCGCCCTTGAAAAGGCTGGCATTCTCCATAACGACTGGCACGACCAGAAGAATGCAGCTGGAGAAGACTTTTCACGACCCGTAGGGGAATACTCCTTCTTCGACGTGACACCATTCGGCAAGCAGCTCATCGACGTCATCGCCACCTCGCTCTCCTCGGCCCGCCTGGGGCTCCTCAAGGCGCTGGGGAACCCTTTGCGTTTCGCGCTCGTCCGGTACATGATCGAGAAAGGCCCCGTTTCGTTCTCGGGCGTGGCAACGATCACGGGCCTCCAGAAGAGCGCCGTGGCCTCGCACTTGCGCAAACTCGAGGCAGGTGGGCTCGTCGAGAAATCCTTCAGCAGGGACAAGCATTCCGGCGATTATTCCATCTACGCTGCCACCAGGGCGGCGAGCGACATCATCCCCCGCTTGCTCCTGCTCGAGCAGTACCGGGACCTCAGCACGCGTGCGATGAACCTCATGGTCCAGGATAAGGTCTTGAAGAGCCTCCGGGAGACGATCATGGGCGCTGCCCCGTCGACCGACGCGGAGTTCTTCGACCAGATCCTGGGCATGGAGCGGTCGATCGTGGATGCATTGCTCGCGGCGGAAAACCCGGAGGAGAAGCGCACGCATGCCAAGCAGCTGGCCAACACGTGCGACGCGCTGAAGAAGTACGCCGAGACCTTCCTCGAGTCATGAAAAGCGTGTGGTAGAGGGCAATCTGTTACCTCTTGTCGCCCTCGTCGTCCACCTTCTTGGGCTGCTCGAGCGGGTACTTGCTCTCGACGGGCTTGTCTTCCCCATCTTGCTCGGGCGATGGCTTGGTGGCCTCGTCCAAGGACTCCGCCCTGTCGATGCCGTCGAAGAAGCCGGCCTTCCCCCCGTGCGTCCTTCCCGGGCGGGAGCTGGCGGCGTGGCCCGTGGTAATGCCCCGGAGCTCGCCGGGGGTGTATTCCGGCACGTCGATCTCGTGCGCCATCAAGAACCGCTCCATCTCGGTTCGCAACCCCGCCTTCTCGGCCGCGAACCGCCCCGCGATCGTGTCCGTGTACTCGACGAACAGCCGCTGCACCTCGTGCAGCGAGTAGGTGTCCTTCTCCAGCTGGTCGCGCTGCATTAGCGCCCGCTTGAGGTAGAGGAAGTAGTACACCACGGCGACGGCCGTCATCATGAGCCCGTTGGCCGAGCTCACGAGGGCCTGGGGCAGCACCAAGGTCGACCCGCCGAACTGGATCCCCAGCACGAGCACCATGTTGCCCATGATGACCGCGGAGGAGAACATGAAGGTCATGAACGGCAGGTTGTTCTTGTTGAACAAGGAGGCGCGCGACAGCTTCGACCCGAGCCCCTTGAAGAGCAGCAGCAGCGTCAGCACCATGATGCACGCGTCGAGCAGGTCGTTGGCCCAGGACATCGACTGGTTCGGGTCATCGAACGCCTTCCCGAGCGCGTTGATGAACTGGTAGGAGCGGAACAAGATGTAGATCAAGAACAGCATGTGGGACACCGACGAGAACACGGACGGCGTCTCGTGCTTCACCGTGAGCCTGAAGAGCACCATCGCGTTGAACGACGCGGCGCCGAGCAGCAGGGCCATGGCCACCATCCAGGCGATGAGGACGACCTGCCCGAGCGGGTGGTTCCAGAGCAGGTACCCCGAGCTGGTGGCGTCGAAGAAGAGCAGCGCGACGACGCCGACGAGCATGGCGACCGGCGTGGCAAGGCCGAGCACGAGGAACAGGACTCCCTTGTCCTTCTTGCTCTCGACTGACGACCCGCCCTGGAACGACTTCTGCTCGACCTTTGCGGAGAAGTCCTCGAAGCCCTTCTTGATGAAGAAGATCTGGATAACGTTCCAGCCGAAGAAGATGAGCATGTAGATGACGGGCAGGCTCGTCTCGAGCCGGTACTGCTCGGGGAAGCCCTCGCTCCCGTAGAATGCGAGCGCCGTGAGGCCAAAGGATCCGCCGAAGAGTAAGATGAAGACCAGTAGCTTCTTGAAGTTTGGCCCTTCCAGGACGAGCGGTGCCGCCGCGTCGATGCTCGCGACCGCGAGCAGGATGAGGAACGTGAAGACGAGTGACGTCGCCGCGTACAGAGCAAAGAGCAGCGACCCCTCGAAGAACCGCAGGATCGCGATGAACAGCGCCGTGGCGAAGAAGCAGAGCGTGTAGACCCAGTGCGTGCCGGAGAACACGTTGCTGAAGTTGTCGTTCACGAACTTGAGTACTTGACCCGCGGCCTTCGACCGCGGCTTTGCCGGCCCTCCCTGGGCCCCCGGCGCGGAACCCGGCCCGCCCGGCGTGGTTGCTGGATTGTCGCCCATGATGTGCACCCGAAAGACTCTCGCGAGTTATAGGACACGAAGGCGATTCCGCTTAATTAATGCTACCGCGCGGCGCCGCCGGGGCAGCGGGCGTGACCGCACGCCCGATGCGGGTTGCACGACGAAAGAGGGGGAGGTGGGCGATCGCGTCGGCGATCGCGCATGGCGCTTCATGCCTTGAGCTTCGCGTACGTGTTCCGGGAGACGCGCTTGATGTAGCCGCGCTTGGCCAGGGTTTTTAGCTGGTTCCGCGCCTCCTTGTACTGGTTCTCCCCGAGGAGGGTCGCCTTGACGTACTGGCGGAAGCTGAACTCGTTCCCGAGTATGTCCTTGACGTTTTCGTATGTTCCCAAGGTGTTTCACCGGGTGTTGTGACTCCGAGTCTCGCGGCCGATTAATACCTTGCGGGGTTAGCAAGGCTTGCCGGGGGCTTGCGGGGTCCCGTTCACGTCCTTGATCGGCAGGAACCCGCTCGACCAGCCCGACGCGTTTCTTGCCTCGGCAAGAGGCAAGTCTTGCTGCTCGAGCTCGAGGAGGCGTGAAAGGCATCGTCCGTTCGACCGCTCGCCTGGGCTAGATGACGCCCAGCTCGTCGCGCAGCACCCGCAAGAGCTCCGCCCGGCGGGCCGGGTCGGCGGCGTAGTCTTGGAAGGCCTTCCAGTGCGGGCAGTACTGCTTGTCGATCACCGCCTCGCCCGTCGCCTCGTCGTAGACGAGCGGGTACAGCTTGCAGCCCGCGGGGTGGTCGGGGTACAGCGAGCACCAGAACGGGCCGCCGGGGCCGGGGCCTTCGAGGAAGTAGCAGCGGTTCCCCACGCTCCTGGGCTCGCGCAGGCCGGGGTGCTTCCGGGATGGCACCGTGCAGTCGCCGACGTCGTACCCCCTGGCCGCGATGCGCGCCAGGTCGGCTGGAGCGAGCAGCATCTCGGTCGGGCGGCAGCAAGCGGCGCAAGCCATGCAGGCCTTCTCGCGCTCGGTCGGCATTGTCTCCACGCCCTTGCTTTTCGAACGATAATGCTATTGTCTGGAAAAGGAACGGATGTTACAGAACCGCCATCGACCCGGGATGCACGCCGAACGCCTTACCATGGATCCCATTCCGGAGCAGTCTCTTCTTCTTCCTCGTTCTCGGGCTTGGGAGCGGGGGCGGGTTCCGGCGCGGGCGACGGGGCGGGCGGGGCCGTGGGCCTCGAGGGCATGGTAGGGGGCGCCGGCTTCGCC
>JAFGBX010000321.1 GCA_016932935.1 Promethearchaeota archaeon | reverse complement strand
GTCGTTGTAGACCCAGTAGTCGAGCTTGTCCATGCTGATGAACGAGTCGCCGTGGGTCCGGGGCACGAACGGGTTGATCTCGGCGATCACCATGCCCGCGCTCTCGGCGATGGCCTTGACGATGTCGACGTTCGCCCCGAACGAGCAGTTTCCGTGCGTGTCCGGCGGGCTGACGAGGATGATCGCGGCGTCGACGTGGATGCGACGCCGCTTGAACAGCCCCGGCATGTCCGACAGGTAGATGGGGGTGTAGTCCGCGCCCCCTTTCCTCACGGCCTCGCGGAGGGAGTCGGCGCCGATGAAGAAGGCGTTGTGCCGGAAAACGTCCTGCGCGCCGGAATCGTCGAAGTATTGCTTGTCCCTGAGGCATAGAAATTGGATGATGTTAACATCGATCATCGCCTTGGCGTATTGCACCATGGCCTTCACGATGGCCTGGGGCTCGCTCACGCCGGAATCGATGTAGATCTGCTGCCCAGGCTGGATGAGCTTCAGAGCGACGTCCTCCGCCTTGATCTCGCGCTTCTTGTGCGCCTCCCGCCAGTTGGGCTGGCTGGAGGTGTAATACCGCCCCGTGCCGCCAGCGTTCACGTGTCGTCGACTCCTCGCTCGGTGCTTCTCGTGCTCATGCTCTCGTGTAGCATCTAGCCTCCCCGTCCTTAAATACACGAGCCAGGCTGGGAGCCGTGACGGCGGAGCCGGCGCGCACGGGCACGGCGTCGCGACGAAAACATAACGTTTTTTTACATGATCGGCGTATCTTTGCATGGCGACCACATGCCAAGCGTGCGTGCCATGGCCGAAGAGAAGGAACGGTCGAAACCGATCGGGACGATCGAGAAGATCCTCGAGATCATCGGCGTCGAGGATCCTGGCAAGAAGCTGGAGAAGCTTTTCCAGGTCATGAACGTCAAGGCGGGGGACCTAAACAAGGGGGCCTTCGACATCCAGAAGATCTACGACGAGCTCGAGCGGACGCTCAAGCAAGCCGGCCTCGACAAGATCTCGGAAACCACGAGGGATTTCTTGAAGTCGATGGTCTCGCGCTTGAAGATCGACGACATCAAGTCGGCGATCGACAAGCTCAAGATCAAGGACGGCGTCGACCGGCTCGACAAGGCCGCGGAGATACTCAACTTCCACGCCCGCTACCAGGCGGCGAAGGACAGCCTGGAGAAGCTCGGCGTGAAGAACGCGGGCGCCAAGCTCAAGCAGATGCTCGAGGAGTCCGTGATCCAGGAGCGCATCGAGGACTTCGAGCGATACCTCGAGGGCATCGGCATCGAGCAAGCCCGCGACAAGATAGGCGAGCTGCTCGAGGCCATGGGGCTCAAGGGCGCGTACGAGGACATCAAGGACCTGATCGGCTGGAACATCACGCAGCCCTTGTGAGGCCGGATCGTCACGGGCGCCCCCTCCCCCCGAGGGACGGCTCACAGCGCCCATTGCGTCCGAACGTCCTTCACGGGCACGTCGGTAATGACCATCGTGAGGTCGTTCACGTTCGTGCCGGTCTGTCCCGTGACGATGGCATCGCCGAGGGCGACGAACACCGCGTTCGAGTCGTTCCGTTCCAGGGCACCCGGGAGGTCGATCGATATGCCCTCGGCGCGCTGGCGGGAGAGGTCGTCGATGACGGCGCCGGCGGCCGTGCTGTTCCCCTCGATGCCGTCCATGCCGCAGCTCAGTGCCGCGAACCGTCCCCCCGCCAGATCCTCGTCCACGCACAAAAACGAAAGCAGCATCTCCTGGTTCCTGCCACCGGTGCCCCTCCCCTTGATCGTGACCGTGGTCTCGCCGGTGAGGAGGAACAGCGAGCCCCCCTCCGCCTCGTCAGTCCCACCGTACTCGACCAAGAGGTTGGTCCTCCCCTCGGGCGTGCCGATGCCCGCGGGAACCCCGACCTTCGGCTTGCGGGCCACGATGTCGGCCACGAACCCGTGCAGCGCCTTGCCGACCTCAGCGGCCTCGCCCTCCAGGCGATGCGTGACGGCATGGACGCGATTGATTCCCGTGAGAGATGGGGCAACCCTCGCGATCTCGTCGGCAGCTACCCGCGCGCTGCCGATGACGACGTTCAGGACGTTTTCGAACATCTTGTCTTCCGGCTTTGGTGTCTCGCGGACTTCATCTCGCATGCCCTGGACGAAGTACTTCCGCACGCGCACGGGGATGCGGTCGAGCAGGCGGTACTTGTCGACGATGTTGACGGCCTCCGAGAAGGTGCTGGGGTCGGGCGCCGTCGGCCCCGAAGCGATGGTGGCGATGTCGTCGCCGACAACGTCGGAGAGCAGCAAGCCGACGACGCGGGCGGGCTGGAAGTGCCGCGCGAGCCAGCCTCCCTTCACCAACGAAGCGTGCTTCCGCACGACGTTGATCTCGTGGATCGTGGCCCCGCTCTCGATCATGAGCTTGTTGAGCGTCCGCTTGTCTTCCAGCGTGATGTCGCCCGCGGGCTGTGGCATGAGCGCGCTGCCCCCTCCCGATATCAGGCAGAAGACGAGGTCCTTCGAGCGCGCCTCTTGCGATAGCTCGATCATCTTCCGAACGCCGTCCACCCCGGCCTGGTCTGGCAGGGGATGGCTCGCGCCCGTGGGCTTGATGCGGGAGAGCCGGGGCGGGTCGAGGCGGAGCTGCTCCGCTGGCACGTTGATGAAGCCAGCCTTGATCCGGTCGCCGAAGACGTCCTCGAGCGCCCAGGCCATCCTTGCCGTCGCCTTCCCTCCGCCGACGACGTACACCTTGTCCACCTCCCGCAGAGGGAAAGCGCGTGCGACGCCGTCGCCGGATCCGATGGATATCGCGTCGCGGTCGAGGGTCACGTGGCGCTTCACCGCCGTGTACGGGTCCACGGCGGCGAGCCCGGCCTCGAAGAGCCCGAGCAATGCCTTTCTGGCGGTGGCGTGCCACTGTGTGCGGCCATTCCCGATGATCCGGGACTTCTCTTGCACGGCGGGCGAGAACATGGCTCAACCACCACCGAACTGCACGATGAACGTGATGTCGTCGGACTCCTTCAAGTGGACGTCGAGGGGGCCTTGGCCATCCTTTGCACACTGCTTCAAGTTTAGCCCGTTGATGAGCAGCACGACTAGCTCCTGTTCTAGCTCGCCATCCTTCATGAAGTTGTCAGAGAACTTGCTGCCCAGCCTGGCTTGCAACGCAGAGAGGAGATTGGCCACGGTCGGCGGGTCGTCGATGGCCACGTCGACCACGCGGCTGCCGATGTGCCTCGCGAGGTGACCCAAGAAATTGACCGAGATCGTCTGCATGTGCGGTCAAGGGGCAAACGGGAACCCGTTCAGAAAAATTTTTTGTATCGGCGAGCTTGTCTAGCCGCGAGATGCTCTGCAAGAGAATCATCCCTTGCTTGGACATGGCCGGCGGTCGGGTGCGCAAAGGCATAAGGTTCAACCTCATCGATTGGGAGGGCGACCCGCCGGACCTCGCGAGAAGGTACAGCGAGGCCGGGGCGGACGAGGTCACGTTCCTCGACATCACGGCATCGTCGGACGCCCGCGACATCCTTCTCGACGTCGTGCGGCGCACCGCCGAGCAAGTATTCATCCCGTTCTGCGTGGGGGGCGGCATCCGGACGATCAAGGACATCCGCGAGATCCTCCTCGCCGGGGCCGACAAGGTCTCGATCAACACGGCCGCGGTGAAGACCCCCGACATCATCAACGAGGGCGCCCGAGTGTTCGGGTCGCAGTGCATCGTCTGCGCGATCGACGTGAAGCGCCGCCCCGTCGGGCGGGACCGGCCCGAGGGCAACGTCGTCGTCGAGGACACGAGGGACGGCCCTTGCTGGTACGAGGTCGTCATCCACGGCGGCCG
>JAFGBX010000320.1 GCA_016932935.1 Promethearchaeota archaeon | reverse complement strand
GTCGAACATGATCTTGTTGAACGATCGGGCATTTAACAGATTTCCGGGGGATCATTACATTCGTTGGGTCTCGTTTTTCACCGACCCGACATACCGTCTCGTGTATGAACTCGCTGAAGCGGATAATGGCGGATGCGAAAGCGCGGCGGCTGCCCCTCGACTTGCACCTGCACACGCGGTTCAGCATCGACGTTTCTAAGGGATCCTCGTTCAACGACTACATTGTGGCCGGCGACCGTCTGGGCATCGTTCCCGGCTTCCTCGATCACTTCCAGTCCGAGAAGCTGGGCACCCGCGGCTATCCTTTCAACGAGGACGTGATCCCGGCATACCTCGACGCGTACGACAAGGCGAGAGGGACGGGTTTCAAGTCATACATCGGCTTGGAAGTAGACTACTACGACCCGATACTGCACGACGACTGGAACGTGAAGACGACCGAGTGGCTCGATGCGCACGGCGAGGAATTCGACTACTTCGTCGGCACCGTCCACGACGTGCTCACTGGCACCATCACGATCCCCTTCGAACTCGAGGCACTCTTGAAGTACCACGACTTCGCCGCGGTCGAGGACGCGTACTTCCGAGTGCTCGAGGCGGGCATTCGCTCGGGCAGGTTCGCGGGGTTCGCGCACTTGGACGTCGTCTACAGGTTCTGCGGGGAGTCGGGCGTCGTGCAAGGCGATGCCAGGTACTACCGCGAGCCCCGCACGCTCGCTGCGATGGAGCTGTGCATCCAGACGGACACGATGATCGAGCTGAACTTGCGGGGATTCGACCACCCGTGGAGCTCCACCTACCCGTCGGAGGAAAGCTTCAACATGTTCAAGGATGGACACCCGGGGGACGTGTTCTTCCCAGGCTCCGACTCCCACGACGTCAAGACGTTCGAGCGCTTCGCCCCGCTCACGAGGAAGTACTGCGACCTCCTTTATGGATGAGGCGCCCTCACTTCCGCCCGAACCCGTAGAAAACGGGGAGGAACGAGAACTTGGAGCCTGATTCCACCGACTCCTTGTCGTCCGCCTTCAAGCGCAGTAGTGCTTCCTCCATCGCCGGGTCGCCGCCGAGGATGCCCAGGTAGAACGCCCATTCCGCCTCGAACGCCTCGCGCCACTCCGCGCTCGTCCACGGCTTGCTGCAGCAGTCGACCGACGTGTTCTTGAACGGCGCGAGGTCTGCCGCGAGCCGCCGCCCCGATGCGGCATCCCCGCCCGAGCGGGACAACGAGGCGACCAGCACCTCCTTGATGGTGGAGGGGGGCTCGAGGATCCATCCGTGGTAGTCGGGCTCCGCGAGCGCGATGAACCACCCACCGTCACGCAGGACGCGCCGGGCCTCCTCGATGATCGCCGCACGCTCCTCGGCGTGGTTCCACATGAGGAAGTAATGGCAGTACACGATGTCGAACGAGCCGTCCGGGAACGGCAAGCGCCGCGCGTCCGCCTCCTTTAGTTCGATCGTCACGTGAACTCGATCGGAGGCGGAACGCGCCTGGCCCAAGAATTCCCGGTTTATGTCGATGCCGACGAGGCGGGTATCCTTTCCAGAGGTAGATCGCGGGATGGCGAACCGCGTGGCGATCTCCTCGAGCAGCGCACCCGTGCCGCATCCCAGCTCCAAGAACGACGAGCAGCGGGCGAAGTCCAGCTTTCGATACACGAAGTCCCGAGTGGATCTCGTCCATTCGAGCTGCTGCTTGAAACGGGCGTGCCAGAGGCTCGTCGTCGGGTGCAATCCGATCACGATGCTGCGTCGTTCAACCGAGGAGGGGAGGCGAGAAAATGATAACGATGGGTTCCTTTGTTCAATCGTTCGACCTGCAGACAGCGCCATGGTGCTCAACGTAGAGCGGGCAGCCGCCACCGCAGGTCTCGACCAGGTCGCAGTCCTTGCACTTCTGGGGCAATCCTTCGCGGTTCCGGATGCGCTTGGCGAGCTTGTGGTTCCAAATCTTGCCCCACGGGTCCTTGAGGATGTTCCCGATCTGCTCGAAGTAGGACTGGCACGGGATGACGTCCCCGTTGGGCTCGATGGCCATGGAGATATCGGCGGCCGAGCAGCGCTTTGGGCCGAGGCCGTGGATGACGGGGTTGTACTCGCAGTACTGGGTCGGGGAGTACCAGATGAACTTGAAGCCGTGCTCGTTGGCCTTCGCCACGATGCGATCGAGCAGCGGCTCCAGCTCGTGCTCGGGGATGCCGTTCCCGACGTCCTTGCCCTTGCCCGAATAGATGATGCCGTTGCACGCGAACGTCCCCTCGAGGCCGATCTCGGCGAGGAAGTCGATGGTCTTCTCGATCGTGGGCGCGTTGAGCGCGCACAGCGTCGTGTTGGTGATCGTGTAGATGTCCGTGGCGATCGCGTTCTTCAGCCCCTTCACGGTCTGCTCCCAGGTGTCCGCCCCCACCATCTTGTTGTGGATCGCGGGGTCGTGACTCTCGAGCGTGATCTGTATGTAGTCCAAGCCCGCGTTGGCGAGTTTCTTGAGGAATTCGTTATCGGCGAGCTTGATGCCGTTCGTCACGAGCCCGCAGATGATGTTGTTGTCTTGCGTGTACTGGATGATGTCGGCCAGGTCGTCGCGCATCGTCGCCTCGCCGCCCGTGAGCGTGACGTGCGGGACGCCGATGTCCCGCAGCTTGTTGATGACCCGCTTCCAGGAACCCGTGTCCATCTCCGGGAAGCTCCGCGCGCGGGCCACGTAGCAATGGCCGCAAGCGTTGTTGCACCGGTAGGTCAACGCGAGATCCACGCGGGCGGGGGCACCGCGGCTCTTCATCGCGGCCTCCGGCGTCACGCCTTGGAACACGACAGGGCACACGTCTCGCTGGTGGACGATCGTGGCTATCGTGGCCTTGATGGTGGCGTAATCCTGGAGCACCTCGTCGGCCGGGACGTCGTACTTCTTGGTCATGAAGCGGCCGACCTCGTCGTCAGGCACATTCTCGATGAACATGCGGACGAGGTCCGACGCCGTCTGGTTGAGGTATATCACCTTCTCGCCGTTGATGCTCAGCGTGCCCTGCCCGTCCGGGCCGATCCGGAGGTGATACTTGATGTTCCCGAGTTCTTTTTCGTCCACGAGGGCCGTGTGGACGGTCGCCTTTCCACGGCGGAAAAGGTTCCTCGGATCGAGGCCGGCGACGTACTCCGACATTTTCTTTTTGAAGCTTTCCATGGTGCTCGCCCGCGCGTTGACGCAAGACATCCTACCACGCGTGCGAAAAAATACCTTTTGGGTGCGCCATCGTCATAATAGGCAAGGGTGCCAATTATCTGGTTCAACCCAGATGCCCTCGACGGGGTGCTCGCGCTTGGTCGAGCTCGCGTGTTGACTATGATTTAAAGGATCCATCTCGATAGGAATGACATGTTGTCTACATGCGACAAGCTATCCGCCACAAGCCCCCTTTTCCCGTGATGAAAAGAATGATGACGAGAAAGATGACGCCCTGGAAAACTTGTGCCATCGTGATGGGACTCGCGTGCACGATAGTGCTGGGTACGTTCGCGCCGATCCAACGTCATACCACTTCCAATTCAGTTGGGTCATCTTCTATACCGTCGGATGCCCCGCTGGATTGGACGGCCAGCACCCTACCCGCGTTGCTCACAAACCAGCTCGAAAAGAACTACACGGGCAACAAGGCGGGCGACGATTTCTGGGTTCCGACCGACTCGATCGTGCTACAGACGAACATCACGGTGAGGAACATCCGTGTGGAGCCCATTCTGTACACAGTGGAATCCTACGTGCTCGACGCGGTGAACGCGTCCGGCCTCTTCGAGACGCTCTACTTCCAACAGATCAGGATACCCTCGTCATGTTACGTGCCCTGGATAAGCCTCTTCACGCAGTTCTTGTGGATCGGCCACGCTGCCTCCGACTGGACGATCTCGATCTGGAACGCCACGGCTGACGCATACCAGATGCCATTCCCTGGCGAGCAGATCGCCGGATCGGCTATGAACTTCAACCCGGCATACGAGTCGGTTCCATACAACGATATACGGTATAACATGCCCCATTGGGAGAACGTCACGATGCCAGCGGTTGCGCTCGACACGATCAACACGTACAGGTACAACGGTTTCTACCACTTCTTCGTCGCCGTCCGCATGCCCTCCTATTTCCTTTACACCACCGACCAGTTCTGGTTCTTCAACAACGACACGGTGACGAGCGGCTCTGACGAGGGCCGCGCGTTCGCCCGGCCCTGGCAGCTCCTGACAAGGGAGACCACGGAGCTGCAAGGCGTCGACTTCACGCTGGCCATGAGGCTGGTTCCCGTGAGCACATCCGTCGCCCCCGAGGCGATCGGTCTGCGGGTGAATGGGGAACCGGTTATTGGAACGGGAAGCAATAACGGCAGGTACGATTCCAACGAGCAGTTCAGGGCCACCGGCGGCCGGGTCTACTACTCGGTGACGAGCGATTGGAGCAACTTGCAAGGCGGGGTCACGAGGTGCGACCTCGAGATCACCTACGTCCACGGCGCCCAGCTAGAGCCACGGTTGCGGGTGACCGTGCCGGACGGGTCGACGACCGCCCGGTGGAACGCGACGTTCGACGTGGACTTCGACCAGCTCCCCTCGTTCCCCGTGGCGATGCTATACTTGAATGTACCGCTGAGCTGGACGAACTTGACGTTTATAAACACGACGGGGGCGACGCCGCAATCGGTGCCCCATTCCATCGCCTTGGGGCCGACTGGCAAGTATTGGTCTTTCCTCGCGGGATACCTCGTCCCTGGCGAGTACACGCTCACGTGCGATTCGAGCATCGTGGCCATAGGGGTGGAGCTCGGCTTGAATGGCGATGGATCCGTCGACCTCGATGGCATGCTCAACTACAACACCACTATAACCGGAGGGCTGAACGGAAGGCCCGCGTCGCTGCAATCGGATTACGAGGGGTTCGTCTCCTGGTTCAGGCCCACGAGCGGGACGGCGGACGGCGACATCACCAGCCGCCTGCAGGTGGAAGACGGGAAGGGCATCCAGTTCGGCAACACGCTGATCCCAGACCTGGCATACATCCTCTCCATCTTAAACCGCGACCTGAGTACGAACGTCGGCCCACTCAACGTCAGCTCGGAGTTCTGCTTGGGAATCGATCCTTCCGAAGGCTTCGCTTCTGACAACATCCAGGACATCGAGCTCATCTTTGATTACGAGTCGTTCAACGAGAGCATCGGGATCGCCAACCTCACGGCTATGAACGTGCCGGACAACCCCGCGTGGAACGTCGACGGGGTGCCACCCAAAGAGCTGTTCTGGCGGGCGCTGTTGAACGACACCAGCTACATCCACGTCAACTTAACGTACAACGGGGCGGGGGCGCACTTCTCGGACGTCTACTTCAACTTCACGTGCCGGGGCATCGAGGCAGGTGCGGAGATCGGCCACGCGAGGGTCACCGAGATAGACTTGTGGTTCACGATGAACTTCTCGACCCCGGTCGGAGCGCAAGAGATATACATGAAGAACCAGTCGAGTGGTTCGTTCGTCCAGCTGCAGGGAGTCCAGACCATCCTGGCCGGGAACCGGCCCTACATCTCGTGGAACAGCTCCCAGGCTCCGGGGACGGCTAACTGGAGCCAGTTCGTGAAGCCAGGCCAGAACGTGGTCGAGGTGTTCGTCAGGTCATTCAATGCAACATATGTCGACCCGACATCCACCCAAGTCGTTGGTGTCAACATGGCACTCGAGGACTTCAAATATACAAACACCTTCAAGAACTTCACGTTCCAATTCTTCAATTGGACTTCCGGCGAATATATGAATCTCACCCACCTGGTCGTCCCCGAAACAGGAGATGCGACGCTTTCGATCCCGCTCAACGGCACGGTTCCATCGCTGCTCGATATCTTCAACGGCACGTCGAACGAGATCCGCGTCCGTTTCACCGCCAACTCGATCGTTCCCATCCTCAACACGGCATCAGTGTGGGTCGACCGCATCATGGTCGTCGTCGTGTACGAGGGGTACCAACGCTTCTGGTGGGAGCACGACATTGTAGACGCGGAAGGCGTCCAGACCCTCTCGGTGCAGAACCAGACCCTTTTCGACGCGCCGGCCAACAACTTCTCCTCGTCGATGGAGGTCAACGCGTTCATTGACCTCGATGAGGGCTACCAGTTCCAGGCGTTCTGGAACAACGGAACCGACATCGCGATCTGGACTGAGGACTTCACCGTGAACAAGATCCCGGTTGCACTCCATGTTTCGGAGGCCTTCCTCGGAGAAAGCATACTCGAGAACGACTTCGTTTCCATCGGCGCGACGTTGACCTATGGCCTCAACGGCACGGGCATCGCTGGAAAGACGCTCTACTTCACGCTCTACATCGTCACCAGGGAAGGCCTCAACTCGGAGCTCGATCTCTCCGGGGTGACAGATGCCTCGGGGGCCGCTTCCGTTGGGATACAAGCAAGCCCGTCATGGCAGTCCTTCTACGTCGTGGCACGCTTCGAGACCGACGACGTCCGCCTCTCCCCGGAGACGTCGGCACCGACGCGACGGGCGGAGGTGCTGTCCATGCTGGACTATGTCGTGCGCATCATTACCAACAACGCGCTCCTCATCATAACCATCGCAGCACTCGTCGTGATCCTTTTCATCGCCAAGCGTGGGCAAGACTCGAAGCGGCGCCATGGTTGGGCGGTCGACGCGGGCAGGCTCCGCGACGCGAGGAAGATACGCCACTTGATGGTCATCCACAGCAGCGGCTCTTGCATCTTCGAGCGGTCATACTCCCAGCAGAACCTCGACGCCGACCTGGTCTCCGGCTTCCTGACGGCCATCACCTCGTTCGGAAAGGAGGTCGGCCCGCGCGGGACTAAGGCTCAAGGTGAAGACGAGGCGATGTACTTCGACTACCAGAACTTCAAGATACTCATCGCGAATGGGAAGTACTGCAAGGGAGCCATCATCCTCGAGGGCGAGCCCACGGAGAACTTGAAATCCAACTTGAAGTACTTCGTCTCGGCGTTCGAGCAAAGGTACAGCCTGGAGAGCTGGCGCGGGAACGTGTCCATGTTTTCGACCGCGGACGACCTCGTCGAGGCCTCGTTCGAAATCTCGCTCATCCAACCCCTGGTCGCCAAGCAAGGCGCGAAGCCAGCCGCGGAGAAGGCGATACCCACGGGCCTGGGGAAGGCCTTGTACCAGGTCGCGGCGACCATCTCTGCCGAGCAAGGCTATTTCGTGCTGTCCACGCTGGCCATGTATGCGCCCATCAGCAAGAAAATCCCGAAGGACCAGGTGCTCGCCGAGATCTATCGCCTCAAGAAGCAAGGGTTCATCGTGCCTTACCGTTACTACACGTGAAAGGCCTGCCTGGGCATTACACTTGTCCCCTCGCATCCCCCGACCATCCCTTCCCTCCTTCTTTACCTTGCTACGCTATCAGTCTTTCTAAACTAAACAGGAGATAAGAGGGAAAGAAGGCTTGTATCAGAGGTCGGCGCGCAAGGGCTTCAGCAACCGCTGGACCATCTCGTCGATGAGGACGTCCCGCGCGGCGCCCACTTGCTTCTCCAGCTTCTCGCACCAGGCGCGGAGCTCGGCCATGGTTGCCTCCTCGCCGTTCTTGAACGAGTTGGAGTAGTACGCGAGGGAGATCATGGACTGGAGGTTGCTCGCCGTGTCCTCGTTGGCCACGGACGGGCCCTTCCCGTTCAGCGCGAGGTCGGTGAAGTAGAGCACCTCGCGCTCGTGGGAGTCCCGGTTGCCGTACTTGTCGATCTTGGGGTGGACGGTCTCGAGCAGCTTGCCCCGCTTGTCGTAGACCTCGACGACCTGGGCCCCGCCTTTGATGACGTTGGGGGAGAGCACGCCCTCCGTGCCCTCGATCTTGCACAAGCCTTGGATGGGCATGCACCACGCGGTCTCCAGGTTGAGCTTGAAGTCGTAGCCCTGCGGGTGCTTGAGCTTGACGATGAACTTAGCATAGTCCTCGAACTCGATGTTCTTCCACGTGTTCTCGCCGATGTATGTCGTCATCTTGCGCTTCGCGTTCCGCTTCTCCATCTTCTTTACTCTGGCGGACACGACCTCGATCTTCTCGTTCGGCAGGCCCTTGAGCCACGCCAGCGAGGCCATGGCCAGGCCGAGCGCGTGGACGCCGAGGTCCTGCGTGCAACCGCCCCCGTTCAGGAGCGGGGTGAAGAAGTGGCTGTTCCAGCCCCACGAGGGCCCCGTGTGGCCGAGCTGGGCGGTAACGGACCTGATGTTCCCGATCTTGCCAGCGCATAGCGCTTCCCCCATCGCGTTCCAGAGCGGGCGGAAGAACTCGTTCTCGTTGATCTGGTAGATGCCCTTGGACTTCCGGGCGACCTCAATGAGCTTCTGGGTCTCCCACCACGACCGCGCCGGCGGCTTCTCGGACATCGCAGACTTGCCGTGCTCCAGCGCGATCATCGAGTAGGGGACGTGGAACTTGTTAGGCGTACAGATGTCGAGCGCGTCGACCTCGTCGAGCACCTCCCAGATGTTGTCCGAGACGCCGCGCTCCTCGAGCGACGTCACCGCGTACTCGAGGCGGTCTATCATCGCGCCGTTCTCGGGCTCGTCTTCCTTGTAGTACTCGAGTGCGGGCTTTAAATGCGCGTTCAAGATCTCGTCGAAGGATTTTTTTGCCCTCGAAGGATACACGTCGATGAACGCCACCGGAACCGCGTTCATATTTTCAGGGTACGCCAGGGAGTGTGATCCGAAGATGCCGGCACCTCCCACGATGCCGACTCGCAAATATTTAGCCATTCGCTGCTGCACTTCCGATGCTGGTTGTTCGAGCAAGGACGATCGGGAACCAGGCGCGGGTTTTCAAAAAGGTATAGTCAAAAAGCAGACGGTCTCACGCGGGGTATCCGTCGGGTGCAAGTGGCCCGTCATAAATTGATCGGCTCGAAGCACACGGGGCAGCGCAAGCCGCCGTCCAAGGCTGCTTGGAGCTCGTCGTGCGAGACCTCGGTGATGGAGGTGCAAGCCGCGCACGCGACCTCGAAATTCATGGGCTTCATGCATGCCCTGCAGAGGTACGAGAGGGCGCCCTCCGGCCTGTCCACCGGAACTTGCTTCCGACATAACGGGCATATGGCGATGTGGGTGGCCTCATCGACCACCCCCGGCGCGGGGCCACCATCCCGCGATGGCCGGGCCACGATGATGGCGGGAGCCGCTGGTAGCACACCGTCCCCAGTCAGTGCCTCCGTCAACCCGGCCTCGGTCGCATCTGGGCCAGGATAGATATCAGGGACGCCACCCTCGTCTTCCCCCGCGGCTTCAACATCGGGGCTGGCCAGGTCCTGGCTCCATCCTTCCCCGGACGCGCCCGCCGCCCCTAGCTCGTGCGCGAGCGCATCACGTGAACCGTCTACCAGACCGAACCCGGTGATTTCGCTAGATTGAACCCCCGCAGCGGCAAGGTCGCTCGGCCCATCGCCGGTTGGCACGTCGCCTGTCCCCGGCGCTTCCGCCGATCCATCGGCAGCGCCAGGGTCGCCGGCCGTACCAGTGACGCCAGGCCCTTCCACTTGCCCGGGCAGCCCGCCGTCCTCGTCGTCGGGCCCCCCGCAGTACATCGAGATGTCGTACCTCGCCAGGTGGGCCCATTTCGGCGAGCCCGGGAGTATCGGTTCTGGCACGGGCGGGCTTCCACTCACGCCCGACGCCCCGGCGGAGCTTGCATCTCGATCCGCCGCGGCCCGCTGCGCCCCGCCGACTGCCCATGGCTGTGGCGGGGATTCCGTGCCCGTCACGAACGCGGACGGGGGCAAGAGATGCGACGCGAGGGGGATCACGCCACCACCCCCGTCCGAGGAGTACCCCCACCCGCTGCCCGTCGACGCCCGCCCGGGCGAGGAGGGATTCGAAGAGACGAGGGTCGTGAGAACCTTCTTGACCTTCACCTTGTATGCGATCGAGGCAGTCGAGATCGTCGCCACCGACCCGATCAAGAACACCACGACCGTGAAGATCGTGGCGGGCTGGACAGGGGCGCTTGACGACACCTCCAAGTATTCAACGCCGGTCATTATGCTCTCGCCCGGCCTATAACACTCGATGAAGTAATAGTGTGACCCGGCGCTCAGCTTGGTGGTGTATTCGTAGTCGCACCCGTCCGCATAGTACGTGTCGCCCGTGTTGACCTTCGACATCTCATGCGCCGTGCCGTCCACGTAGATCAAGATGCTGGAAGGTGAGAAATTGCTGCCGTGCGTGTATCTGACCTGGAACCGGAAGCTCGTGTCTGGATCACCGGACTCGGGCGAAACGGACAGGAGAGACAATCTCATGTCGGAGACCGCCGGCCCGTTGACATTAGGTGTGGTGCAAATGTTGGCCCCATCGGACGTAGAGAAGCGGTAGGTGTGCGTGCCTATGGATAGAGTCCGAGTGTATGCATAAACGCAGCCGTCCGTGTATGTGTAATCGCCGCCGTTCTGCTTCCACATCGTGTAGGACGACCCATCGATGTACACGCGCACGTACGACGGGGCGTTGTCGTCCGCATCCGTGTAGGTGACCGTGAACGTGAACTGCGTGGAAGAGGAGCCAAACGAGGGCGTCACTGAACCGGACGTCAGCGTGGGAACGCTGTTCGTCACGGTGGGGCCGGAGGATGTGGATGTGGACGTGTCCGCGTGGCCGTCGCTCGCGGTGAAGAAGTAATTGTGCGAACCGGGGGACAGCGACGACCGGCTGCACGCGTACACGCAGCCGTCCGTGTACGTGTAG
>JAFGBX010000039.1 GCA_016932935.1 Promethearchaeota archaeon | reverse complement strand
CTCGACGCTGGCTTCTACGCCCTGCTCGACGCGATTCTGGGCCCCACCGACGCGGCGGCCTACACGCCCCTCGCCGTCGCTATGACCGTGCTGCTTATGATCCTGTTCCTGTTCCCCGCCGTGCTCATGTGCCCCTTCTTCGGCTTGTTTGGAGGATGGGACGACTTCACGCTCGAGGAGTTCCGCAAGACCATGGAGGTCTCGGGCCCGAGCAAGGGGATCATGAAGCTGATGTACAAGATCACCGCTTGGTTCGCCCGCCACAGCCCGCTGCACAACAAGTGGCCGCTGGCGGATTACAAGGTCGTCCAGCAGCAGATCCAGGAGCTCATCGACGAGGGCAAGGCGAACGCGTTCCTCAAGAAGCGGAAGAAGTGAGACCCACCTCGCGTCGAGCACCCCGCCCCCCCATTCTATCGGGGGTGTTAAATATGCATTCGGTGCTTTCGAGTACGGACTTATATCGGGGTAATAGACAGCCACGTATTCGCCAGGCGACCCGAGGGAAATCGATTAGAAGCAATGGGTGCCGAACGCTACCTTCAAATAGGTTAAGTGCCGATTTGGAAACACGCTTCTTCGATTCGATTAACTGTGGGTTAATGCAAAGGAAATCAAGTCGGGAATAGCCGTGGCTGATCACGACGTCCTAGTCATCGGTGGTGGCCCAGCGGGAGCGACGGCTGCTTATCGCCTCGCAAAACTGGGATACCGCGTCTTGATCATCGACAAGGCCCGGTTCCCGAGGCCGAAGCTCTGCGGCGGAATGGTGTCCCTCAAGACCGTGAACATCATCAAGGCAATATACGGCGATGATCTCGCCGAGCTTCGTGCAAAGAAGGTGATCGATTATAGCACGGATGGTTACGAGATATCCTACCGGTTGACCAGCATCATGGTGAAAGGCACTTCGCACATTGAATTCCACCTGGCCGACCGTGTCGATTACGACGCCTACTTCCTGGGACGTGCCAGGGCCGCCGGCGCGGACTTGGTCGAGGGCGAGGCGGTCGTGAAAGTTGACCTCGAAGAGAACGCGGTCTTCCTTTCCACCGGCAAGGCATACAAGGCCCGCTTCATCATCGGTGCGGACGGGGCCAACAGCGTCGTGCGTCAAGCGTTCATCCGCGATGGCCTCTGCGACAAGCGGGAATGGCACGACCAGATGGCGTCTTGCCTGGAGGTGTACATCGACCGTGCCGAGGTGGGTGACGGAAAATTCCCGCACCCGATGCTCGTCTTCGGCTTCGTCAAGTGGGGGTACGCATGGGTCTTCCCGAACAAGGATCGGATCGTGGTCGGCCTGGGCGGCCTCGTGAAGAAGAACAAGGGACGGAAGTTCTCCGAGATCCTCGGCGAATTCCTGTCCGCCTTGCAGATCAAGACCCGCGCCCCTGTTAAGATCCAGGGGCATCCCATCCCCTATGGGAACTTCGACTTGAACCCTGTCGCCAACGAGAGCGTCATCCTCGTCGGTGACGCGGGCGGTTACGTCGATCCGCTGTGGGGTGAAGGCTTGTACTTGGCTCATAGGACGGGCGAGTTGGCTGCGGAGGCCCTCGATCGAAGGACAAAATGCGGGGAGAGCCTCACCACGAGTTACACGAGCGTGATAAAGGCGGAGGTATGCAGGGAGTTGGCTTGGGCCAAGTGGCTACGCCGCTTCAGCTTCCACCCCCTTAACACCAAGTGCAATTTCGTTTTTCTCAAGATTTTGCTAAGGTCGTTAACGAAACAGATCTTGGAAATGATTCATGGAGTGCGATCGTACAGATGGTTGAGAAGGAGAAAGGAAAACGCCCCATAATGATATGGGTGAGCAGACTCGTCACTTCGTCGCGATTGAAGAGCCCCTTTGCATCGAGCATCTTCAAGGTGAACTTGATCCAGAACATCTTGATGGTCATTTTCTTTATCATTAGGGGTGGTTCAATCGTTCCGACGTTCTGGTTGTCTTACGTGTCCGTGTTTGTTATCTGGGTGAACATCAGTCCCGTGCTCATCTGGTACTACGATGAGAGGATCCTCCCGAGCTTCTTCGAGAGGATGGTAGAGATCGTCGGGCCCAAATCCAGGGTGCTGACGAGCATGTTCAAGTTCGACATGGAGGTGTTCGCCGGGCGCAACGAGGACCTGTCCGAGGAACAGATCAAGCGCGAGATCTCACGCCAGAAGAACGAGGACTACACGATGCGAAGGGACTTCGCCGAGCGGATCAAGACGAAGTACGACACGTTGTTCAAGACCCGTTGGTGGGTCATGGCGATTCCCTGGTGCGGCTTGATGTATTACATCTTCTTGTCGAGCACCGCATCGTTGGAGCATGGTGGTCTGTACGGATATAACGACTACTGGTTCTGGATCGTGTTTGCCATCTATGCTTTCGCGAACTTGATGGCAAGCACGGGCGTGTGGGGCATCATCATCACGCTCACGGCCATCCACGAGATCTCCGGGTGCAGCATCAAGATAGATCCACTGCACACGGACGGGGTTGGAGGGTTGAGCTGTTTCGGCAACTATGCCATCGCGACGACCTTGATCTTCTCGTCAGGGGCGCTCTGGCTCCCGCTCGCCTTCGACCTGATGCTGGGGAGTCCACTCATGACACACTACATCTACCTCATCGTGTTCGTGTGGATGATCTTCACCTTGCTGTCGTTCGTGTATCCCACGGTTCTCATCAACGTGCGAGCAAAGAAGATTCGAAACGCGGAGATCGACATACGGCGACGTGAATACGAGGAATCACGCGAGGTCATCAGGATCATGAACGACTTGCGCATCAAGACGAACTACATGAAGGCGGATGCGACCAACCCGATCACGGCAATGGTCTATTATTTCAACACGGAGCTTATGAGGGAGGAGTTCGAGCACTTCAAGAGCGTGAAGCTGTATCCGTTCGAGATCTACATCTTCTCCAAGCTCATCAGCTCCGTCGTCTTCCCCTTATTGATATGGTTCGTGCAATCGAACTTCAGAACCTGGTTTGGATTGGGTTGAAGTAACCTCATTTTTCTTCGTTTTTTCTCGTTCGCATTCGATACCAGGCTCGCTCTTGCCTTCATCGTTCGATATAGAAGGAACGAGATGGAAGGATGGACGCATTTGTCAAGACTGGCTGGACTTGGCGGTTTCTTATGGAGAAGGTGCGCGTGCAACGAGAAACACCATTTTTATTGTCCTCCGGTGATGATCGGGGTATGGATCAAATCTCTGTGAAGCTCGCCGCGCTCCCATCGATAGTCACCGAGCCCATGCATGAGGGCGGTGATTGGCTGGTTGACCGGGTTCACCGCCCCGCGATCGCGTGCCGCGGCAAGATGGCTAACGAACTCGTCATCACGAACGGCCTCGTGTCCAGGGTCTTCCGCGTCGTCCCGAACGGGGCGACCGTCGACATCGTCAACGAGATGACCGGCGAGTCGTTGATCCGGGGCGTGAAGCCGGAGGCACGGCTCACCATCGGCGGCAAGGAACACGCCGTCGGCGGCTTGATCGGCCAGGCCGAGTATGCCTACTTGCTCCGTGAATGGCTCGACCAGATGGGCACCGACCCGTCGGCCTTCCAGCTCGTCGGCTTCGACATTGGCAAGATCTGCCCCCGGTTCCCGTGGAAGAGGACGCGCCACGCGGGCAACGTGGCGTGGCCTCCGGGCGGCGTGGGGGTATCGTTCATCTACACGTCTGTCAACGTGCCCGGCGTCGACGTCGTCGTCCACCACGAGCTCTACGACGGCATCCCACTGCTGTGCAAGTGGTTGGAGCTCAAGAATACGTCGGCCGAGCCCGTGAAGGTCGACACGTTCACGGCCGAGATCCTCGCCATGGTCGAGGCCACGAGCACGCCGCAAGGCAGCGCCTCAAAGGCCACCGCCGCCGTCCTCCCTCCCGTCCACGTGGAGAGCGACTACATATTCGCGGCCATGTCGCCGGCCGTCTGCGACGTGACGACGCGCTGGGTGAAGGATCCGCAGTACACGTCGCAGGTCGCCTACTTGTCCGACAGTCCCGTCCAGCTCGAGAGCGCCCCGCCGGCCGGCCCTGGCCTCATCGTCGAGCCCGGTGTGTCGTTCGAGACGTTCCGCACCTGGATCCTCGTTCACGACGGCACCGACCGGGAGCGCCGGGGGCTCGCCCAGCGCCGCATGTACCGCACGATCGCCCCCTGAGTCACGGAGAACCCCGTCTTCATGCATTGCACGACCGCGGAACCCGCGAGGGTCAAGGCCGTCGTCGACCAGTGCGTGGAGGCCGGCTTCGAGATGGTGATCCTCTCCTTCGGCAGCGGGTTCCCCGAGCTCGAGCGGTGGGTCGACGAGCCCGAGTTCATCGCCGAGTACAAGGAGATCTTCGACTACGCGCATGCCAAGGGCATCGAGATCGGCATCTACTCGCTCTTCTCCAGCAGGTCGATATCCCCGGAGGACGACGTGGTCTCCCCGCCCGGCAAGCCGCCGACCTTCGGCAGGGCCCCGTGCTTGCAGTCGCGGTGGGGGGTCGACTACATCGCGGCGATCAAGCGCTTCTTCGAGGCAACGGGTGCCGACTTCCTCGAGCACGACGGGCCGTACCCGGGCGACTGGTGCGCCTCGTCGTCTCATCCCGGCCACGCCGGGCTCGCCGACTCCCAGTGGAGGCAATGGGAGGCCCAGGCCGGCCTCTACAAGTGGTGCAAGGCCAGGGGGATCTTCGTCAACCAGCCCGACTGGTACTTCCTCTCCGGCGGCAACAAGACCGGGATGGGCTACAAGGAGGTGAACTGGTCGCTGCCCCGCGAGCGCCAGGTCATCATCGGCCGACAGAACATTTTCGACGGCACGTGGGATAAGGCGCCGAGTATGGGCTGGATGTTCACGCCCTTGACCGTGTACCACGCGTTCGGCGACCACTGGAAGGAGTCGACGATCGAGCCGCTCTCCGAGCACCTCGCCCTCTACGAGGCGCACCTCGCGCAGAACTTCCTCTCGGGCGTGCAGTCGTGCTACCGAGGCACCCGCCTCCACGACGCGCCCGAGACCCTCGCGGTCGTGAAAAAGTGGGTGTCCACCTTCAAGAAGCACCGCGCCATCCTCGAGTCGGACATCGTCCACCTGCGGCGCCCGGACGGCCGCCACGTCGACGGCATCTTGCACGCGAACCCGCGCTTGCAGGAAAAAGGCCTCGCCGCCTTCTTCAACCCGCTCGGCGAGCCCGTCAAGGAGGACTTCTCCGTCCCGCTCTACTACACGGGGCTGGCCGACGTCGCGCGGGTGTCGGAGCAAGACGGCCCGCCGACCACCCTACAGCTCTCCAGGGCGTTCACGGTCGACCTCCACCTCGAGCTAGGCCCGCGCGCGTGCACGTGGTTCGTCTTCTCGTGATGCCAGCGGACGGACGCAAGTCCATTTATATCCCCCGAACCATCGAGGTACAAAGGCAAACCGATGCCGGCCGGCTGGTGTGATGATACTCGAATCCGACATAGCAGAGAGCGACATCAACACGTTCCTCGTCCTCACGGTCATCTTCGTCGTCGGTCTTGCCGTTTTCGACGTTTTCATCTGCATGAAGGTCGTGGAACACAAGCGGAGGACAGGAACCATGAGGTTTGGCTTCATCCACGGGGTCGTCGTGCTCATCACGTGCTTGCTCGTGGCGAGGCTCCTCTACATGTATTTCGACTTCGGGCTCACGCGCTTCGACCCGGACAAGTACTACTTGTTCCCGAACGTCTGGTTCTGGAAGCTCGCCTCGGTGGTCTCGTCAGCGGGGTACTGGGTGTTCATCCTCGTCACGGACATCCGCGTCCTCAAGTTCCGGTTCAAGGGAGTCTTCGCCTACATCATGGCCGGCTTCTCGGCCTTCCAGTTCGCCTATCCCGTTTCGTCGAAACCGGCGTTCGACCTGGTGTCGACGATCGACCTGATATCCAACGTCGTGGCCATCGTCATCCCCGCGTTCTTCTTCTACGTCGGGAGCAAGCCCTCGCCCGTGCGCGCAGCGGCACGCTCGATAGGCTGGGGCGTCATCGTCTACGCGGTCGCGGCGAACATTCAGGTCGAGGCGATCATCGTCGCGCTGACCGGCGTGTTCGGGGCTCAGGCCCGCGTCACGATCTACCTCGTCTCCCTCGTGTGCATGCTGTCCGGGCTAGCCCTTTTCTCGTACGGGGTCTCCCAGTTCACCGTGAAGTTCGCCTTGACCGAACAGAAATGACCTGGAACGGGGTTGCCCGTCCTTCTTCATCTTTCTATTCAAGTTCGACGAGGTAACGAATGCCATTGATCTACTCGTCAAGCTCGACCCGCAAGCCCGCACTTTTTTCGTCATCTCGTGAACCAATGGCACGCATACGGGACGGCTCGAACCTACTTTAAACACTTCTGAGATCGACGGCATGACGTTCGGAACGCGGCACCGGGATAAGTTATGGGTAATTGGCACTGGCATAGGTAAGAAATCCTGGTAGCCTCCCTCTGCTCGACACCAAGCCCTTGACACATGCATAGCCTTTTTTATTACCGAATCAAAATCACATCCATGATGAAAGGGAGCAAGAAGGCGTGGACGCTCGAGACCATAACAGATGACCACAAGGCGTTGTACTACATCATTTCGCGTTTCTCGTCGCCGAGTAGGGAGGCACAGAAGGTGGACATCTGGTTAAAGGAACTCCCCCTCCGCGTCTTCGTCTTCGAGGGCATCGTTGACAAGATATTCGTGCATTATGACTACTCGCCTGCAAGCGTCGAATTGCCTGATGGACGGCGTTACTTGAACATATCCCAAGAGGCCGAGGATGACATCGCCGACCTCCGAGAGCTTGGAGTGATCTCTTGCTTGAAGTTGAGCACCACCACCTACATCACCGTGAACGCGTACCGGGTCAACCAGCATGAGCCCCCGTTCGCCATCCCGGAGGGTACCAAGGCGGCGATCGACAAACTGGTGAGATGCCCGAGTTGCGGCACCTTGCTGGATACGGATCTCGTGCCCGACCCCGACGACGAGGAGAACTTGATCCTGATCCACTGCAAGAAAGAGGGCTGCGATTTCAAGCGATATTCGGCCATCACGAAGATAGAGGACGTCTCGTACGAGACCAGCCCGTACCTCCCAGATATCCCCTTCTATAAGGGTCAAGACGAGCACGAATGGAGGGAGGAGTAAGTGGACCAGAGCGGATCCAACATCCGGGACGAGCTCGAGACCCATTTGTCCCTCGTCGAGCCGCGCATCCTGATAGGCGAATTCATTCCATTCGGCCAGAACGGCATCAGCGCGTTCGT
>JAFGBX010000319.1 GCA_016932935.1 Promethearchaeota archaeon | reverse complement strand
GAACGCGCGTTGATGATCGATGTGTCGATCCCCTCGATGACTTCCGCGAACCCGTGGTCGTCGATCGCCAGCGCGACCGGCTCCGCGGACTCTCCGAGGTGTTGGTTCATGGCGTCCAGGAAGCGGCGTGCATGGCCTCCCGCGGAGGTGGCATCGAGGGCGGTCGACGGGTACGGGGACCGGTGGATCGGAAATGAGTTGATGCACGGCGGCACCGGGGGCGGCCTCGCACCGCTCGCCTCGGCGAGCAGCACGACCTTGCCTATGAACGCGTGCTTCTCCACGGCGTCAGGGAGCGCCGATGGGTTCGCTTGCGGCGGGAGGAGCGCCACCTTCACCTTCCCGGCGGCCACGAGAGACTCGACGAAGCCGGCATATGCAGGGACGTCGAGCAATGGCAAGTGCAGCGATGGGACGAACACGGGCGTCTTTACCCTCGCGTCAACCGCCCCGGTGACGCGCAAGACCCCGGAGCGTCCCAGGGCATGTATGCGGTCGATGTTGAACGCGACGGGCATGATCTTCCACCTCGGCCTCCACCCGTCAAGCCTGGTCGTGACTCGCGGGGCGGATGATGTCCTCGAACGTGTCGTCCTTGTAGAGCGACCGGGCGAATGCCTCCAGCTGCTCGACCCCGATCACCTCGTCCTCCATGCGCCACGCCCGCCAGATGCGCTTGTCCTTGAACCGCTCCTCGATGAGCTTGACGTACTTCTTCTGGTGGACGGTCTCCGTCGCGCAGTACTTGCAATCGATGTCGTCGTGGTTGAGCTTGTTGATGACGACGCCATCGAGCGGCACGTATTTCTTCACGAGATCGGCGGCGCGGCGTATCTCCTCGAAGCTCGGGCGCTCGGCGATGGTCACGAACCGCAAGGAGGACATGGTCTTGAGCAGCCGCATTACGTGGTCGTTGCGTCGGTCGAGCTCCTTGAGCATCCCGAGCAGCTCGGCCGCCTGGTTCCTGCGCCGCTGGCTCGCGCCGGGGCGGAACCAGTTGGCCGGGTTCAGCCTGCGCATGGCGGCGACGAACTCGATCACCTTGTCCATGGTCTCGAGCGTGCTCTTGAGGAAGACTTGCATCGTCGTCTTCGGAACCTCGAGGATACCTACCATATTTCCGGTCGGAGGCATGTCGATGATGAAAACATCAAATCGGCTTTCCTCAACGACTATCTCATCAAAAAAAATGGAATTTTTTACTGAAAGTGGAATCGAAGCAGCTGATATACTTTCTTCTATGTAAGACTCCAAATTTGTTAATTTTTTTACGAGTGGTATATCTAACGCGAGATTCTTCGCCTTTACAATGAAATCTTTCATAAAATCCTCTGCGTACCGCTCAGCATCCGGTTCCATCGCCCATAGATTCGGTAATACCTCTGTAATTTTATCCCCAATTTCCATATCAAATAAATCACTTAAATTATGAGCAATATCAAAGGAAATAATGAAAAATTTCAACTCCGGTTTAAGCTTGGCAAGATGGATAGCCGTTGCAGCAGAAGTGGTCGTTTTTCCGACACCTCCTTTTCCTCCAAAAATTAGCATCTTCGGAATCATGACAGTGTTTAAAAATCATCTCTTTCATAAAAAGAGATCTTCAGACAGTCGAAAATCGAAGGTCGTGTGAGTCTAGGCATAACCCGGCTGCTACGGGGTAAGACAAGGGCAAGGTGAGCGACGGCCTAACGACAGTGGCAGAGTTGAAAGGGTGGTTCTTCCGCCTCGCCCATGTAATAATTTTAATAGTACCAACTATAAGTCTCCTCAAATGCCCGGAATTTTTTGTTTAGGATACGATGTAGAGGGGAAAGATGAGATCACGACCCGCCTTTTCTTGGAAAAAATGATCCCCATCCATTCGAGCAGAGATGCACCGTGCAGTCTATTCATCGTCGGACAAACGCTCGAACGCAATGTCGAGGATTTTCGCCCCTTGGTTGATGATCCATTGTTTGATCTGGAACAGCACACTTACTCGCATTTTCTCTTCAAGCAGCTCCGAGAGGAAGTTAACCGGAAAGTCCAGATTTACGGAACAAACGAGCCCCTTGAGAAGATCCGGTTCGAGATCGCCAAGGCCTCTGAGCTCTTTCGTACTTTGCTCAATCATGATGTCATCGGTATTACAACGCCGTGTGCGTTTTATAAGGGATTAGCGGATCGTCCAGATATATTACAAGTCTTGCATGATGAAGGTATCCGCTTCTGTCGCTCGTACGGGCGAAACATAAAGGGAACAAGCCCCGTTTCACTGGATGTGCAACCTTATTACTACGATCGCCAAGGGTTTCCCGATTTGCTCGAGTGTCCATTGACAGGGTGGCAGGATGTGCTCTGGCGGATGCGATTCGGATGGAAGGCAAACTGGGAAGAGCAAGTGTTTATGGATTTGGATTACATTGCCGAGCATGACTTGTATTATGGCCTGGTGCAGCATGACTGGTCATCCATCCAAGAGGATATCGAAATGGAACGAACGACCAAAATCTTGGACTATGCTCAATCGTGTGATGTCAGGATCATGAATTATCGCCAATTTGCCTCCACGGTTCAATCAGGAGAAATCTCGTTTAAATGTTCACCTAGATCAGAATAAGATTCTCGAAATGTACTCGTGTTTTCATTCGACCCTTTCTCTGATTTCAAAAAGGTTGAAACCACCTCTACTGAGGGGTATTTCGAACAGGTCGCCCAGGTTGTGGGCCATGTCGAACGAGATCAAGAGGATTCTCTTCTCCGGGGCGAGCTTCGCTAGGTGGACGGCCGTGGCTGCTGATGTCGTCGATTTCCCGACGCCACCCTTGCCGCCGAACAAGATGAGTTTCGGGCACATGGCGATCACGAAGGGGATTGGCGCAAGACTGCCCGTCCCGGCGAATGTCGATGATCTCTGGCTGGGATCCTGGAATCTCGTTCTCGAGTTAAAGGTATCGAATCCGGTGGGTCATCGCGGGGCTTGGTGGCCGCGTCGTTTTGGTTAAAACAATGTTTATTATTATTTGTTTATTCTACACCCTCGAAGGGATTCCTTCAGACGAAGGCAAATCCCCCACCCACATCACACACAATCATCGTGTACACTGTCACATCACGTTCACTCGTGGAGCAGCGCAAGCGGCTCAAGCACACGACAATACACGCAAAGCATTTGCAGACGGATAGCAAGTCCCGATAAAAAGCAACAATTCCCGATAACCGATCACCATCGACATATCCCATCACGTTTACTTGATTCACGCCAACAGCACACGTTGTTTCACGGAATCAACAGAACGCGGTAGAAGAATGGTTCTCGCGTGCAAGTCCATGGAAGATGACCAGCGTCGGCCTCGCTCGGAGGAGCGGGGCAAGGGATCCCGGCGCGGACGCGCCAGGTAGCGTCAGCCCATCTTCGATTGGATAGCCGCGAGCGGGCGGGGATTGCCGGTTTCTTGCCGGGCTGCGAGCCGTCGTGCACGATGGTGCAACGACACATGTCAGACAAGCAGTTCCAGGAATTCAGTACCGTCAAGTACGAGATCTCCGCGTCGTTCGAGATCCAGGGCGTCGTCGAGAAGAGCGACGTCGTCGGGGCTATCTTCGGGCAGACCGAGGGCCTGCTCGGGGAGGAACTCGACATCCGGGACCTCCAGAAGTCAGGACGGATCGGACGGATCAACGTGGAGATGACCAGCGAGAACGGCATAACCAAGGGGAAGATCACGATCCCGAGCTCGCTCGACCGCGTCGAGACGGCGATACTCGCCGCGACCATCGAGACGGTCGACCGGGTCGGGCCATGCATGGCCGCGTTCAAGCTAGAGAGCCTCGAGGACGTCCGGAAGACGAAGCGCGACAAGATCATCGACCGGGCGACCCAGCTGCTACAGAAGTGGGACCTCGAGGTCTCCCCCGAGACGCAAGAAATCACGGACAAGGTGAGCTCTGCACGCCTCGCCGAGGACATCGTTGCCTACGGCGAGGAGAAGCTCCCCGCGGGCCCCGAGATCGACACGTCGGACACGATCATCATCACGGAGGGGCGCGCCGACATCTTGCGCCTGCTCGAGATCGGCGTGAAGAACGCGGTCGCCACGAACGGCACGAGCGTCCCCAAGACCGTGGCCGAGCTGAGCAAGAAGAAGACGACGATCGCGCTCCTCGACGGCGACCGCGGCGGCGACATGATCCTCAACGAGCTGCTGCAGGTCGGCAAGATCGACTTCGTGGCCCGGGCCACGGAAGGCAAGGAGGTCGAGGAGCTCACGAAGAAGGACCTCCTGCGGGCGCTCCAGGCCAAGGTGCCCTACATCAACAACAAGCCCGCGAGCGCGTCGAGCTTCACCTCGGCACTGAACGACAGGAAGCCCGGCTACGACCGCGAGCGGGACCACGCGCCGGCCCAGAAGGAGGTTCACCAGAAGCGCGGCTTGAAGTCCAAGCCGCTGCCGATGAAGAAGCCTAAGAAGTTCGAGCGCCCGAGGCGCGGCGACCGTGCCGACCTCGGCGAGCGGCGCCCGTACCCGTCACGGTCGACATCGCAGCCGACGCCGCTGCAGGTCGCCTCCCCGTCCGACGTGCCCGGGCCCATCAGGGCCGCGAGCAAGGACGTCCTGGGCACGACCAAGGCGGTCTTCTACGACGAGGGCATCAACCCGGTGAAGGAGGTGCCCACTTCGGTCATAGTGGACGAGCTTCAGAAGGAAGGAGGCAAGATCCGGCACATCCTGTTCGACGGCATCATCAGCCAGCGTTTGTTGGACGCCTCTATCCAGGCCGGGGTGGAGACGATCGTCGGAACCCGCATCGGCAACGTGGCCAAGGTAGAAGGGGTCAAGGTCATCTCCATCGACCAGTTGTAGGATCGCATCGCGATCCCGCCCTTATTCTTTTTTCCCGTTCAAGCCGAAGGAGGTAGAGAGTCACTCGTGGCCGAGCGAGCACCGGAGCCCCGACCAAGCGCGATCGCCCCTAGCGTGAGGGCCTGGGACGTCAAGTGGTTCCGGCGCATCAACGGGTGGACGGGCAAGGCGGCGGGCCTCTTGAAGCACTTCACCCACGTCGCGTCGAGCTGGACGTGGGGTGCCATCGTTGTGGCCGTCTACCTCGTCGCGTGGCTCGGCCGCGCGCCGTTCGCGTGGTCGTTCGTGAAGTACGCCGTCGCGAACGTGTCCTCGCTCCTCATCGTCTACACCGTCAAGCGCAAGATAAACCGCACGCGCCCGTGTTACGAGCTCGAGAACGTGACCGTCCGGACCGCTCCAATGCATTTTAAAGGACCTTCCTTCCCCTCGGGGCACGTGCAGTTCTTCCTATCGAACATGCTCGTCCTCACCACGCTCGTCTCGGGGGTGACTTGCGAGGCCGTCTGGTACTGGATGCTCCCCACCACCATCGCCATGACCTGCCTCGTCGCAGTTTCCCGCGTGTACGTCGGCGTGCACTACCCGACCGACGTGGTCGGTGGCCTCGTCAGCGGCGTGCTCATCTACGCGTTCACGATGCTCGTATCGTTCCCGCTCTGGAACGTCCTGTTCACGTGGATCGACGCGCTGATCCATTGAAAAAGAGGGGAAGCGGCCGGGGTCGTTCAGGCGCATTCCACGCAGGGACAGTCCATCTCGTGCACCTGCGGGCCCTTCATCCTGAACCGGTAGAGGAAATAGATGCCCTTCCATCCCATGACGCTCCCGACGATCGGCAGCAGCGTGTAGACGATGAACGACCCTTGGAAGCCGAGCATGAACGTCAGGGAGATTAGAACGAACAGTCCCAGGATCCCGACCGAGCTCACTAGGGTATCGATCTGTCGCATCATTTTCTGGTCTATTTCGATTCGCATCATGGTCGTCGGCACCTCGTTTCAAAAGGTTTCATACTAGTAATCTGTTCAGACGTAGTAATCTGACAAACACGGCCTTATTAAGATATCGCAAGAGGATTATGAACCGTCCGGTTCGAAGCTACATCTTTAAATAGGGACTAGGATCCGGCCCTTTCCTTCGAGGGATGATGATGGAACGTCCATCCGTGTAATGCCCGGGTGTGACCGGGAACCGGGTAATTGGCCACGACTGCGCCCGGAGATGCCGCGGATATTTATTTGCGGGGGGAGCATTGTAGTGGTGGTGCAATGGACATGGTCACCTCAGCCAAGAGACTCTTCCTCGCGTTGCTAGCCTCGACTTGCCTCGCGTCCCTTGTCCTCATCCCGGCGGTGCAGGGATATGGGGGCAGCCAAAGCACGGCAGAGGAGATCTCGAACGGGATCGTCAACGAAAGCATGCCGGCGGAGGAATGGTACGTGTGGTACAAGATATACTGCAATTCGGGCGATAGCATGTCGATCGCTCTCATACATTTCGCGAGCGCTGACCTCAACGTGATATTCTACGATCCCTCCGGATCTCAAGTCGCGGCATCCACGAACTTCGAAGCGGACGAACACATCTCGTATCGATGCATGAGGAGCGGTTACCATTACATAATGGTCGAGAGGATGTCGGGTGGCGGCACGACGATCTACATGTCCGTCGCCGGTGCGACGGAGAGACCGGCGGCCGTGCCTGGCTTCGATGCAGCGCTCGTGTTGATGGCTGTCCCACTTGCTGGCGCGATCGGCGCCCTGCTGCTGGTGAAACGGGGCAAGGCCGCGGCTGTTTGAGACGCGCTGCCATGCCGCGGGCTCGGTTCACGCCGGCGTCCCGCCCGCCATTCCCCCTCGGTTCTCACCTGGTAAGTGCCCCGAGCTCCTCGAAGAACCGCGGGTAGGTCTTCGCCACGCAGCCGGGGTCCTCTATCTTGATGCCCTTCACCTTCAGGCCCGCGAGCGAGAAGGCCATGGCGATGCGGTGGTCGTCGTAGGTCTTGATCGACGCGCCGTGGAGGGCTCCCCCACCCTCCACCTCGAGCCCTTCCTTGAACTCCTCCACCCGGGCGCCGATCCGGCGGAGCTCCGCGGTGACCGATGCGATGCGATCCGACTCCTTCACGCGGATGTTCTCCACGTTGCGGATGCGGGTCTTGCCGCTCGCGAAGGCGCCGAGCACCGCCACGGTCGGCACGAGATCCGAGCAATCGAACAAGTCGGCGTCGATCCCGGCCAGCTTGCCTGTGCCCGTCACGTCGACCGCGTTATCACGCTGCTCGACCCTGGCCCCCATCCGCCCGATGATCTCGAGGAACGCGGCGTCGCCCTGCAGCGAGTCCGCGGGCAGCCGGGTGAGCACGACGCGCCCCCCCGCGAGCGCCGCCGCCCCGGCGAAGTAGGACGCGCTAGAGTAGTCCGACTCGATCGCGTAGTCGCGCCCCTTGTACTTCTCGTCCGTGGAGACAGCGATCTCGTCGTCGCCCTTCCAGGTCACGCGGGCGCCGAACTGCTCCATCATCCTCGCTGACATGGCCACGTATGGCCTCGAGACCAGCTTCCCCTCGACGCGTATCCTCACCGGCGATGCGGCGTAAGGGGCGGACAGCAGGATGGACGACAGGTACTGGCTCGACGTCGAGCCGGAGACCGACGTCTCCCCGCCCCGCAGCCCGCTCGCGTGGACGGTCAGCGGCGGGCAGCCCGTGCCGTCGACGGTGGTCACGTCGACGCCGAGCTCGACGAGGCCGTCGACGAGGTCCTGGATGGGGCGCTGGCGCATGCGCTCGTTCCCGTCGATCACGTAGTCCCCGTGGCCGAGCGCGACGGCCGTCGTGAGGAACCGCGCGCACGTCCCCGAGTTCCCGACGTAGATCGGGCCCGCGGGTACGCCGATCTCGCCCCCCTTGCCGTGCACCACGACCTCGTTCCGCCCCCGGTCGACGTCCAGGTCTATGCCCAGCTCGCGCAACGCCCCGATCATGAATTCCGTGTCGTCGCTGAAGAGCACGTTCCTCAGCGTCGACGTCCCGTCGGCCAATGCTGCGATCAAGAGCGCCCGGTTCGTGATCGACTTGGATCCGG
>JAFGBX010000318.1 GCA_016932935.1 Promethearchaeota archaeon | reverse complement strand
GTTCATTCGCCTTGGAACTTAGGATTGAGGGGGCGTGAGAACATTTTTGTCGTTAAAAAGAGGTTAATATGATAAACTCAAGATCGATTAGGGCACGGCATTTTTAGGCTGTAAGGCGAGAGATCTATATGGAACCCGCGAAGAACCCGTTGGCGCGGCTCCTCGGGGCGGCGAGGGTCTCGTCGGACGGCGCTTTCGAGGCCATGCTCGTCGCGGCGAAACACGAACCGGCCGTGCAGGCACCCGAGGCGTTCCGCGCCGTGCTCCGCGCGGTAGGCCCGTTCCGGTTCGGCTTGTCATGCGGTTACGTTCACAAGGACAGGGGGATACAAGCGTTCTGGTACTTGAGCGATTACGGGGCTCGGGGCACACCGGACGAGATGACCGGCAGGATTATTGCATCGCTCGATGGAGCTGGCTTTTCAAGGTGCAACGATGATCCATCGAATGGCATCGAGATGGAACGCCACCGGGGCCCCGCGCGGGAGTCTTGCAAAATTCAGCGGGTCGCCAGGTTCACGGGCAGCAAGGAGGCTCGATCGGGGGGCCATCTCGTCTACGAGGTCGAGCTCGAAGGCGCCGACCCGCCGCTGACCGTCGAGGACGCGGTCGCCGCGTGGCCGGCCTTGGCGTGCGATGACCTGCCCCCCGCGTTCGAGGAATACCTGTACCCGCTCCCGGCGTCCGAGGTGTCAAAGGGGGGCACCTGGACGCAATACTACGACTGGAACGCAGTGGTCGCGCCGGAGGGGCGGGACACATCGCTGGTGTTCATCGATCTGCAGGCCATCGCCGAGGAAAACGGTTATTTGCTCGACCACGAGGATCGGGGGACGATGACCTACTTCCGTGGCAAGAGCGATCCCCCCGTCGTCTACCTCTCCAAGGAGGCCGGGGGCGGCGTCCGGTTCCGCATCCAGCCGAGGATGTAAGGCGCGGCGCCCCACGCCCCCCGCCCACGTCCATGGTTTATAAGAGGCCCACGCCCTTACGGGCTCCATGAGCTGGATAACCTCGCTTGTCAATTGGGTGCTGATTCCCGCCGTTATCATCGCCGCGTTCGTCATCCTCGCACGAATATTCTACCCGGATATCTTCCGGAGGTTCGTGGTTCCGGCGTTCGAGGGTAGCTACGACCCAGCCAACGACCCGGTGCAGAACCCCCTTGAACTTCCTGTACAAGAGAACGTGCCATCGTTGAGCATCGACCCGGATACGGGCACCTACCGGATCGGTTTCGGGGAAGGGCGCTCGCTCGGGAACGGCACGGTCAAGTTGCACGTCAAGGGGACGTGGTATTCCGGCCACGGCGCGACCGGCGAACCGGCTATCGAGTTTTTGGGACAAGAAAAAAGCAAGCTCCAGACGCGGCTCGGCCAGGCCGAGGCTACCACGCTGCACTGGCGCGTGCCCGGCATCGACACCAAGCTGGATACCACCATCCACGAGTATCCCGGTGCCGATTACATGGTCTTCGAGGCGCGCGTTCCCGAGGGGATCGACGGGCTGGCGTGCGGGTCACACGGGGAGCCGACGATCGCCTTCCCGTGCTTCGAAAACGACAGCCCGAACAAGCGCGTCCTCTGTTACAAGAACCAGGTCTTTTCTCCCGCCCAGCGAGACTTCACGTTCACCACGTCACCCGCTTGCTTCTTCGACGACGACCGTAACGCGTTCGTCATATCCGCCCTGGATCACTTTATCACGCACGGCGTGAAGAAGGATTGGGCGGGACAGAACCAGCGCATCTCCTGCGGGCCCAACGGGTTCCTGGAGGCGGTGCCGGCCGGCCACGCCTCCTCGTACTTGCTCGTGTTCGGCCGCGGCATCAACGCGACCCTCTTGCATTGGGGCGAGCTGCTCAGGAAGCAGCATGGATCCGTTGAGAAGGGCCGTTACGCCGACATCATCACGTCAAAACTAGGTTTCTTTACCGACAACGGCGGGTACTACTATTACAACCCGATTAAACGCCGGTTCGACACGACCTTCAAGGCGATCAAGGCATACGCGGACAAGGAGCGCTTGCCATTTGCCTACTTCCACCTTGACAGCTTCTGGTACCCGAAGGTCGTCAAGTCGTGGAAGAGGACGCTCGTGAACCTCTTGCACGTCAAGCTCGGCGGCGGGATCTACGGTGGCGCACTCGCGTGGGAGCCGGATCCTTACTACTTCTCCCCCGGCACGACGATCGCGGGGTTGTCGAAGGAGCTGGGCTTGCCGTTCACCGCACACCACAGGTGGTACTCTGCCGAGACGCCGTACAAGGATAGATTCAAGTTCGTCGTCGAGCACGGCTGGGCCATGTCGATCGACCCCGCGTACTGGGATTTCATAATGAAGTATGCCAAGGAGAGCAACATCGTCGTGTACGAGCAAGACTGGATGATCTCGCACTCGAACCACTTCAAGGCGTTCAAGGCGGAGCTTGGCTTCGGTGAGACGTGGTTGCGGGAGATGGCGACAGCGGCCGCCAGGTACGGGCTCACGATCCAGTACTGCATGGCGACCCCGGCGATGTGGATGACGGGCATCAAGTTCCCCCCCGTCACGAACGCCCGCGGGTCGAATGATTACCACGCGGACTGGCCGCACGTGTACGACATGACCTTCTTCACGCAATCGTCGATCCTCGCCCGCGCGCTGAACATTTGGCCGTTCAAGGACGTTTTCTTCACGACGAAGCGCGGCGTCATGTGGGGCGAGCGCTGCCCCGAGCTCGAGGCCATCCTCTCCGCCCTCAGCGCGGGGCCCGTCGCGCCAGGCGACCCGATCGGGCACGTGGACAAGCGGCTCGTCCGCGCGTGCTGCCGCCCGGACGGCGCGCTGCTCAAGCCCGACCGCCCCCTCACGGCCGCCGACGCCATGTTCACGAAGCACGCCAAGTACTACATCTGCACGACGGAGAGCACCCGCGACGGGAAGGTATGGCATTACTTGCTCGCCGCGAACCTGTGGCCCAAGCGGGTGAAAGACAAGGCGTACACGCTCGCGGAACTGGACGTCCACGGCGACCACGTCGAGTACGACTTCGCCAAACGGACGGCGCGACGCGTCAGCGACGAGGACAAGATAGAATTGTCCCTCAAATACGAGCAACACACCTTGCGCGTCTACGCGCCAGTCCTGGAGAACGGCTGGGCAGTCATCGGCGACGCGGGCCGCTATGCCACGATGAACGACAAGACGTTCTCGAGCGTCAAGACGGTGCAAAACGGCGTGGAGGTGGTCGTCACCTTGATCCCAAACGACAGGATCAACGTGGTCGTGTACTGCCCGAGGCCCCCCGTTTCCGTGCTACTGGACGGGCGCGAGATCCTCGCGAGCGAGTGCAATTTCGACGCTGCGAACTGCCTTCTCCACGCCCCGATCGAGGCCAACTCGGAACGCGGCTCGAAGCTGGTAGTGACCGCGTAGGCCCGACCCGTCGCCTTCCCCGGGGCTCATCCCTTTCCCGCTTTCTGCTGGAGCTCGATGTTCCACCCGATGACCCGTTCGAGGATCTCCAGCGTTCCCTCGGTCTCCGGCCTCGCCGCCACGTAGTCGCAGTGCTCCCGGAGGAACCGGCTAGCGTTCGAGGGGCACGCGGTGAACCCGCATCGTTGCATGTACGTCCAGTCGCCGTCGCTGTCCCCGACGCCCGCGATGTTCTCGAACTTCATGCCCGGCAGCATCTCCACGAGCATTGCGGCCCCTGTCCCCTTGTCGATGCCTGGCACGCCGACGTTGAAGAAGTTTGGCCCCTCCTCGATGTCGAAGTCGAACTTGTTTTCCTCGATATGTCTTTTCACGTCATTAAGGCAATCGCTGAATTCCTGGGATCCAATCTCGAACTGGAATGATAAGGTGTATTTCTTCCCGACCTGTTGGTGTCTTTGGTAACGGGGATGCTTGTTGATGAAACCCGTGCTGAACTTGGCGATCTGCTCGATCACTTCCGGAGTGACGCGGTGATCGACCTTCTCGTGCACGAACGGGCCGTCGATGGAGACGACAGCGGCGCCACGTTCGATGATGTGGTACTGGGGGATGTCGAGCAGCTGGGCGTACAGCAGCGTGTACGTCATGTCCCACCCGGTGTTGAGGAAGATGCGGGGGATCGCGTGATCCTTCCTGGAACGTGATACCAGATCCCTGATGCGGCCGACCTCGTCGAGGGATAGCGCCTTTCCGAAGATCGCCGAGTCGATCGTGCCGTTGATATCCGTGATGACTGCCTTGATGGGATGCCGCGGGGATTTTTGGCTCGCTCGGAGCTGTCGGATCGCGTGGCGGTTGCGTTCGATGATGTAGTGGAGGATCTCCAGCGTGCCCCTCGCCTCGGGGCCGTCGGCGACGTAGTTGCAGCGCTCCTTCAACGAGTCGCTGCCGTTCGCGGGGCACGCGCTGAACGCGCAGAGCTTCAAGAAGTCCCAATCCCCCGTCGAGTCCCCGATGCCCGCGATGTTGTCCCGTGTCAGCTCCGTGTTGCTCTGGAAGAGCAATTCCAGACCCGTGCCCTTGTTCACGTTCGGGAAGGTGATGTTGATGAAGTTGTGTCCTTCATCGACGACGAAGGAATCGTTCGTGCCGATGAACTTTTTGAGGTCTGCGGCACAATGCGTCTTTGCAGGGTCGTCAGCGTCGAATAAAAACGTGATCATGTACCGCTTGCCGTACTGGAGGTATTTTCGATATTGCGGGTGCGCGTCGAGGAAGCCCATCTGCAACGAGTCGAACCCCATCAACGATTCGTCCGTGATGCTCGGGTGGAAACTGTAGTTGATCTGCGCGCCGTGGATCGACACCAGCGCCGCGCCGGCCTCGATGATGAAATAATGGAACGCGTCGAGGATCTTCGCCATCAACTCGGTGTGGTTCAAGTCTCGACCGGTGTTCAGCACGATCATCGGTATAGCGGGATCCCTCATGTACTCTTTGCTTATCTCGCCGATCTGGCGCAAGCTGTCGAGGTCGAGCGGCTGGCCGAACGCCTTGCTCGTCAGACAGCCGTCGATGTCGATGATGACTGCCTTGGTGAGCTGCTTGACGGGGGACACGATCATTTTCATTGGTGGCGCTGTGATAATTAAACCATCGGTACCAGCCGTCGTGGATGGATCGCATGGACTACCAGGCATTCTTCGGAGAAGGGCGCAAGATCGCCAGGGTCGAGGCGCCGGGCAGGCTCGACGTGATGGGCGGCATCGCCGACTACTCGGGCTCGCTCGTGCTGGAGATGCCGGTCGACAAGGGCACGACCGCGCACGTGGCGCCACGCCAGGACGACACCTTGCGGGTGCACAGCACGAGCGCGGGTGCCATGGGGAAAGAGGGAACCGTGACTGCCCGGTTCGGTGACTTCCTCGATGCCAAGGGCCAGGTCAACTACGGGATCGCCAGGAGCAAGCTCGCCGGCACGCCCGGCTCCGACTGGGCAGCCTACGTTATCGGCTGCCTGCTCGTGCTCGCGGAGGAGAAGGGGGCGCGGGTGCGGGGCATGGACGCGTGGATCGAGTCCACCCTCCCGTCGGGGAGGGGCGTGTCGGCGTCGGCGGCCCTGGAGGTCTCCACGATGGCCGCCTTGAGCCGCGCCATCGGCATCGAGCTGGGCGACACCGAGCTGCCGATCCTGTGCCAGAGGGTCGAGAACCTCGTCGTCGGCGCGCCTTGCGGCTTGATGGACCAGCTCACGTCGTACCTCGGCAAGAGGAACAGGTTGCTACCCATCCTCTGCCAGCCGGCGGATGTCCAGGCGTCGATCCCGATCCCGGACGGCGTCCGCTTCGTCGGCGTCGATTCTGGCGCCGAGCATTCCGTTGGGGGATCCGGGTACACCAACGTGCGCGTCGCGGCGTTCATGGGGTACACGATCATCGCCCGAGCGGAGGGCGCGAGCATCGACGCGCTCAGGTCGGCCCGGAATGCACGCGACTGGTCCGGGCTGCCATACCATGGATACCTCGCGAACGTCCCCGTGCCGACGTTCGAGGAGGGGCTGGAGCCACTGCTGCCCGATCGGATGACCGGCAAGGATTTCACGGCGCGGTTCGGGACGACCATCGACACCGTGACGGAGATACGGCCGGACGTGGAGTATGCGGTCAAGGTCTGCACGCGCCACCCCGTCATGGAGAGCGCCCGTGTCCAGGTCTTTTCACGGATCATCTCTGGGCTGAACGCGGACAAGCAGCGCTCTCGGACAGAACGGGCTGCCTCGTTGAAGCGGCTTGGCGGACTCATGGTCGAGTCGCACCGGAGCTACGGCGCGTGTGGCCTGGGGCACCCGGCCACGGACGCCATCGTCGACGCCGTGCTGGAGGCCGGCCCCGGGAAGGACCTGTTCGGGGCGAAGATCACGGGCGGGGGCAGCGGGGGCACGGTCTGCATCCTCTGCGACGGCGACGAAGGCTTTCGGGCGGCGATGGAGATCGCCAGCGTGCACTGGGCCGCGAGGAACAAGGAGCCGGTGGTGTTCACCGGCAGCCAGGACGGGGCCCGGTTCGCGTAGGGCCGACGTGTAAAGGGGGCGCGAGGTCAAGGGCTTCGCTTCCTCGCACCGCCGAGCACGCCCAGCGCCATGCCGAAGGGCATCCCAAGCCGGAGGCCGACCAGCCCGCAAGGGATGACGATAGCAAGGTTCCAGGCGACGAAAGCAACCACCGGCACGGCAACGAGTCCGAGCGCGGCGATTGCAAGCCTCGCGACGAGCCAACAAGCCAACGAGATCCCGAAGAGGGCGCCGACGATGGCTGCGAGCATCTTCATGGCCTCACGAGCGCTCCGAGGCGCCGGGTACCTGATGCGACCGAGCTTGACGTCGGTGGGGACTTGCAGCATGGAGAGCTCCCCGGTCCAGAGCAAGACGAAGAACGACGTGGTGAGCACCATGAACTCGAAATCCATCGGCAAGAGAACGCCACCCCCCAATATGGAAGCGTATTTGATGGCACCCTCGACGTTTCCCTTGATGGTGAACGCGAGGTTGACCACGATCAGCACGGCCGTCCATGGCACGGCGAATTCCTTGATGTAATAAACCTTGAACGGGCGCGGGGGAGCGTCGCCCGCTTTGTATCCGGCGACGCGGGCGAGGTCGTCGGCCAGGTGCCGCCTCATTATCCAGCCAGTCAGCACGGTCACGATGGCGTAGGCGTAACCGACCGAGACGAAGGGCAATAGGACGCCGCCCCCGACCAGTAATAGCAACCCGATCCCTCCACCAGTCGCCGCGAGGCCGAGCACCAAGCCGTCGACCAGGTGGCCCCGGAAGGCGATGGGGAGCGTGGGGGCCGAAGTAGGAACCTCACCAGCCTTCAAGATCCACTTGCCCTTGACGAACCCCGTCCGCGCGTTCCGCACCGCGTCCGCGGGTACGTTTATCGTGCTGTAGGTGATGTAGAGGAGGAGGAAACCCACGTTCGTGACCACGGTTCCGTGCGTGGCCGCCGTCCCGATGATCACGTAATAAATGCCTCCCAGGAAGAACATATTGATGAAATTGTTGATCGGGTTGACCCTCACGGATTTATCGACCCATTCCTTGATACCCATTCCCTTTCCCTTGCCCTCGGTCCGTTCCATCGACATTCTGCTCGTTGCGATCGCTTTCTAGCTGATCCGTAGGGGCTTCGAGTTTATATTCAATCCGTGCGTCCTCGATCCTATGAAAATCCCGTTGAGATTATTCAAGCACGTGCAGCTGGCGAACATGGCAGTGCTCGGTGCCATCGGCACCCAGCTCTTGCTCGTACCGCTCGTCACCGGTATGGTCGCCCTGGACTACTTCCCCCTCGGGGGGATTTGCTTCGCGCTCGTCTCCGCGTTGTGGCTCGGTTATCACTACCACTTCAACCCGGTCGCCCGGTCGATCGTGCTCGCGTTGGATGCCTTGTGCATCGGCTTGTCCTTCTTGTGGCTCGTGGAGTTCTCCGGGCCCTACGACCGATTACTGCAAGGCGTGCTGCTCGTGCTCGCAGGGCTGAACGTCTCCGGGATCGTATTGAACATCGTTAGCGGCGTGCGGGCGCACCAGGAGAAGGGATCGTCGGAGGGCCGGCGGGACTGGGGAGCACGGCAGCGGGCGCTCGGGATTTCCATAGCCGTGTTGCTCACGGCATCTGCAGCGTTCGCCGCGCTCGCGACGTTCGACTTCTTCCAGACGTACGCCATCCAGGCGCCGGCGGGTGCGACGACGCGATCGTCGTTCTGGGGCCCCCCGCACTACCACCGGGTGCAGGTGAACGCTGGGATAGCCACGTCCAATACCACCCGTCTCGAGGTCTCGAACGCGACCTTGAGCGTCACGCCGTCGAACCTCCGGCCTGGCGGTTTCATGTACGTGATTCAAGTGAACCATACATCGACGCCCGGGGTGAACTATTGCGATTATTCGGCGGGGGCACGGTCGTTCCCGAACGGCACGGTCATCCTCTCCCAACCCCTGCCAAACACCACGGGCGTCGGCATCTCGTTCTACTACATAGAGAACGTCCGCGTGATGGAATATCTCGTCCAGACGAACAGCCGGCTCATCACGTCGAACTGGGGCGGGAACCAGTCCTGGATCGAGTCGCCCAGCCTGTTCCATGCTATCGACATGACCTACGAGTTCCAGCTGCTCGAGTACTGGAACATCTCCTACTACATCAACATCGGCGTGGCGGGCTTCGAGTTCCCCCAGATATTCAATTACGCGCCGTGGGCGGCGCGAGGGCTCGCCGTGCTGCAATGGATAAACGCATCGCAGCCGCACTTGCATCACTGCCTGGGGATCAGTTACGACTACGAGAAGGGTGAGATTGTCCAAGCGTGGAACAACCCGGATCGGCCCGACATGGGCGAGAACCCGTTCCCGGGTTTAGTTCGTGACAAAGGGTGGTACGAGAGCAACGAGCAGAACGACGAGGCTCTGGGGCTGGCACAAGCGGCGTACTTTAGCGTCTACGACTACGCGGCGAGCATCGAGAGGAGCGTCTACGTCGTGTACCAGTACTCCGGGATGGCCGATTACGGCGAGGGCGACATCGACATCACGCGCCTCCCCATGTGGCGGCACCCCGCGTGCGAGTACGGCATGATGTCGTACCAGGACGGCAAGGAAGGCGACGACGAGGCGCTGTGGGACATATACAAGAACGTGCACAACCAGGTGGCGGTCTACGGCGACCTCGGCAGGAGCATTTTGACGGGCTGGATCGACCAAAACGCGAGCTCCCCCTACTCCAAGCACTATACGAACGACGAGGCCGGATTCCAGCGGTACCTACGGGATGTCAAGGCACACCAGGCCTGTGGCATCACCGAGATCTTCCACGCGCCGCTTTTCTCATTGCAATTGAAGTGGGGAGACGATGCGATCCTCCGGGTGCACGACGCGCTCAACGTCGATCCCAAGGAAACGTTCACGTTCCGCGCGGAGCCGTGGAGCGACTTCGACACGGAGCTCAACGACATCGTCGAGAACTTCAACAAGCCATGGGCCGCCATCGCTATGCTTGCAGCTATGGCCACCATCATGGGCAGCGCGTTCATCGATTCCGGGAAGTTCGGACGGCAGAAGGGCACAAGTCGGTCGGGAACCTGAAAAGGTACCCTATATAGTGCGCCATAGAGCCCGATTGTCTCCACGGATTATGCCGGGAAGACCTATATACCCAGAACATATCTTTTTCCACATGCCCGGCAAGCAGCTCGTGGTTTTCGACGAGGTCGTCACCATGAACCAGACACAGCCCGAAGATGACGATGAACACGCTAAGGCCATCGAGCGCATCCTGGACGAGTTGTGGAGCTCGGCGATGGTCGATGCGGCGTTCACCGACAAATATTTTTGATCATCAGCCTTTTTTTCTATGCCACCTGGTGCCGACCTGGCCTGGTGCTACTCGTGGCACACCAGGTGCCGTTAATCACGATGCACAAACTACGCACCCCGTGCCACGCCACACGGCCATCGGGGAAATGTTTTTTTATCCGGCGGTGCTATCCCCTCTTCATGCTGTCATGGATACTACTCGTCTTGATTTCGCTCTGGTTGCTCCGCCAGCGCGTCGGAAAGGAAAAGATTTTCCCCGACCTGCCCCTCGGGATGCCCGAAGGCACCGTCCGGGCCCTCCTTGCCATCGTTGTCGTGAGCTTCCCCTTCACGTTCTTCTGGCGGGGCGTGTCCGTCCCCAGCATCGTGGCGAACCTGGTCTTCGTCGTCATCGCGTTCTACTTCGAGAAGCGCAGCCAGAAGTCCACCGTGAAGGAGGCGGCCATGGAAATCAGCGAGGAGCGCAAAAAGGTCACGCGTGACCAGCTCCCCTTGTATCTGCCCAAGTACACAGTCCGGACCATACTCGTGGCGCTCGTCGTGGCCCTGTTCGTCAACAGCTACCTCGTGGCCAGCCCGCTCCCCACCGCGATCAACACGTTCATCGACATCCTGGCCATGGTCGGCTCGTTCGTGTTCGGCATGCTCGGGCGGTCGATCGAGGTCAGCATGGCCAAGCGGAAGATACGCAAGCGCAAGGAGAAGACGGGTGAGACCCTGCAGCAGGCCGCCCAGGCGCTGGAGAAGGAGGACAAGTTGAGGAACGCGAGGCTCGGGTCGTTCGTCTCGTACGTGGTGTGCTCAGCGCTGATCCTCTCCCTGTTCTTCTTCACGTTCGATATACGATTGGACATTTTCTTGGTAGAGGGAGTTTCCATCCCGATCCGTGAAGCGTTGTTTATGTCCGTGAACGTGTACTTCGGCTTCCGGCAATAATGGCATGGATCTCCAGTTCCTTACATTCTTTGCTTGGTTACTTCCGTTCGATTGGGGCCCACGTTTCTCCCCTCAGGCCTTCCCCTATATAGAACACATAGTCGTCAATACGTTTCAATACGGCACGTGTCGACTAGGATACTATGTCGGGAATCTATATAAGCCGTTCTGGCTTGGTTCATTCAAGCTTTATTGGCGAAAACGTGCTAATGAAGCCCTTCATTGAAATAATGAACAAAACAAGCGAAAAGGAATGAACCATGGAAGGAAAGACGCAAACTGCAGTTGTGGCAGTCATCGTCGCCGCAATTGCTATCTTTAGCGGCATCGGCATCGGTTTCGTGGCCTTTAACAAGCCAGCCGGCCCCCAGATCCAGACCATTTCGATCTCGGGCTCCACCACGGTGCTACCGATCGCCACAGCGGCGGCAGAGGAGTATATGGCAGGCCATCCAAACCTGGACATCCAGATCAGCGGCGGTGGCTCGAGCACGGGCGTGGCCCAGGCCGGCCAGAACGTTTCCGACATCGGGATGTCGAGCCGTGAGGTCAAGTCCTCAGAACTGGTCACCTACCCGAACCTCCACATCTATCGCATCTGTGCTGACGGGATCGCGATCATCGTGAACAACGGGACGGCCGGCATCCCTGCAACACTCTCGCTCTTGCAGCTCCGCGGGATCTACAACGGGTCGTACACGAACTGGAATCAGGTCGGTGGAAGCCAGAGCGTCACCATCGCCCCCATGGGGCGTGACACAGCTTCTGGAACAAGGGCAACGTTTGACGAGCTGGTCATGGGAACAACACCGACGTATTCAGTATCCGTCCAGCAGCTCGCCTCGAACGGCCTCGTTCAAGCGAACGTGATCTCCACGACCGGCGCGATCGGATATGTCGGCCTTGGCTATGCAGATCCGGAAATCGTGACGGTGATGCCTGTGGACAGCGTATTGCCTAGCACGACGACGGTTCTTGACGGGACTTACAAGATCTCGCGGAGCTTGTACCTCCTGACGGGCGGCACCGCGAGTGGCATCGTGCTCGATTTCATCAATTACATCGTGAGCCCTTCCGGCCAGGCAATCGTCGAGGCCCAGCACTTCGTTCCTATCGGCCCCACCTCGTGGTAAGACCTGAAATCTAAAACTTCCTTGTTTTTTTTAGTACCCCGCATCGATAGAGTAAAAAAAATAGCACGTCCTAAGCCGCGCCCTGATCTATATATCCCAATATTGCTTGCATATGGCTATGGCTGGATCATAGGACTCTGGCATTTACGTCGAGTATCTATATCAAGCGTCTAAGGTTCCCATCATCGAGGCTCGCAGCAGGGCTTGACAAGAGAAATCACCCGACGGACGTAGATGCGCGCTAATAGTAGCTCACCTAATGGAAGGCGATGCGATGAAACAAGAACTCGTGATGCTGGGGCGTAAAAAGAAAGGATTCTCGATGAAGGTGTTCAACGAAAGGTTTATGGCCGGAGTGCTCGGTTTCACTGCGTTGGTTGGCATCTTGTCGATTTTTTTCATTCTGGCGTTCTTGATTAAGGAAGGGTATCCGATCTTCACGAGCGTCGGTGGTTGGACGTTCCAGGATTTCATTACGGGGAAGACATGGTACCCTATCGGAACCCCTCCACAGTTCGGTGCGCTCCCGATGATCACGGGCACATTACTCCTCTCTTTAGTCTCGATGGCTATCGCAGTGCCGATCGGAATCGGTTGTGCCTTATTCATCGCTGTCGTGCTCCCGCCTAAATTAAAAGACCTAATAAAGAGCATGGTCGAGATCCTCTCTGGCATTCCCTCAGTCGTCTGGGGCTTCTTTGGAATGCGGGTTGTCATATACTGGGTACGTAGTTTGGGAGGGGTAGCCTCCGGCAATTCCCTCCTTGCTGGTGCCATCCTCATCGCGTTCATGGCTTTGCCCACCATCGTAAGCGTATCCGAGGACGCCATCAGCGTCGTGGCGAGAGACCAGTGGGAGGCATCGCTCGCGCTTGGAGCCACGAAATGGCAAACCATCAAGGGCGTCATACTCCCAAACGCTTTTTCTGGCATCGCCGCGGCCGTCATTCTGGGCATCGGCCGTGCGCTCGGGGAGACCATGGCCGTTATAATGGTCTGTGGCAACTCCCCCGTGGTGCCGGACGAGTTCTCCGATATTTTCAACCCAATACTCACCATCACTGCCACCCTCGGCATCGAGATGGCCGAGGTTCCGTACGGCTCAGACCACTTCACCGTTCTCTACGGCTTGGCCATTCTCTTGTTCCTCATCGTTCTTGGAACGAATATAGTCGCGGGATCCATCATTAAACACTTGAAAAAGAAGACCTCTGGCGATCTACGTAAGGACGTTGATGAACAGAAGGAGAAACGAGGCTGGAAGTACACAGTGTTTTTGCTCGCTCAATTCATCTTCGCATCGGTTCTTTCCGAGGCTAGTCAAGTGTATGCCATCTCCGGAATGGTGCTCTTGATGTCGGGCGCTATCATCACATTGCTCTATTCGGCAGCGACACGTGGCCGGAGTATCAGCGGGGTGGTGAGGATCGCGGTGAAGGGGGCTCTAGCTGGCCTAGCCGGCTTCGTCGTTGCATGGCTTTGTGATTCGGTGGTTCTCATATGGGGTCTCGTCTCACTCTGCTCTTTCCTCGCCCTCAAGGGTGCATGGCCAAGGATCACGCGCTTCTGGTCGCGGTCGAGTTCGAGGGTGGTATCGATCATCCAGCAGCATTGGAGGAAAGCTGCTCTTTTCTCATCGGTTTTCCTCCTGGTAGCCTGGGCTTCGAATGTTGTGTTCGCGATGGCAGCGATGGCCGCCATCGCTGGTGTATGGCTTCTTTCCAGGCGCGTCAACCCCCGCGTTGACCAGCGCATCGCGACCGCCATCATCACGGCATCGGCGGCGGTCGTGCTTGGGATGCTCGTGTTAGTCGTCGCCCACATCCTATCACGAGGCCTTCCACACGTCTCATGGGAATTTCTGTCCCAATCGCCAAAGGATCTCAACCGCGCAGGGGGGATCTTTCCGGCTATTGTTGGAAGCCTCTATCTCGTAGGGGGAGCCATATTGTTCGCGCTGCCAATTGGAGTCTGTGCAGCCATCTTCTTGAACGAATATGCAAAGGAATCAAAGTTGAAGGACGTGATCCGTGCAGGGATAGATAACCTGAACGGGACGCCCTCTATCATCTTCGGGTTGTTCGGATTCACTTGTTTCGTGCTCTTTTTTGGCTTCGGCCGTTCTATGCTGGCCGGTATGCTCACTCTTGGTTTGATGATCCTCCCGACGATCATTAGGACAACCGAGGAATCGCTACGCGCGATACCCCATTCGGTTAGGGAAGGTAGCCTTGCTCTTGGTGCCACCAAGTGGCAGACGATCCAGAAGGTGGTGGTGCCGACGGCCGTGCCTGGCACGCTCACCGGGGCGATTCTCAGTATCGGGCGAGCTATCGGCGAAACGGCACCTATATTGTTCACGGCGGCGACGTTCACCCAGCGGTTCTTGCCTGATTCTGTCTTCGATCCCGTGATGACGCTTTCAAACAACTTGTTTATCCTTGCGACTGAAATCCCCTACGGCACGAACAACGCATACGCAACCGCCGTTGTACTCTTGTTCGTCGTGCTCGTGTTGTATTCCACCGCATCGATCATCCGATACTTATTCAAGAAACACATGAGCTGGAGCGGAAAATGAGCGAAGGGAGGAACGAATGCGGATCCACGCGGGAGGATCAGAAGTTTCCGCAATATCCCTCTGACCAGGGAATGCATATGGCGGTGAAAAGCGAGATGTCTGATGCTGGAAAAGAGAGCATGTTACCAACGGCTAACATCGGAAACCACACGGAAATCGTGCTCCAGGCCCGCAATCTGAACCTCTGGTTTGGAAAGCACCACGTGCTCAAGGACGTAAACCTGGATGTTCACAAGTACAAGGTCACTGCGATCATCGGCCCGAGCGGTTGCGGCAAGAGCACGCTGCTGCGATGCATGAACTTGATGAACGGGCTCTATGACAACTGCACGATCAAAGGATCCATAACGTTCCAGGGGAAGGACATCCTAAAAAAAGGCAATGGCGGTGACGTGTTCGACATCCGCAAGGCGGTCGGCATGGTGTTTCAAAAACCAAATCCGTTCCCGAAATCCGTGTTCGAAAACGTTGCCTATGGAACCCGGATACATAACATGGTCAAGGATTCCACCGTGAAAGGCGTGGTCGAAAAAGCGTTGAAGGATGCCGCCCTCTGGGAGGAAGTTCAAGACCGGCTGAAAGAAACGGCGATTAGCCTCTCGGGTGGCCAGCAGCAGCGATTGTGCATCGCTCGCGCGCTCGCCGTGCAGCCCGAAATCATCCTGTTCGACGAGCCGTGTAGTGCACTCGATCCCATCAGCACGACGAAGATCGAGGATCT
>JAFGBX010000317.1 GCA_016932935.1 Promethearchaeota archaeon | reverse complement strand
CTCGGCCCAGACCGCTGCGATCTTCACGTTGCTGCGCCGCGCGCGGTCGACCTTGGCCGCCACGCTGTTGGGGTCGTCCTTGTCGAGACCCCCCACGATGCCCAGCCACGCGCCGTCCAGCGCCCAGCCAGGGAGCGGGCGCTGGCGGCCGAGGTAGCTCGTGAGCGATGCCAGCACCTCCGGGGCGGTGGGCTGCACGTCGACGACGACCTTCCTCGGTATCTCGTTCACGTGCAACGCGTGGCGCGAGTCGCCCCGGAAGTCGAAGTCCGCGAAGGCGTAGGACTCGACGTGCACGAAGTAGTTCCGAGATGAGACGAACGTGGGCTGTGGGTAGTAGGTCGTCCACCACTCGCCGCCCGCGCCGATGGCGAGGTCGGCGACGCACTTGAAGAGCGACCGGTTCTTGGCGATGCCCGGCTCTTGCGTCCAGAGCGGCACGTGCCGGCCCCGCAGGTTCAAGAAGGAGAACTGCTCCCCGCAGCCGTAGACGGCCTCGGTGGCGTCCGCCTTGATGTTGATCGTGAGGTGATTGTAGGCCGTCGGGTCTCGCCGCGCCTCCTCGGTGAGCGCCGGCCTGAGCTCGAGCCGGCCTTCCTCGACGCGGGCGTTCAAGCGGAGCATGTGGTCGAATTCGAGCTCGGTACCTTCCATCGATGGGACTTCCTCGACGGCGACCAATGGCCGCTGGCCGGAGACGTTATTCTTGAGCTTGTAATACGAGATGTAGCGGGGGTTCATGCGGAAGTCCGGGTCGGCGTGAGCGAGCTCGACGCACGGGTAACGGGCGGAGTGCTCTAGCACGATGCGTTTCTTGAAGGAAAGGCGCATCTCGTTCGGGCCGGGGCCGAGGTCGACCGACAAGTCGGGGGCGGGCATGGCTGGTCGCGCGGATCGGTTAGGATGCAATGTTTAACCATCACGCGCCAAGTAATATATCGATTCATCCCACGTGAGGTTCCATGGCCATCGACAAGCCGAACGTCCTCGTGATCCACGCCGACCAGCACCGCTTCGACTGCTTGAGCACCGCGGGGAACGAGGACGTCGACACCCCGCACATCGCCGCGCTCGCGCAAGACGGCGTGGTCCACACCAGTTGCTTCACCACGTTCCCCCTGTGCACGCCCGCCCGCTACTCGCTCCTGACGGGGATGTACGCCCGGCAGCACCTCGGGGTGGCCAACGAGACCGCGCTGCCCGGCGGGATCGCCACGTTCCCGCGGGTCCTCAAGCAAGCCGGGTACAGGACCGCGTGCGTCGGGAAGATGCACTTCCAGCCGACGTACCTCGACGTGGGGTTCGACACGATGCTCCTGGCGGAACAAGCGGGCCCCGGCCGGTACGACGACGACTACCACCGGTACTTGATGGAACGGGGGCTGCTCGACAGGACCGACATGGTCGACCAGGTGTTCGAGTTCCGGGGGAAGGCACCGGCCTCCTACCACGAGGACTTCGGCTCCGAACCCTCGTCCCTTGACGAGAAGGATTACAGCACGTCGTGGATACGCGACCGCGCCCTCGAGGTGATGGAGGGCTGGGGCGATGGCGGTGGCGCTGGCGCTGGCGGGAACCTGCTCATGGTCGGTTTCATCAAGCCGCACCACCCGTTCGACGCCCCGGCGCCGTGGCGCGACATGTACGACCCCGAAAGGCTGTCCTTGCTCCCCGGCTGGACGGACGCCAACCTCCCCCGCGACACGCGCCTCTACAACGGCTACTTCAACAACCAGGCGCTCGGCCCCGCGGCGCTCAAGCGCGTCATGGCCCAGTACTACGCCTCGATCTCGCAGATCGACGCGTGCGTCGGCCAGATGGCGTCGCTGCTCAAGCAGAAGGGGCTCTACGACGACACGCTGGTCGTCTACACGAGCGACCACGGCGAGTACATGGGCTTCCACCACATGCTGCTCAAGGGGAACTACATGTACGACCCGCTCGTTCGGGTACCTCTCGTCGTGAAGTACCCGGGTAACGCACGTGCTGGCGAGAGGCACGACGGCCTCGTGAGCATCATCGACATCACGGCGACGATCGTCGACGCCGCCGGGTGCGTCCTCCCCCGCCACCTGTGGGCGCAAGAGCAGCCGCTCGAGGACGCGGATCGCGAGCTCGTGTTCGCCGAGGACCACCACGGGAACTACATGGTCCGCTCGCGGCGGCACAAGCTGCTTTGGTACAAGGGCGCCGAGTCGCAGTTCTTCGACCTGGAGGCCGACCCGGACGAGCTGGAGAACCGGATCGCGGATCCCGCGTGCCAGGCCGAGGTGCAGCGGATGAAGGAAGCGCTGCTTGCGTGGCTCGCGTTCGAGGCCCGTCCCGCGCCCCACGAGGACGCGCTGGCGAGGGAGATCCGGGCGCCGAACGTGGCGGCAGGCCCCGATCGCGCCGCGTCCCGCAAGCTCGTGAGGGAGTGGCTCCACGGCCAGATGGACGCGCGGCGGGGGGGCTGATGGGGATGGTCGCCATCGTCCTGCTCGATTCGAACTTCCTCTTCGTCCCGCTGCAGTTCAAGGTCGACATCTACGATGCCATCCCCAAGCTGCTCGAGGAATCGGCCGAGCTCGTGCTCTTGTCCGGCGTGAAGGAGGAGATCGTCGAGAAGAACAAGCGGGACGCAGGCAAGCTCGTCTCCAAGCAAGGCATCGGCGCCCTACAGTTGGTCTCGTTGAAGGTCGAGCAGGGAAAGGTCTCGGCCGTGAAGGTCGACCGCCGGCCGGCCGAACCCGTGGACGACTACGTCATCAGGGCCGCGCGGCAGATCAAGGACGCGGCGGTGCTCGGTGGCGGCAAGCCGGTCTCCCGCGTCGTCGTCGCGACGAACGACAAGGGCTTGAAAAGGAAGTCCAAGGCCGAGGGTTTCGAGGTCATTCACCTTCGGCAGCGGCGATTTGTGACGCTTTTATAAATAAATTTGAGCTTAGTAAAACCTAAATTCTTACCTTACCAGTTGTTCTACTATGGAGGCAAAGATCAGCAGTAAAGGTCAAGTGGTCATACCGATTAAGCTGCGAGAAAAACTCGGGATCACTCCCGACTCACGATTGCGAGTATACGAGCAAGATGGGAAGATCATCATCGAGAAAACTATCGACGCTGATGATGATCCGTGGGAGGGCATGGAATTCCTGGACATCCAAGGGGACGAGGACGATCTCGTTCGAAAAGCCTTGCGAAACACAGGCAAGAAGCTATCGGGAGAATGATGGCGCGCATGGCTGCAACGAAACCGGGCGTGTATGTCGACACGAACGTGTTCTTGGCACGCATGGACAAGAAGCACAAGAACCACTTGAAAGCTTGGAGGTTCCTCAAGGAGATCCGCCAGAAAGGTACCGGTGTCGTAAGCACGTACGTGATATTCGAGTTGATCTGGGTATTGATTTACCTGGAGAAATCCGCGTTCATCCCTACCGTTCTAGACAAGGTTTTCAAGACCAACGTCCGGATCCTTTCCGTGAATGAAGATACCTTGCGTAAATTCAAGCAATCATTCGAGCCCGTCCATGACGTGAAAGATTACTTGCACTACATGATAATGGCGGCGCATGGCATAGACATGATCGCCACCTTCAACCAGGATCATTTCAAGTCGTTTAAGGTGAAACTGCATGCTTTTGTTTGACACGCAATTGCCAATTCTTCATTCCTTCCTTCTCGATAAGTTTGTCACGACTCTAACTATGAGGTTGGACAAAGTTGGACACCTCGTCCGGGCGGGTCGTTAGAGGAAACCCGCGGCCCCCGTCTCGCTTGCGAGG
>JAFGBX010000316.1 GCA_016932935.1 Promethearchaeota archaeon | reverse complement strand
GGCGGTGGGGGCGGCGGTGGGGGCGGCGGTGGGGGCGGCGGTGGCGTCGCCAGCCGGTTCGGGCTGGTCAATACCGCCCGGACGTGCGGTTCCCCGGTCGTCGATGCCCTCGATCACCTTGGGCGCGTCGGCTCGCTGCTCCGGCGCATCTCCCTTACCCCCATTCGCGCCTTCGTGCTGGCCGGTCTCTGGCATGGTCTACCAAGCCTTCCTTTCGGCAAGGCCCTCGCGATGGCACCCGCGCGGACGGATGTATGGACGGACGGATAGATAGTGCTTTAGGATCCTTGCGTGTGGGACTATAAAAGAGCTTCGCACTAGGGGGATCCCCCTGCCGGCGGGGCCCGCCTGGTCGTGGCAGGGCCGGGCTCGGCTCCTAGCGGGGCGCCCTTGCGCGGTTCGCCCCCTTCGGGTGACGACGGCGGGAACCCGTTCCTACTCGCCACGGGGAGCCCCCCGCCCGAAAAAAAGCCCCGGCCGCGCCCCTTCCGGCAAATGTAGTCATGGAATGATGCACAAAGCTTGATAATCATTGCCCATGTGATTGACACGGAAAATCGCTTCCCGCCCATGATCCGCCATGTCCTGGCACGTCGACGAGCTCGTTGATACCGAAGAGGAGCGGCCGGCCAAGGAACCAGCGAAGGAAACAGCACAAGCAGCCGCACCTGTGGAGCAGCCAGCAACCACAGCGGAGCAACCAGCGATACAGACCAAGTTATTGCAGAACATCTCCCAGGACAAGATCCAGTTCCGTTGGAAGATCTGCGTCGTCGGCCCAGGTGGCGTTGGCAAGAGCACCATGCTCCACCGGTATTTTTACAAGCAGTTCCTCCCCGACATGATTATGACCATCGGGGTGTCGCACATGTCCCACGTCATCGAGAGACACGGGAAGGTGATAAACCTGATAATATGGGATCTCTCCGGGCAGAAGCGCTTCGAGGTGCTGCATCCGGCTTACGTGGGCGACGCGACCGGCGCGTTCGTGGTGTTCGATATATCCCAGCCCGACACGCTCGACGACGTGAACAAATGGGTCGAGCTGATAAGGAGGTACAACGTCAACAACAAGAGCCTTCCCATCGTTCTCGTCGGCACGAAGGTCGACCTCCTCACCGATCAGGCGCAGCTCGATTGTATATACAAGACGATCGAGGAGAAGATGGCCGAGCTCGAGCTGCAGTACGTCTGCGTCACGTCGTCGAAGACCAATTACAACGTGACCGAGACGATCGACTTCCTTGTCGACTATATCTTGTGGTCGCGCGGGATCCAGTGAGCTGGCCCCCCTCCCTAGCTCCCGACCGCCCTCCTCCTGGCGTGGCGGCGCGACTCGTGGTCGAGCCCGAAGAACCGGCTCGTGTTCAAGTTCTTGCGCGTGGCGCCCAGCGAGAACAGCTGTATGTCCGCGCCGATCTTGTTCATGGTGATGGCCTTCTTGGCCCACTGCGCGCAATAGTTGCATTCCCCGCAGTTCGCGTCGCAATCTTGCTCCTTGAAGAAGTCGATGAACCCGTCGAGCTTCGTGTTGTCGATCCGCAGGTGTGGCTTTATCGAGTCCGTGCCCGGCCTTTCCTCCGCGATGCCGTCCGCGATGAAGGAGAACCCCTCGAGGATGTCGGCGAGGTTCCCGTCGTACCTCCTCTCGGAGTAGGCCTTGACGGACAAGAGCAGCCGGTCCGTCGTGAGCCGGCGCCCGCCGATCTTGAAGCTCTTGATGCCGATCGCCTCGTAGTGCCGGATGTCCTCGGGCCGCACCCAGCGGCACTTCATGATCTCCGCGGGGTCGGCCAACTTGGCCATACTACATGCGATGACCGGGTAGTCTTGATACGCCCGGTTGCTGTAGGTCTGCGAGGCGTGGCCGCACAGCGTGTAGTGGTACTGACGGTAGGGGCACTCGTACAAGCAGCCGTCGGTCAGTAGCAAGTTGATCTCGCACCTCGTGGCGCGCGCCATTCTCTCGAGTACCTTGAAGCCCCGGTTGATCATCGTGTCGGGCGTGATCGCGCTCGCGCCGAGCGCCTCGAAGAACCTGGCCTTGTTGACCGTGTTCACCTTGGCTATCGTCGAGACCCGGACCTTGAGCTTCGGGAACTGCTCCTTGACGATCTCCATGAGGTAGGGGATCGTGAGAATGACGCTGTCGCAGCCCATGTCCTGGATCCACTGCAACTCGCCGATCAACTTCTCGTGCGTCTCCCGGACGAATTCCTGCCCGCCCATGCACGGCGCGTTCAGGGCGTAGGCAAACTCGATCCGGTGCTCGTGCATGCGCTCGATCTGGGCCCGCATCGCATCATCGTCCGGGCCGGGAAGGATGAACGAGGGCCGGCCACCTCCGACCGTCGTGTGCTGCGCTGACGCGTAGAACTCGTAGACGGGGTACTTGTTTTTCACGACCTCTTCTATAAGACGCGGGTCCCAATTGTACGCGACCGAGAACTGCATCCGCTTTTACCTGTTGACGTGTAGTCAGCCGGGCGATTAAACCATTGACCGCCGTGGCGATCCCCTCCGGCTCGCCAGGATGACCCGCCCTAGCGGGCCGCGTCATGGCGTGCCCTTGATGCCGTCGACGAAGACCGCGACTGTCCGTGGAGCGACCGTGACGCGCTCCCGCGCCCATGGCGTTCGCTCGAGCATGGCCTCGACCTCGGCAGGGGTGTAGGAAGCCAGCAACGAGCGGTAAGGATCCCCGGCCGACTTGAGCGGCTCTGGCATCCGCGGGGTGAACCATCGGTCGAACGCGTGGTGGTAGAACCTCCGGGCGTCGCGGCGCAGGTCGAATATGACCATCTTGCCGCCCGGCTTGAGCACCCTGTGGATCTCGGCGAGTACCGCCTCCGGTCTCGACCAGTGGTGCATCGACAGCGAGGAGATCACGACGTCCATCGAGCCGTCCGCCATTGGCACGCGGGCCCCGTCCCCCTCCTTGATGTCGATGCCTGGCAGGCCCGCCCTTGCAAGGTGTTCCCGGCACTCCCGGACGGACGCCGAGCCGATGTCGATGCCGTGCATGACCGCCTCGATCCCTGCTTTCCCGATCTCGACGTGTAGTTCCTTGATGAGGTGCCCGGTGCCGCATCCGAGATCGAGGACGTCGATCGCATCGGTCATGGAGCTTTTCTTGAGTGCATCGATGACGTGATCGATGACCGTCTGCCGCATACTCTTAAACTCTACCCTTTCCTGGATCTCAGCATATCCCGCCCCGGTCGCGGCATCATCGAACCCTTCGACCTCTGGATGCCTCGGTATCGCGACGCGCGGCAAGCCCGCCAGGAGGGGGAACAGTAGCACGAGGACGATCCCCGCCACGACGAGGATCCACCACCAGTCGAGCCCCATGAGCGATAGCACCGCGAGAGGAGAGGGGCTGCTCGGTTTTTAACGTTCGTTCACGCCCCGCGTCGGTCGAGGACGCCGTTCCAGCGGGGGGTGATGTGGTTCCAGCTTTATTAGCCCGTAGAGCTAGATCCGGCCGTCATGAAACTGGTGGCGCATGAAGTCGACGTGCTCGTCGTCGGCGGGGGCCTGGCCGGCACCTGCGCGGCCATCGCAGCGGCACGCCAAGGCGCCAGGACGGCGCTCGTCGAGCAGCGGGACGTGCTCGGCGGGAACGCCTCCAGCCTCGTCCGCGTCCACATCGGCGGCGCGCCGGATCACGGCTGGCATTTCGACGCCCGGG
>JAFGBX010000315.1 GCA_016932935.1 Promethearchaeota archaeon | reverse complement strand
GGCATGGGTGGCCTGGGCGGCATGAAATGAAAGAGGTCTACACTCGATGAAGAAAAGCGTCCCCATCATCTTTGCCATCTGCACCGTGTTCCTCGTCGCATGGCAATTCCCGGCCGTTGTACAAGGGAGTTACACGGACTATCTCGCGATCAAGCCGGGCGATGCCTACACGTTCACCTATACCGTGATACCGAGAGACCAATCGCACCAGAGCATTCTGAGCGTGGATCTCCCGTTCGTAATCAACTCCATCGACGACATTACCAACAGCTCGTGCAACGTAACGTACACGGCCACCTACAAGATACTGGTCGACGGCGTCCCCAAGGACCACGCGCAGGTGACGGTACGCACCATCTCGAACTCGACCAACTCGACGCAATACGTCTACGAGGCGAAGAGCCCGTGGGAGCTCTTCTTCACCAACAACCAACCCACGAACACCACGGCCAGGACGGTCAACGTGCCGGCCAACGCGAGCCTGGATATCGGGTATGGAACCATCACATGGACGGATGGGGGCGTGCTCTCCCAAGCGGTTTTCTACACCTCTATCGACGGCGTGGATTGCACCGTGCAGATCACTCAGAAGGCGGCCGGCGGGGGGAACGTGCCCGGTTATTCGGGTGCCATCATCCTCATCGTCGCGTCGATCCCGACGGCCTTGCTCGTCCATAAAGTGGCCAGGAGGGCGCGTCGCAACCCAGAGCCCGACGCGCGCGTGGACCAACAATGACCTTGGTGTCGGGTCGCCGCGGGCAGCGTGCTGGCCATCCGTACCTGAAGATGTTTTTTGAAGAATCGATTTAAGCCTTGCACGGTTTTTCATCCCATCTGTACACGTCGTGATCGCGATATGCCTTCTGGAAAACACCGATCCAGGACGTTCACCCGGAAGAGAACGAGGCTGCCCGGGAAGCGGAACGTCATCCACTACGATCGAAGGAAGCCCGGTTTCGCACATTGCAAGGTTTGCGGTAAATCCCTCGCCGGCACACCGCGTGCCAGGGACTCCAAGGTTCGCAGCATTCCAAAGACGAAGAAACGACCAGAGCGCCCGTACGGCGGGAATCTATGCCCGAATTGCTTGAAATTGAAAGCCAGGGCGGCCATCATCGCCGAAGCGGGTCAATAAACGCTTTTCCTGCACTGCACGACCATCAACGGGGTGCTGCCGATGCTCATCACCCTCTCGGGCTTGCACGGCACCGGAAAGACGACCGTGGCCAAGCTCCTCGCCGAAAGGTATGGTCTTCCGCACTTGTCGACGGGCATAGTCTTCCGCGAGATGGCGGCCGAGAAACGAATGGGCCTCGTGGAATTCAGCGACTACGCGGCGAAACATCACGAGATAGATAGACAGCTCGACAATAAGATGCGAGAGCGCGGCTTGAAAGGGAACGTCGTTCTCGATGGGCAGCTTTGCTGGTTTTTTTTAAGGGGCGAGGCGGATTGGAAGGTGCTGCTCCTCTGCGATGACGCAGCCCGGATCCAGAGAATATACGAACGCGACCGCACCGTGGGAGGGCCTAACATTACCCTGGAAAGCGCCAGGAAGGAGACGCTGGAGAGGGAACGAATCGAGCAGGAGAGATACAAGGAGATCTATGGCATCGACTTGTCGGATTCTGAATTCGTCAAGAAAAGCCACAACATCGTGGTCGACACGACCCACCTCACCATCAAGGAGGTGGTTCAAACCGTCGTTTCACGGATCCATCCGCGTGGCTGAGCATCTCTGCGAAAATGGCCCCCGCGCATCTAGGTTGGTACCCATCGATTGGGACTAGTCTTTAATGGCACGACGCGTTCTACCGCTTGCCCGAGCGAGCATGAAATCGCCCCACCTGGCACGTGGAGCTCGAGCATGAAGCAGCAAGGATGAAAATGCCATGGCCTCATTCGAAGTTGGATGCGTTTGCATCAAGACAGCTGGCAGGGATGCCCTCCGGCGGTGCGTACTTGTCGAGATCATCGACAAGAATTTCGGACTGGTGACAGGCCCGAAAAGCGTGTCTGGTATCAGGCGGCGGAAAGTCAACCTATCCCACCTCGAGCCGACCGGGGACAAAGTGAGCATCGAAAAGAACGCCACCGACGAGGCGGTCACGAAAGCCCTGGAAAAGGCGAACCTCATCGAGAAGATGAAGAAAAAGATCTCCATCAAGGCATGAGCGGCCTGGTGCCCGCTCGTGTCTGGTGGAAGCTGGAACACACAATCCTTTTTTTATCCAATCGGAACCTTTGATCACGCGATCCCTAGAGGTGCTCACTTGGCAAGGAAACTCCCCGTGGAACGCTCGCATGACTTCCAGATCAAGGCAGAGGAGGAGACGAGCCCCGACCACGGCTGCAGCCCTGACAAGCGATCCTTGATCCAGAGGCTCGACCACGGCCTGATCAACCTCGACAAGGTGGCTGGACCGACGAGCCACGAGGTGGCGAGCTGGGTCAAGCGCGTGTTCTCGGCTTCGAGCGTGGTGACCAAGACCGGCCACGGGGGAACCTTGGATCCGAAGGTGACTGGCGTGCTCCCGATCGCGCTGAACAAGGCGGCACGAGTCGTCGACGTGCTGCTCACGGCAGGAAAGGAATATGTTTGCATCATGAAGCTGCACGGGGACGTCGAAGAGGCCCGGATCCGGTCGGTGTTGTCTTGCTTCGAGGGGAGGATATACCAACGCCCGCCAGTGAGGGCCGCAGTGAAGCGGGTGATCCGCGTGCGCGAGATCTATTCTCTGAAAATATTAGAGATCGACGGGCAGCACGTGCTCTTCAAGGTCGGCTGTGAGGCTGGAACGTACATCAGGAAGCTGTGTTACGACATCGGCGAGGTGCTTGGATGCGGGGCACACATGGAGGAGCTTCGGCGGACGCGCTCGGGGCCCTTCGTCGAGGACGACACGTTGGTGACCCTTCAAGACCTCGTGGACTCGATCTTCAACTGGCAATCCGAGAACGACGAGCGGGAGCTCTCACGGATCGTGTATCCCATGGAGGCCGCCTTCTCGCACCTCCCGCACGTCATCATCCGCGACTCCGCCGTCGATCCCGTGTGCCACGGGGCGAACCTCACGGCCCCGGGCATATTGAAGCTCGACCGGGACATAGACCCGGGCGACACGGTCGCCGTCTTCACGCAAAAGGGGGAGGTCGTGGCGATAGGCAAGAGCACGGCCTCAACGAGCGAGGTCATCGCAGCCAACAGCGGGTTCATGGTGGAGACGACGAGGGTGTTCATGGATCCAGGGACCTATCCGAAATGGGTCAAGAAATGACGAAACCCGAGCGAAGGGAGTTCGACCGGGGGCCACGCGCCCATTATTTCACCGAGGATCGCACGCCCGCCGTGAAGGAGGGTACGCTCTCCTTCGCCTTCAAGGGGCACGAGTTCACCTTCGAATCGGGTTCGGGCGTGTTCTCGAAGGACAGGGCCGACACGGGCTCCCGGATACTGCTACAAGAGTTCTGCAAGAACGAGCGGCCGGCTGCGGGCGCCCGGATCCTCGACCTAGGCTGCGGGTACGGGCTCATCGGGATCGTGCTCGCGGGGGTATTCACGGATGCCAACGTCGATTTCGTCGAAATAAACGCAAAGGCCGCCAAGTTCGCGGCGCGGAACGCCAAGAACAACGGGCTCGGAAACGTCAGCGTGCATGCCATCGACTTCACGGACGCGACGCAGCGGGATCGAGCCACCGGCGGCTTGCCTTACGACTACATCCTCTTGAACCCGCCCGTGAAGGCGGGGAAGCGTGTCACGCGTGCATTGGTAGACGCTGCGCTGGATTCTGTGCGCGCCGGCGGCGCCATGTACATCGTCTTGCGGACGTCGCTCGGCGCCAAAGCCTGGCAAGCCACCTTCGAGGGCCGGCAAGACGTCCATCTCGACGTTTTCAGGGAATCCGGGTACCGGGTCTTCAAGCTCGCCGTGAAACCGGCCATGGGCGCGACGGGGGGCGACGGCACGCCATGAAGACGATTACCACCCGAATCAAAGATCTTATTTTGTTTCCGTTCATGATCCGACATCAGATACCACACACCGATGCGACACAGCGGAGGTAGTCAAGTGGTTACGACGCTGGTTTGGAGATCACGTGCTCCGAGCACGTGACCTTATAGCCAGTGCCCACAAGGTACGAGGGTTCGAATCCCTCCCTCCGCGTCCCACTACATTTTTCACGAGCGAGCCAGATGGAACCGAAGACCCCCGGAACGCAGGACTTCCGTCGAGCATACGAGAGGTCGAACTATCGCCTCGTCGGGAAGCACAAGCACTCGGCCCTGAAGCCGTGCCACTGGATGCTGGAGAAGCTGTTCACGGGGCGGGACCTGCCACTGTCCGACCCCGCCAACCGGAACTGCTACAAGGGGTACTTCGGCATCAGGAGCGAGAAGTGCATCCAGAACACCCCGGCCCTCCCCTTCTGCACGCACAGCTGCGTCTTCTGCTGGCGGGACATGGAGGAGGGCAACCTCGGCCCGCGGTTCACGCTGCCCGCCGACGAGCCCAAGTTCCTGGTAAATGAATTCATCCGGAACCAGCTGAACATGCTCGACCACCACCTGGGAGCCGACAAGTTCCTCCACAACTACGACGTCATGGCCGACATCATATGGCACATGAAGCGGGACGGCGGCGAGGTCGAGATCAACGAGTTCCAGGCCAAGTCTGGGGAGTCTCGAAACCGGGTCGAGGACGCCATCGTGCTGCTCAAGACCACGGAGATCGTTGACACCCATGACAACGTCCACTACTACTTCAACCCTCGCGTCGACGCGTCGCTGGATCCAGAGGAACTGCTCTCCACCTACTTGACGACGCGGGGCGAAATATCGAGCGCCTTCGCAAGCGCCCACGAGCCGTCGCACGCGGCCATCTCGCTCGCGGGGGAACCTACGCTGTACCCGCACATCGGGGGCCTGGTCGGGGAATTCAAGCGGCGGGGGTTCACGACGTTCATCGTCAGCAACGGGACGACGCCCGCCGTGCTCGAGCGCATGAACCCGCTGCCGACCCAGCTCTACATCACGTTACCACCCCCCGACGAGAAGGCATACACCAGGATCCACAGGCCGGCGATTCGAGGGGGGTACCAAGCCATAACGGACACCTTGCGGCTGTTACCTTCGCTCACCTGCCGCACGTGCCTGCGGATCACGCACGTGAAGGGGCTCAACGACGGCACGGGCAACGAGCACGTGACGGGGCTCGTTAGGCTCGTCAAGCTGGCGAACCCGAACTTCCTGGAGGTAAAGGGGTTTGCCGTGGAGGCGAGGGCGATGCTCTTGAAGAAGAGGCTCGGCTTGGGCGGGGACGGGACCACGATAAGCGAGAGCTCGGGCTTCGCACCCACCTTCGATGACGTACTCGGTTTCGCCCGGATGCTTTCCGATGCAGGTGGCTTCCCGATCGTCGAGACGTCGAAGCCGAGCCGCGACGTGCTCATGCTCGTGAACTGGCCGGACGGGAAATCGATACGGATCGAGGCCCCGTGACATCAATCCGTGCCATCCCACCCGAACCTCCGACGGTATTCCGGGTCGTTTTTCAGCATCTCGCGCAAGTCGTCGATGCACGTGCTGTTCTTCCTAACCAGCTTCCCGTGCTTGGTACAAAAAACGACGATCTCGCGTCGACACGCTCCAGACAGATCGCTAGTTCCCTCGCTCTTGGCGTGCTCGCAAGTGAAGTCGCACCATTTCACCACATATCACCGGTTGAAGACAAACGCGGGAGACCTCACCCATCTCCCCCCTTGTGCTTGATGGGGAGGAACCGGGCAAGTTGCCCGATTTCTACATTCGTCATAGAAAATTTTAATCTTTACTACTACTCATCTACCCACCTTCCCCGTTTGTTCCAGCTCGGGAGGGGTTTGACATCGATCTTCACAACCGTGATCAAGCATGCCGTCGAAGTTCTTGAGTATCTTCAAGCCGCTCTGTCGCATCATGCCAGAGGTGAAGCAGCCAGATCGCGAGGTGTCCTTCAAGGAGAAGTTCTTCTGGACTGCCATCGTCCTGGTGATATACTTGTTCATGTCGCAGATCCCCGTGTTCGGAGTTGACACGTCGGGGGGGGTCGACCCTTTCTTCTGGTTGCGGGTGATCCTCGCCAGCAACCGAGGCTCGCTCACCGAGCTTGGGATTGGACCGATCGTGACGGCAGGCTTGATCATGCAACTGCTCCAGGGCTCCAAGCTCATCAAGGTCGACCTCACCTCGCCGGAGGACCGCGCCCTCTTCACGGGCACGCAGAAGGTCATGGCCATCGCCCTCACGATATTCCAGATCATCGCCTACCTGCTCGCCGGGGCATTCGGCCAGAACCTCACGCCGGATCGCATCACCTTCATCTTCCTGCAGCTGCTCGCATCCGGCATCATCATCATCTTGCTGGACGAGGTCATCCAAAAAGGATGGGGCATCGGCAGCGGCGTTTCCTTGTTCATCGCGGCGGGGGTGGCGGGCCAGATCCTCTGGAGCGCCTTCAGCTTCTTGCCAGCGACCTACCCTAACCCTAATGCAGACCTTATCCCGAATAATGGAGACGAAACCATTGTCCAGATGATTGGAGATGATCCCAATAAGGGTCTCATGAGGGGTGCGATCATCGCTTTCTTTCAATCTCTCACATGGGGCGATGCCGGTGCGAGCTTCTTCCGTCCCGGTGGGTTGCCCACCATGTTCGGCGTGATCGTCACCGCCGTCATCTTCTTCATCGTCGTCTACGTGGAAACGATTAAGGTGGAGATCCCGCTTCAATACACGGGATACCGTGGCTTCGGGGCGAAGTATCCCATCAAGCTCATGTACGTGTCGAACATCCCGGTCATCCTCGCGCAAGCGTTGTATGCTAACGTGTTGTTCTTCGGCCAACTGATCGCCGGGCCAAACTCGGCACTCCGGGCGCAAGCAACAGGCAATCCCGTTTTCACCTTCCTCTTGGACCTGATCGGCACGGTGAACCCCGAGGCCAACACGCAGAACATGTTCAATAATGGTTTGATCTATTACCTCACCCCGCCCCGCGGCCTGGAAGCCGTCGGGCTCGACCCCGTGCGCGCCATCATCTACTTCGTCATCTTCCTGGTCCTGTGCGTCTACTTCGGGCAGATATGGGTGGACGTGAGCGGCCTCGCCCCGCGCGACATCGCCCAGCAGATCCTCGACAGCGGCATGTCAATCCCCGGCTTCCGAAACAGCGCCAAGCCCATCGAGCGCATCCTCAAGCGATACATCCCGACGCTGACGATACTCTGTGGCATCATCGTGGCCGTGCTCGCGTTCACAGCAGACGCCTTCGACGCGCTGGGAAGCGGGACAGGAATATTGCTGACCGTCGGCATCATGCATAACTACGCGGAGCAGATCTCCAAGGAAGCCGCGGCAGAGCAGTATCCCGCGTTGCGGGGCTTCTTGGGCCTGGACTAAAGCCAATCCGCTCGTTTTCCTATTTTTTCACGATTTCGCGTGCTCCCCGCCAGCACGGCGGGAAAAGAATTTTATTGCTGGACTGAGATTCTATCCTCGACATCGGTCGAATTTCGCATGGCTTCGCAGTCGGCTTCACCACAGACAAGGTCATCACCGAAGGGTTCCGTATCAGCTGCAGAAGATGGATTCTCCCCAGCGTGATGGTATTGAGTGCAAACAATAAAATATTCAACTTTGCAATGGATGCAGCGCGGCAGGCTGTGAATTTCGACCGCCAGGGCATGGTGGAAGAGGCCTTCGAGAAGTACATGCGTGCCGCCGAGAGCCTGCTCGAGTTCTTGCGGTTCAACAAGAACAAGAAGCTCCAACGCATCGTGGAGGATCGGATGGAGGAATACCTCGCGCGGGCGGCGTACCTCAAGAAGAAGATTACCGGGAGGACGGTCAAGGCGGTCTCGTCGTCCAACAGCGCGGGCGCGAAGAAATCGGGCACGGGGGACAAATCGAAGGTGGCCGACAACGTCCAGGACGAGGAGATGGACGAGGACACGAAGCGACTGCAAGAGATGATCCAGGACACGGTCATCACGGAGAAGCCGAGCGTGTCCTGGAGCGACGTCGCGGGCCTGGACCGGGTCAAGCAGACCTTGCGCGAGTCCATCGTCCTGCCCGTCCTCCACCCGGAGATCTTCAAGGGTGCGAGGAAGCCGTGGACGGGCGTGCTCCTCTTCGGCCCGCCAGGGACGGGCAAGACGCTGATGGCCAAGGCCGCGGCGAACGAGTGCACGGCCACGTTCTACAGCGCGGATTCCGCGAGCCTCGTGTCGAAGTGGCTGGGCGAGTCTGAGAAGCTCATCAAGACGCTGTTTGAACTCGCCCGGAAGAAGAGCCCGAGCTTGATCTTCATCGACGAGGTAGACTCGCTCACCTCCACCCGCGGCGGCAGCTCGAGCGAGGGCGGCGGGGAGCGACGGCTGAAGACCCAGCTCATGCAAGAGATGCAAGGCATGAAGAGCACGGAGAAGGAGCGCGTCCTCGTCCTGGGGGCGACGAACCGGCCGTGGGACCTCGATCCCGCGTTCCTCCGGCGGTTCGAGAAGAAGATCTACATCCCGCTGCCGGATCTGGAATCCCGAACGGCGATCTACAAGATTCACTCCAAGGGAGTCGACCTCGCTCCCGACCTGAACTTCGAGGAGCTCGCCCGGCTCTCGGTCGGGTACTCGGGCGCGGACATCTCACTGGTCTGCAGGGAGGCGATCATGGTCCCGCTCCGGGAGTTGGACATCGGCGGGACGATCGGCAAGGACACGGTCGAGCTCCGCCCCGTTGAAAGGAAGGACTTCCTCGACGCGCTGGACGTGCAAAAGCCGGTCAGCACGCCCGAAGACTTGAAGCGGTACAAGGAGTGGTCGACCGAGTTCGGGGTGTAGTTGTGGAAAGGGAACGGCCGCGGGTAACGGGGCGGGAACCCGAGAAGGATGCCACCGAAGAGGCCACGGTCGAAGGGCGCCCGGTTCCAGTGCCCGTGGCGGTCAGGCAGCGCAACCTGGATTACTTCCGGAAGCTATTGAGGGAGATTCGAGAGGACCTGGCGCTCTCGGACTGGCTCTCGGCCTGGATCGAGAGGGTCGACGGCGCCGAATCAGTCGGGTTCATCATCAACATGGACGACGACCAGGAGGTGGAGGAGACCGTGCCACCCGTCGTCACTGGCGTCCATAAGCAAGCCATCGACACGGTGCAAGAGAACTTCATCGCGCTGCGGAGCATGCACGACTGGCTCGATGACGTGCGTTACGAGTTCATGTACAACCCCCCGCCAGAGAACAAGAAGAGCGACTACAAGGAGTGGCTCGACGAGTGGTCGAAGATCATGTTCGACTTCGCCAAGATCGAGAAGAAACACGTGATCTACGTGCAAGAACTCCTCAACAGGAAGCCATTCCAGGCCTTGCGCACGGGGAAGGAGGCGATCATCGACATCGGGGACGACCTCGCCAAGAAGAGGCTGGCGATCTGGGTCGTCAAGAAGGAGAAGCTCCGGGTGTATTGGAAATCACTCGACGAATGGGCAGGCGTCATATACGACTGGGCATACAAGAACGCGAAGACCGAGCCGCTCTTCGTCTACGACCTGAAGGAGGAGCACGAGAGCTTTTCGGAACTGCCCGAGGACGAGTTCCCGGAGATATTCAAGATCCTGGAGAAGCAGAAGAAGGGCAAGATCGTCAAATCCAGCGACAAGAAGCTGGCGTTCGTCTTCGACCTGACGCAATAGCCCTTTCACTTCAATCCGGGGAAGTACCATTTCCTCCCCTTGATGTACGACTCGTCGAACCGAGCGATGCCGGACCGGACGAGGCTCTCCAGCGCCTTCTCGGCCCGCTGCTGCGCCCACCTCATCGCGAGGAGGTCCTCCAGCAGCACCACGCCCTTCTGCTTCGCGAGGCCGAGCACGACCTTGTAATCCGACGTGAACTTCTCGTCGAAGAAATACACGACGTCGACGCCTGACTTCAGAGTCTCGTATCCGGCGATGGCGTTGCTCCTCGCCATGGCTTGCATCGACTTCTGGACATCCTTCAAGCCGATCTTCTCGGAGAGGTCGAAAGGCTTCAAGAACATGAAGAGTTCCGGGATCGTGAAGATCCCGCCGGTCTCTTCCTTCTCGGCAAGGACTTCCTGGAAGATGAACCAGCCGAGCTTGTCGTGGTCGAGCCTACCCTTCTCGTCGAACAGATCCTCCTTCTTCACGATCTTCCGAATGACCCGGCTCTCGGGGATGCCATACCTCACGCGCAAGGCATCGATCTCCGCCGTGATCTCGTCGTTGATGGCAAGGATGAAGCCGTGCTTCTCGGCGATGGCCCGGATCTTGACGGCCGTGAAGTCTTGAACGCGTGCCCTCGATTCTAGCTCCTGCGCCTTGAGCTCCGCGGCTTTCTTGGCCATTGCCTCCTTGAGCTTGATTTTCTTCTCGATGTCGCGGATTCCCACGTTGGTGTCACCCTCGCCGCGTGTACCGCACGTTGTTGCTATGTCCCATAAAGGCATCTCGTGCAAAAATAGCTTCTCCCAATGCGGGCGCGGAGCAAAATTATAAGCAACCGCTGGTTCCCCGTCCGTGTCCGATGGAGGCTTATGACAGCGGGCACGTCGAACCCCTGGTCTGGACGCTGATGGCACCGGGGCGCCACGACTCCGCCCGACGGGTGTGAACCGAGGACGAGTAGATGAAACCAAAGATGAAGATCATCTGCCCGATAGCGGGTGTCGGTAAAAGGCTCCAGCCGTTCACGTTCACGAAGCCGAAGGCATTCCTCAAGGTCGCGGGGAAGACCATCCTCGACCACGCGATGGGCATGCTCAAGGAGACCTTCCCCGAGGGGACGGAGATACTGTTCATCACGGGGTACAAGAAGGAGATGATCGCCAAGCACGTGACCGACCACTACTCGGACTACTTCCAACCGCGTTTCGTCGAGCAGGAGCAGCGCGGCGTCATCGACGACGTGCCGATCTTCCCCGGGCTCGGCCACGCGATCTACCTCGCCCGGAAGACCGGGTTCCTCCCGAAGGAGAACAAGGAACACGGCATGTTCGTGTTCTTGAGCGACCGTCTGCCCATCGACGGCTACCGGGGCATCGAGGAGAAGTTCGAGAACTCAGACCTGGACGGGTTCATCAGCGTCTCGGTCGTGAAGCACCCGGAGCATTACGGCGTAGTCGTTCCCGACAAGGACGGCATAATCACGAGGATGGTCGAGAAGCCGAAGGAATACATCGCAAACACGGCGATCTCTGGGGCCTACGTGTTCAACGCGAGGGCCACCAACGAGGTACTCGACTTCCTGGAAGAGGCCGTTTCGAAGCCCCTCCGGGAAAACCAGGAACACCAGTTCACGCCCGCCTTGCAGGACCTCGTCGACAAGCGCTACCGCATCGGCGCGTACCTGATGAGCCACGAGGTGATCGACATCGGCCAGCCGGACGCATTCATCGCGGGGAACAAGTTCTTCCTCGAGACCATGAACTGCCCGACGGACTTCCACCACGTCGAGAACTCGCACATCGTCCTGCCCTCGTTCATCGGGAAGGGGGTTTCCATCAAGAACTCCATCGTCGGCCCGAACGTCTCCATAGGGGACAACGTGAACATCGCGAGCTCCATCATCCAGAACTCGCTGGTCGGTGACGGGTCCTCCCTGACGCGCGTGATAACCACGGACAGCATCATCGGGGACGGGTGCCACCTCGAGGACATCATCAAGTCCCAGATCACGGTCGGCGACCGCAGCGTGATCTCGACCACGCGGAAGAACAACGGCCGTTAACGCGGCAGCCCGCCAGCGGGGAGCGAGGCAGATCACGGCACGAACGACCGGCTCTCCGACTCCCCCAGCCTCACGAGCTCCACCCCGGCCTCCTTGAACTCGTGCACCGGGAGGACGCGCCGGGCGTCGACCACGAGCGGCCGGGGTGCCATGGCGGCGAGGTCGGCTGGCCGCAGCCGCTTGTACTCGGGCCACTCGGTCAAGATGATGCACGCGCCTGCGCCGTCCAGCGCATCGCCTACGCGCTCGCAGTAGAAGAGCCGGTCGCTCGCGGGGAACTCTTTCTTGAACTCCTCCCGCGCGAAGGGCGAGGGGTCGTGCACCCTCACGCTCTCCACGCCGGCGTCGAGCAATCGCAGGACGACCGCCCTGGAGGGCGATTCCCTCGTGTCGCCGGTGCCCGCCTTGAAGGCGAGGCCGAG